>CAZEBY010000003.1:0-87051 GCA_964510565.1 uncultured Lachnospiraceae bacterium | reverse complement strand
GTATAGTTTATCTTATTTTCTGGATTTTGTGTCCAACTATTTGTGAACATTATATAGAAACAATTTCATTTAAAAAAATAACAAAAGTTGTCATTCTCTGTTGCCCATCTACAATATGATATGCCTTAAACCCTTTAGCTAGCATCCAAAGATCATCACCCCAGGATTCGGTTTCTTTCCTATCAAGTGCCTTAAGTGAGAGCAAACCAGTATAATGATACCTTTGCGGTTGGAGATTAATTAAATCGTCCCAAAAATCTTCAAGTTGAGATTTCTTCCAAGCATAACCTCGCTGATAATCCGGTATTCTAAATAGTTTATTTTGAAATAATAATGAGAGTGGTTGTAATTCACTGGCCATGCTGTTCACCTTTTCTCTTTTTTTACATGCTTTTATAATTTTGAATTTTTTATTACACAACATATAGTATTTATTAATTTTACTTCATTCTACGCTTTTATACATTCGATTTCAAGGCATCAAAAATATTTTGCAAATAAATAACAGCAAACCGATTTATTGGTTCAATGTTAATACAAAATTCTCTGTTTTTTATTCCTATTTACTCATAATCACCATGATTGTTCCACGCAGATGTGATCCAATGTCCTTTTAACCAATTCCGGCGTGATTTTATCAATCTTTTCATACCTCGATATCAGACACTTCAGCTCACCTGCCCGATAATCTTTCAAAGCATCCTCGCTTGGCTTGATTGTTTCTTTCGGATGGTCCACCAGGTGGTTCCAGGCATTGATAAACAGCTGATGGGCATCCTCAATAAATATCCGAGTTCCATTGCAGCAGTTTTCAGGTTTGATTTCTCTGCGATAGCCAGTCCGATGTTGAATGCAGCCATAATATCTCTGCCCCTTTTCCTGAAGCCGATTTGATGTTTTTATTTTCAAGGTATGACCACACGTACCGCACATGATTCTTCCGGTCAACCGCAGCAACTATTGATTTACAATTAAAACTGACCACTGATTCACAAGGAAAACCGACTACCTTAAGGAGGAACCCAAATATAAAAGGACGGATTACCCTTCAAATATCCCGTACATCGCCTTCCTTTGCAGATAAATTTATAATATCAATCAATAATTTTTTCTAATTTTAAATAATCTGCTGTCCTTCTGAATTCCAATTGCCATCCTTAATTTTTTCATATAATCTATAAGTTGTTCCTTGGATTTGAAAATAGTAATCCATTTGCCCACTCTTATAGTATTTCCTTGAATTATGGTTAACACAATCTGAATATAATTGGCATCTAATTGAACTTTTATTGAAGTCCGGATACTTTGTAATTATTGCATCAATAACTTCTTTCATAGTGAATTGACCATCACTACTTTTTGAAAGAACTGTATCAACTGCATTCTTAACTACTATCTTAATAGGTTCATCACCATTCCAACGTACGTTGTTGCTTGAGCTATTTTTAGTTGATTTTACCATTGAAGTTTTAGCTTCTTCTATTTCAGTACTGATATAATACTCGCCAGATTCATTGCTAAATACATCATATTTTAAGAAACTGATATCTATACCAAATTTGTTTAGATAAAATATAATATCTTTGATTGTATTTGATATTTCTTCAGCAACAATAAATAATCGCAACCGATTATTGAACGTTATTGATATGCTTTCATCGACGTCAGGATAAAATATTTTCTGGTGAATCTCTGATAATTCCATTCCTAAATATTCATTCTTTCTCTCGAAGTATTTCATTGTTATAATGTTTAATTGTTCATACGTTAGTTGCTCTGCCCACGCTGCATACTCCAAAATCTGTGCAATTACTTCTCTTGGCGCTTTTCCTTTCTTCAGTTCTACAATTACCACATTTCCTTCAGCATCAATACCTATTAAATCCGGATACTTATATCGATCTTCATACACAGCAGTTACTTGTCTGCCAATCCAAATTATATTTAGATCCTCTTCATTATCTAAAAGGATATGCGGACTATTTTCTAACCAATTTTCAAAATCTTTCTCATAATCAATATCTTGTCGATCTGCCTTTTCTAATACGCCATCAGACAAATCATCTTTTTCATAGTTAAGCCTGTAAAGTGCCATGTTTACTCCTTTTTACTCTAATTGAAGTGGTCAAGTAGTTTTTTAGATATTCTATTTTTTAATTGCTTTCATTTCGTGAATAATATGACTCAATGGATTTAATTTATCAGCAGTCAATCTTACTAACTGAATATATTCTTCTATTAATTGAACAGTCTCACTATCATCAATCATTTCCAACTGAATTTCAAGATCATCAGCATATTTAAGCAACTTCTCATGTTTGGACCAATTATCTGAATGTTCTTCAACGCTCTTAACTAAAGCTTCTTTTCTCGCCTGTCTTATTTTTTCTTGCTTGACAAGGTTTTTTTCATGTTCTTCATCTTGTAGTTCTTTTTGTAGCTGCTCATACTTTACTGATTCTTTCTTACGATCTAGTTGGTAAAGAATTTCATTGTTGCAGCATTCTTCATAAACTTCAAGAATGATAGTCGAAATCTGTTTTTCTAAAGGATTTTCTTCAGAATCCATGTATGAAAAAAAACGCTCCCGATTTTTTTGTGTATTATTTCCATATTCTGCGCCAAATAATTTCAAATCAAATGTAAGATTGCCATCGAATACCGCTTCATATGATGGCCTCAAATCATGAATTTCTGTTTGGTCGATCAAGCGTCGGCGCTTTATTTTACCCTCGCGCATTTCAAAAGTAACTTTAGTTTTTAATAGAGTGATGCTAATGTTGTCTTCTCTATCAGATTGATCTACTGTGAAATTTGCTTTTAGAATTCGGAATGATTTTATTATCGTGTCAATGATTCTATACGAACGGCTTTGCTGCTTGTTGGAAACTTCAATCGGCAATACCGGTTCATTGTTTCGATTCTTTATTTTTACATTTGATTTCTGGATCATAGTATAATCATCTCGAAAAGGATATTCTTTATCTCGCATATCACGGTATTCGATTTCTAATTTGTGTTTAGAGATTAGATCATCATAGGTATTGATCCTGCCTGGAACAACTGTCTTTTTACACCAATCAGAAAAAATTTCTAGTGAGCCTGGGGTAAACAAATCAAATCCATGCATCATTTCTAACTCTTCAATTGACAAACCCTCTAGATCTAAAAGTTCAATCGATATTTTTTTGTCCTTTAAGTGAATTTCACCTTCATCATCAGTATTATCTTGACCATTTCTCAAAATTATTTCAACATAAGGTGGAAGTGGTGGTCTTTCAGAAACAGGTTTCCCCGCTTTAACCTTTGCCCAGTAACCACTCGGTGGCAATGGAACGTTTAATGTCTTGCATCTTTTTCTTAAGCCACTGTCGGACATATCATATTTCTTTGCAACGGCTGTCATTGGCTCAGCCCAAACCTCATCATACAGCGTTGTTCGCAGCTTCTTTATTTCCAGAGTTTCATTCATTACTATTTCCTCCAGAACAAAACCCAAAACCACTCCGTAGGAGATTGTCTACTAGTACTTCCAGTTCATCATCGTTAGCTATATTCTTAGGTATCAAGTATCGTCGTTGATTATCATTAAACGTTACGCTGAGCATTGAGTAAAAGTCATCATATATAGGATATCTATACTTATTTAAATAAAACACATCAGTCCCATCACTCATCGTTTTAGATTTTGGCCAATTACGGGTTTTTGATGTAACATTTGTAATATTCAAACACACAATGGAGTTCTTGTATTCTATCAATGCCCCGAATATCTCACTTTGATTATAGTTAGTATCCCTTTTGCTTGCAAATAAAAGTGGAAAATCAATAGAAAACTGCAACCGAATTTTCCTTTGACGCAATTGGTCTTTTAATTTTATGATATCCTCTATTGTGCTGATATAACTTACTGGCTTTGTTCTCTGGTTTCCTGAGCCGTTAACAATTGCAATTTTCACATGTGAATACTTCTTCATTTTCTTTTCAAGTAACGAGCAACATGAAAAGAAAATTTCTTCATCAAATGATGCTGTTTTTAATGGTGACGTAAACTCGAGAATTTTTGGCGGTCCATAGTTTATAATTGAAGTATCAATTTTTTCAATAAGCGTCGTCATTTCCTTGAAGTTTTGCCACACAGTGGAATTTTCCTGCGTAGAATTTACTCTCAAAATGTATTCTTCTTTTGGGGGATTTTTCAAAACGCCGTCTGTTGTTATAATGTGTTCGGTTGAACATACGATATCCTCTGGATAATTTAGATTATTACTCGACACAGGCAGAAGTGCATTTACATTTTTTACAATACTCACTCTGCCTCGAGCGACACAAAGATTTACGTATTCAGGCCAGTAATCATCATCATACACCTCGTTATACAGCCATTCATGCATAACCAACATTTCAAGCTCACCACGTTTATTTTCCAGAAAAGGTCTAAATTTATTTTCATCATAGATTCGTTCAATATCAAATGGGTTGTCATTATATCTGTGATTATAGTTGTTAATACGATAGTGCCTATCCGTCCATTCATTTCGCTCATATTTCACATATCGCTCGTAGTATGAATAAGCTAAATTTGATGCAAATGTATATAGATTAACTCCGTATTGACGATATGTCTCACGAACCCATGAAACAAGATTATTATCAAGACGAATCATCTCAGATACACTAGGT
The DNA here is from genome assembly GCA_964510565.1 of uncultured Lachnospiraceae bacterium. Taxonomy (GTDB): domain Bacteria; phylum Bacillota; class Clostridia; order Eubacteriales; family Eubacteriaceae; genus Acetobacterium. The sequence continues at coordinate 82,368 of CAZEBY010000003.1, read as the reverse complement.
GGTTCAGTGATATATTTTTTTATTTCAGCCATGAGCCTTGCAATGTCTTTGTTATATTGACTTAAATCAACATCTTTAAGCTTATAGCTTGTACAAAATGAATCTGCCAAAGAAGAAAAATCTTGATCTGAAAAGTAAAAATCTAAACAAGGTAACTCACTAAGCCAGTTATCAACCGCTCTATATATTCTGAACTTGTGTTTCAAATAAAAATCCAGAATAAAATCTTTACTCTCAGGGTATTTGTTAGAAATTTCTTTCTCTAACTTATCTACAGTTTGTTTTAATTTTATTTCTTCAGCATCACATGTTTCCATAGTTAAGTACTCATTAAAATAGGACATCACATACTTCATAACAGCGGTCATATTCTCAGATTGTTTTGAATAATCAAATTCATTAATTTTATTGGTCCTTTTTAATTTACCAATGTATTCCTCGATAGTTAACATTACAAACACCTCCTGAAAAATAAAACCTACAAATCCTTTAGTCATTAGCCTAAATAAATTCAGTTAAATTTCAATTATTTCTTTGATCTTCTCTGGGCAAATTGATGTAGATGATTCAATATATGCAATTACATCACTTGAATTATAAGATGAAAATTCAGGGATTCGACTGATTGCATTTTCTATCATCCATTGTTTTATAATCATTGCTTTTTCTTCTTGGCTATAAAAAACACAATTATTAATTTCAAACGATATGAGCTGAATTTGCTCTAAATCGGCTATAAAGTTAACAATATAGCGTTTACTTTCCTCGATCCATTTATGCTCAGTATCCCAAAGGACGGTATTTAATTTAGAAATATTCATCAAAAATTCGAGTCTTTGATAGTCATTTCTTGATTGCTTATCTTTATAAAAGTATCCTTAATTGAATAGTCTGAATAGATTTTACGCGATATTTTTCGTAATACTTCTTCTGATTTATTTAAATCATGTCTACCCTGATACTTATGATAATCAATATCATATTTTTCTTTATTAAAATAGAGTTCCTTATTTTTTAAATCAAAACGAACATCACTGCTCGCTAAAAACATTTTTAATTCTGTTTCTTTTGTTAATGCCCATTGCAAACTATTTATGCCATTTTGTTTTATGCAATCACATTTATTTAAACTCGAAGTATAATGCATAACAACAAATTTTTGACCAAAAATATTTTTCGATTTAATTAAATCATCATTTAAACTCCAAAAAAATTCAGAATCTTTATTATACATTTCAATAAGCGTGCTTATTGTCGTATTGAAGAAACTCTCTAAAAATATTTTAGCTGAATCTTCGGTTCTAATATCAAAAACCAATAGAATCATCACCTTTCAAATCAAAATTTAGGTCTAATTAGTCAAATATGGCATAATTGTGCGATTATTGACATTTAATGTCAGTTCACAATATATTGCTCCATTTAAGCATGATGGATTAATAAAAATATCTATTCAAAGTGTTACAAATTTGCCTGACCTCTGCATATCTAATATCAAAGTATTTCAAATCTAGCTAATCTTTTAAGATTCAGATTGCATCAGATCTAAACTGATTATTTCCTGTTCAAGTTTTACGTTGTGATGGAGCATATACTGGATTGTATCTGTATATTCGACCATATTCTTTAATTCTTGTAATCTCACAACATCGGTGTCAGTTAATTGCTGAAGACAACTGCTGTATTGAGGCTGAGACAATTCAAATTGTGACATACAAAACAGTTTGAAATCAACGCCAGTGATGTCACACAGGTTATGATGTATCCAAAAGCCGCCGGCATCAATATCTCCAAAATGCAAAAATTGCAAGTCTGGATTATCAGCATCAACCTTCTTTATAAAATCGCGCTGGTGCCGGTGTGCATAGCCACCTAGGAAAAAAATAACGCTATCATCAGCGGAATATCGCAAATAAGAAGTTCTATTTTCAATCGTCATAAATTTGGGGGCATCAATACAGATTTTTTCTATGCGATTAAGGCTTTCTGTATTAAGTTCAATCCCTTCTGGCAAAAGACTTAAATCTAGTTCTTTTCCATTAATGATCAGTCGGTAGTTACCTTTAATACAGAATTTAAGTGGTTCTTTACTTATAGAGTACTTAACCAAAATTTCATCAATTTGTTGATCAGATTCACATGGTATATCTTTATATTTTCGAATCATCAGGCAGGCAGGCTTAAGCGTGTTTTCTTCAAAATATTTAGAATCACCATATACCTTCATAGAGACTTCGCGTACATAAAGGTCGGTCTGATTATTCTCTATAAAAGCGACAGCATCCAATATTTTAGGAATCAGTTCATAGTTGGGCGGTATTTTGTTTGTTTCAGTTAATTGCTTCTGTAATCTATCACACTCCTGTCTGCAAATATCTGATGCATTCCGGTACTGCTCAATAGTAGCAAGTAGTACGTCTTTCTTTACTCGTTTTGGTATAAAAGAAAACTCTTTATGCAAATAATCTTCAACCTGGTCGATTTGATCATCAACCAGATAAATGGATATTATGGATGTGCCGAATTTCTCACGTTCATAGGTCAAAAAGCCCAGTTGAGAGAGGTTTTCGACTTCATCATTAATCGCTGAGATGATATCGTAGTCACCGTCGTTTGCATAATAATTTTTGTAGAGCATTTCAGGTTTAACCTGAGTTCTCTTAGTGACCTTATTGGTGTTACTATCTTTTTTGCTATTCCGATATTTATCTACCAATATCTTCAGTATTTTTTCATCCCACTTGTTCATAAACCACATCCTTGAATTTAATAATACCAATTTCAATTGAATCAGCACTTGTTTTTAATACCGGCAGAATGACATTACATTCGTTTCCGATGAGTTCCGTTTTATCCGGAGCACAAAATACCATCTGGAGCTTTTGTGATTTCATAAAATCAAGCATGATCTTGACATTTGAAGCGTCCATCTTCGCAAATGGCTCGTCGATAAACACCAGTCTCGTTGAATTAAGCTTATTATTATAAACCATTAGAATTGCCGATAATAAAATCAGCAAATACGGAATTTGTACTTCAGCACCGGAGTTATAGCCAGACTGTCTTGACAATTTTGCTTTGGTTAAAACATCATTGGTAATCAGAATCTCATAAGTCATGTAATTGCGATAATCTGCGTATTTTTCTATTTCTTCCTTATCATTGCTGGCAATTATCTGGTTAATAATGCTATGGATATCCTTTTCCAGCTCAGCACCCATTTCGTCCGTATAGGTTGCAGATTCGGGCAGGTATAATGTAGTTTGATTGCTGGTAAGTCCTAAAGCTTCACGCTCTTTTAGAAACCTCGCGTATTCAAGAATTTTTTCATATGCTGATCCATCTTTGACAAACTTTACTTCAAACTCATATTTCGAAGTAAATCTTAGTCTTGAAAGTTCGGCATTGATGAGTTTCAAATCATCTTGTGCGCTATCGCAGGACTTTAAGACAGTCAGAACAAATTCGTTTTTAAAAATTTCTTCATAGCGTTTCGTCTGCACCGCCAGCTTAGAAATGATCTCTTGATAGTCATCAATCCAAATCTGATTCTTTCTTTCCTCATAAGCAGCATACTGGTCCTCACCTATTTCCAGTCGGTTATCAGCCGGTCTTTTTGAGTTGTAAGCATACTGAGCAGCATGCAGCCCTTTGTCCGCGTCTCTTAGTTCTCGATCTCTACGACTTCGATCTCCATATGGACCACCATCCCCAGTTTTACCTTTAAGTATCCATTTATTACAGTTAGCAATAGCTGCTTCATACAGTTCATAATTATGTTGCTGATACACTGCCATCTGACTCATGCACTCTTTAAAATCATTATCAGCTATTTTCTTTTTATCAACATTCGTTTCATGCTGCGTTCTCATTTCTGCCTGTGACTTGTAAATATCCTGACGATAATTATTGTTAGACACGCGTTCTTCTTCATACTGCTTAAGTAGTTGTATTAACGTAATATATTCCTGATTATGCTGCTGGGCATTTTTCAATCGTTTAAGTTCCTCACAAGCCGCATTATAGCGTATTAAAATATCATCGTATTTTTGGTTAGCATCGTAATTATATTTATCAAAAAACTTCAATGCGGTTTCCAAATAACTTTTAGCACTTTCGTATTGGCGTTTTCTTCCAAACAATTCATTGATTTCCTGGCTGATCAATTGCAACTTTTTTTCTGCTCGCACCCGGTTTAAGTCGATGGTTTCCTGGCCTAAGCTGTAAGACCGGATTCGGTTGAAGTCAAGAAAGTAACTGCTCATTGAAGCAGATACTCGGCCTTCCTTCGAAAGAGCGTCTTCGAAATTTCGAACTTCGTTTATATCAACTGCATGAATACGTCCCAGCTGATAGTCAAAGTACCGTTTGGCCACTGGATTAATGATCTCCAGATAATGAACGACTGAGTTTTCCTCGGGTATTCGCATATGCTTATTCATCAGCAACTTTGTATTAAATAAACGCGCGTATTTGTTTTTGGTGTGGTTTAAAACATCATCGGCAATAGTGTAATGTTCTGGATCAACAAGAATGGTATATCGTCTCTGGCCTAGAAAAGACTCAATAGCATCTCGCCAATCTTCATTAATAAGTGTTTTGACATACTCACAGGCAAATTTCGCTTCAGATTGAATGCCATTATTTTTAAAGGTTTTGTTTATTTCCGATTTTAAAGCAACGAAGTCAGGAATGTCTGAAAAAACAGTCTTTTTGGCTTTATAGTCGTCGATTAACCGTTTTTGCCTGTTTTGTTCCTGATTATTTTTCTCGATATGATTTTTTAATTCATCAATAATGATAATCAAGGCATCGCGTTCATCGTTGATCACATTTAAAAAAGCATCAACAGCAACCTGCTTCTGAGCGGCAGTATGTTGATCGGATGTGAGTGACAATAAAACATCATGTTTAGGGATCTCAATATTGCGGTTTTTAAGCCACTCAATCAATTCAAACAACTTTTGCTGGAAAGTCGCTAACCGATCTTTTTCATGCAATAAACTGTCTTTCTGATTGGCCAGCTGACTGATCTGGTCCTGAGCTGCGTCAATTGCTTTAGTACAGTCCATTTCCTTTAAACTATCATTGACCTTCTCAAGCTTATTTCTGAGATCGATGTCTTCAGCGTTAATTTGCTTAAGGCGGTCTTCATCCACCACCAACTGCTGGCTGGCTACTTCAATTAGATGCTTTGCATCATCTATGACTGCTTGGGTTTCAAGCGATTTAATATGCGCCAGTTTAACATCATCAGAAAAGATTCGGTCTTTGATATTCTGTAGACTTTCATATAAGGCACTAATAGTTTCGAGTTCCTTAATTTCATCATCGATTTTTTCAAAGGTCATCTTCAATGAATCGATGTTGTTATTGGCTTCAATTAATTTAGAGAAATCCACAGTTTTTGGTTCAAGAACACTTTCTCTAATAAACTGATCAATTTTGGAATTCGGATCATAGGACATAATACTGCGCAGTTTCCTGCGAAATGGTTTAAGTTGTGATTCACTGAGTCTCAAACCGGTTCGCTGCATAAACTTGACGGTTCCCTCCGTGGCATCCAGTAACTTGAAACTATATTTTTTCTGAAGTTCCTTACCGTTATAGGACATAAGGTCGTCATCTTCGACATAGGTGTGTTCTAAATCACAGAGATTAACTTCTTCAATAATATACCGGTTTGTTTTAGTATTATTGGTAAGGTTAGTTTCAATAACGGTACCAAGGACGAAACTTTTCTCCATCGCTTCTTCAAACATCTCCAGTACAATATGCGTGATAATCGTTGGCCATTGATCGGCAGGCCGGATACAGGTACCTGATGTAGCATCTTTAAAACCTCGAGTATAAGAAGGCAGTGTTCGACTGCCGGTATTTTCCGTTGATTTGTTAAACACCGTATCTCCATATAACGCATATTTGATAGCATCCAGTAACACAGATTTTCCGTTTCCGTTTTGGCCGGCAATTAATGTAAAGTCCCCAATCGGCATCGTGACGTTGTTAAAACCATACCAATTAATCAGCCGAACGGCTTTTAACTTAATCATTCTTCCTCCATATCTTCGATCTGTTCTTCATCTATGTATTCATCCGGATCGTCGGGTAGACCATCTTCGGTGTCTTCGTATGACGGCACATCACTTAAATATTGTGCCGATAACTCTTTAAACTGGACAATATCCCATCCAAATTGGAGTGACGGATACAAAGTAATAATGGATTCTTCTCTCTTATCCTTCTCATCGAAATTGACTAAACTGTATTTTTTAAACAGTGCCAGAGCTGTCGACAATTTACGTTTATCAATATCAACAGCATAAGCTTTAATTTTGTCAATCAGATCGCCGCGCATAACCAAATTTTCTTCGTTATATCCGAGGTTTTCCAAATACACAGACCAGAGCACTAATAGCAGATGGTACTGCTCTGTTGTAAAGGTGACAACATTACTTCTTTTAAGCCCCGTTACTTCAAGATCCGCTTCATAAGGTTTAAGCATAGCAATTTTGACATTTGTATCAACTAGTACATCAAAACCGGCCATTCTTAAATAGTCGGAAATATCCTGCCTGTTCGATTCTCTAGCGATAAATTTATAAAGTCGTTCGTCCTTTTCACCGACAATAAACGTCGAATCTAGGAGTTTCCGAACGCACCGTTTAAATAAATCGATATTATCTTCTTTTATTGAAATTTCAAGTTTAATATCACTCATTTTCTTCAGTCTTCCTTTTTACACAAATATCGCTGACACTAGCAAAATCGGTTTCAATCATTCCATCCAAAAAATTGACGCTATAAGGGAAATCGTTTGAATTTGAATAGATAATACTGGATGCCATCATTAATACATCATCCTTGTTTTTAATTTTTACTTCGCTGGTGGTAAGGCAATTCCGATCCTGAAGCAAATTCTTAAAGTAATGGGCAACTTTGTCAACGCTATATCGGTCCTTGTTTTCTAAAACGTCCTGAGTCATTTTTATTTTTTCTTCCTCAGTTAAAATAGAAGGAATAATTGCCCCACGTTTGATATTGGGATTGCGCTTGCGTCTTCTCTCAATAGATTTATGCCCAATGTACTGGTAAGACAAAAGGTGATATCCTTCAGATATTTGAGAAAGTGCCCTTTGTCTGTTTTCTTTATCCATATCTTTAAGGTGCATTAGCAGGTCATTTAAGTAGGTTTGGATATTAGTATTGTTACTTAAAACCATTAGCATTCGCGTTGAATAGAGGTTGTAATAATTATTGATTTTTTTATCGATATAATCCATTTCATGAGCATAGTCATGATAAATAAAATCTCTGATGACATCAAATTGGCTATCGATTACCACCTTAGCTTGATACGAGTCAACATTTTTCAGACTCTCATATTCACTGATCATTTTGTCATATACGTCTATATTAACAACCTGTCTCAGCATTTTTTCTATTTCAGCAACGTATCCAGGAATCAAGCCATCCCTTTTGATAAAAAAGTAATCCTTGAAAAAGATATTCAGCATTTCGTCTTTGATGAAAAACTGGCCAAATTTGTTGACCTCTGAAATATCGATGATGATTCGCATGATCGTCCGTATACTGTCTTTTAAGCTAAATAGTTCGCTTTTCAAATCAGAAACACTATCAAGAAGCGGTAATAGGATATTAGAATAAGGTCGAATGGTCCGACCATGATCACGTTCTAAGGCTGATTTTAAAGTGTCATAAATTGAAAAGATGTGATTGGTTAAGTCGCCGCGGGTTTCGCGTTTGAAAATGCGTTCAATCGCATCGATCAACTTTCGACAATAGGGTGTTACAGTCGCAATATTATCACCATTTCGCCCGATTTCCGGTTCAGAGATCCAGCTGCAATCCCGAAAATATTTTAAAATTGCACTGGCGTTTTCACTTTCGGTCCGATTGTTATTGAAGATGTCATCCTCCTGATCAACAGAAATGTTACTGTTTCGAAGATAAAGGATCAGGCTATCTCTGACATCTTGTTCATAAAGTAGTGACACTTGCTTTGATGTCTCGATGATCTTTAAAATACACTCATAATAAAGTCTCCGATTTTTACAGCATAGCGGATTAAAGAAACGGTCATATTGTGCATCTTCAAATAAAAACATTGTTTCCCCTTTCTCTGAATGTATATCAAAAATAATGAGCGCACTTTTTCTCTTTAAATATCCTATAATTTTAAGGGCCAAAACATTATTTACAGCTTCTCTTAAATACATATCTTATTGCTTTAATTGCAACACTGACTATCTTCCACAGCTTTTGAAGTAGAATTTTTCAAATTGTATCCTTTATATTTATACTTAATTTTAAGCTTGATTGCATTCGATTTCAAGGTATTAATTGATTTTTGGGCAAAAAAAATAACAGCAAATCATAACGATGATTCGCTGTAAATATTTAGATTAAATATTTATTTTTCTTTACACATTTATGAGCATTTAATCTTTTATTCAAACTTTTACTCTACACTAAAAATCACATCTACTTCACTATTTTCATCGATGCAAAAGTGAGCCAATGTATGTCTTATCACCTCCAGCCTGATTTCTTCTATCGTTCTATACACCTTAACAAACTCTTTTGTTCCCCTGCCCGATAATCTTTCAAAACATCGTGGCTCGGTTTTATTTCTTCCGTATGAGCTACCAGGTAGTTCCAGAGGTTGATGAATAATTCTTCAATATAATCGACTTTATTTTGATATCGGTACAATAAATTTCTATTTGTACTGGAATCAGCCAGAGCTGCAAAGCATATAACTCAGTCCAGCCCCGCAAACAATTCCCCATTTATTTCAAAGATATTATTTATAGGAATTTTGATTTTGTCCTGCATCACAACTATATGATCGTAAACATCAATCTTTATGACTACACCAGCGACGGTGATATAGCTGCCGCCGTCTTTCATCTCGTCCGGCTGAAAGTATGTGATGGAAACTTGGGGCCGGCTGGCAATCTGTTTGGTCAGCAGATTCAACCGCAGTTCAATATCTGCTTTGGCATCCTCAGTAAGCTCCTTGCGCTCCCGTGTGAGCCGCGCTGTTTCTACGATAGCGGCCCCATGTCCAGTAAGTGCTGCAAAGGGCGAAAATTGCGCCGCTCGATCGGTAATTGGCATAGAAGTGCGGGAAGATGAAACGTGATGAGGCAGATGGATAATGTCATCATATGAACCCATTATGCTTTATGTCCTCCGATCTGATCATTTCGATCCCTGGTGGTAGCTCCCTCTTGTAGATTCATACCTTTGAGGATTGCGTTCTTGCCAAATTTTTTCTTAATGTCCAGGATGGATTTTTGCATCTCTTTCTCTCTTTCAAGCTCTGCTTCTTCCGCTGCCTGCTGCTTTTCCAAGGCAGCATAATCGGTAAAAAGGTTGAGTTGTACGTATGAAGCAGCTTTGGGCGCAGATGTTTCGGCGATGACATGGTTTGCGGTTATATTCACTCGGCGCACCAACAGTCGCTTATCGATAATGCGGTCGAAGAGCATTGTAACCGCATCAATTATGCACTTGGACGAGGCCGTGTGCCTGCAAAGATTCTCGGTGCCGTGGGCATGTTTAGGGAGCTGCCGGCCATAGTGGTCTGTGGTGACTTCACCCTTATAAGATTGCCTGAGCTCTGAGTCCTGCAAATTTTTGATGTCATAACCGACTGTTAGTACCAACTGATCCGTTACCATTTGCTTGTCAACCAAATTCAAGGCCAGAAGATCGGCCATCTCCCTTACGATGAGCCTGGCTTTATCGACGGGATAGGGGTACTGTAAGACCTGGCCGGAGCTAATACTGTTGGTGGTTGGCTTATAGGCTTTAACATCTGCAATGGTGCATGGTTCCCAGCCCCAGGCATGATCGATGAGTAGCTCCGCATTTACGCCAAACAGCTTGTAGAGCAGGGCTTCATTATAGAAATCTCCTGTTTTCCCGAGGGAACACCTGGCCACATCGCCCATAGTAAAGAGACCGTGGGCCTCGAGCTTTTTGGCGGTAGCCTTGCCTACTCGCCAGAAATCGGTCAGCGGTCGATGGCCCCATAGGGATTGACGATAACTCATCTCGGTAAGCTCTGCAATACGTACACCGTTTTTATCCGGTTTGACATGCTTGGCTCCGAAGTCCATAGCAATCTTGGCGAGATACAAATTTGTACCGATGCCCGCTGCAGCTGTGATGCCCGTGGTTTTCAATACATCCCGAATGATTTTCATGGTCAGTTCACGAGCAGTCAGCTTGTAGGTATTCAGATAATTTGTCACATCCATGAAAACCTCATCGATGGAATACACATGAATATCTTCAGGAGCGATATATTTGAGATATACATTGTAAATACGTGTACTATAATCAACATACAGCTCCATGCGAGGCGGGGCTACGATGTAATCCATTTCCAGTTGCGGTGATGATTTAAGTTCTGAATCATCATAAGAGGAACCGGTAAAAATGCGATTTGGCGCCTTTCGCTGTCGCTGAGCATTGGCTTCTTTCACCTTCTGCACTACCTCGAACAGCCTTGCTCTACCGGAAATACCGTGGGTTTTCAGGGGCGGCGATACCGCAAGGCAAATGGTTTTTTCTGTTCGCGCAGCGTCGGCCACCACCAAGTTTGTGGTCAGTGGATCAAGCTGACGTTCGATACACTCCACTGAAGCGTAAAAACTTTTCAGATCTATGGCAATATATGTTCTGTTTTTCACACTCACAGCCCCTTTTTTCACTTATTTTAGGTTATATATTATATCACATTCTGATTCTAACTTATACTGATAAGAGGGGGCATCTTCTTAATGCCATCCCATATGAAAATATTAATTCAACACCTTATCCTACAAAAAAACAGCTGATTATTGCTAATCAGCTGTTAAGCAAGTTGCTTTTATTTCACATTGGTGGAGGCTTCACCCGTGAAATCGAACAACCTTTCTTTTACGGAAACGGTTTTTGTTTGTACAGTATTTACCTCGTAAAAAGCCCCGTCACCGAACTTCGAAAATTTATTGACGAATATATTAGATCAGCCCTTTAACCTGGGCTTTTTCTTTGCAACAAAAAAAGAGCCACCCGAAGGTGGCCGTGAATCACTTATAAAAATCACATATTGCTACATGCTCATTGTACTTTTGGGCGGTAGCGGCTTCATCCCAATCGTAAGTAATTTCTCCCGTTTCTTCGTTGACAATTTCTACTACTTCTTGAAAAGCGGCGCCACATGGGCATTTGATAAATGCTATTCCTTCAATCATTTTGTACCTCCTTAAATCTTTTTTAGAGCGCTGGTAATTCGTAACACAGTCGTCGCGGTTGATCCATTTGTGTACAACACTCTGTGATATCTGGAAACTATCTCTACATCTAAATCGGCCATAACATTTTGTGATGTTGCCACACTTTTTACATTTCGCCAAGTTGTACCATCAGTACTATCTTGGACCAAAAGATTTCCAGCCTGATCTGAAAAAGATCTGGCCACGAATCTCGAATGTGTATTCGTAGATCCGGAATCTCTGGAAGAACCGGTATACACCGCTGATGGCGCTAAGTTTGTGGTTGAATCAGAGTATAAGGTATTAACAATACTACCGATAGAAGCTGTTGTTGACTGACTAATTGGGATTGGTTCAGTTGCATAAGAGCCAGCCTGAGCATACCATCTCATTGTCCCGCTTGTATGTGCTGAGCATCTCACACGCACCCATTTATACGCATTCACTGACAACTCCCAGCCATATGATGGCGTTACCGCAAGTGAGGTCGATCCTGTAAATAGTTCAACTGTATTCGCATTAGTCCTTGCCGCCTGTATGCCAAACCAGTTCCCATCAACCCCATCTGTACTGTTTAGACTCGCCTCAAAATATGCGGTATGACCGGCAACAGTTGGGTACGCAACAGCTTGCAGTACAATATTGGATATATTATCTACGGGAAACGCAAATGTTTGACCAATTGCTGTAATATCAGCATATTGCAAATCATAATTTGCTGGCATGGAGGCTACCTTGATTCTCCCGTCATCATTTAAGTTCAATTTTCCGTCAATACTGTTAATCAATAATCTCACTAATTCCAGTTTTTCATCCGTGGCTAACTCACCAAATAAATTTTCTAATGCCATCTTTACTCACCGTCCTCTACCCATATTGTGTAATTTCCGTTTGGTAATTTTTGAACCCATAAACCGGCACATTCAAAATTAGGGTTACCACTACCCACATGCAGGTTTTGAGGGCCGGGTATACCCTGCGGCCCCTGAATCCCTGGTTCTCCTTGCATTCCGGGGATGCCCTGAACACCTTGAACACCCGGTTCCCCCGGTATGCCTTGTGGTCCCGGTGCGCCCTGAATCCCTGGTTCACCTTGTGGACCTGGTATGCCAGGTATGCCTTGAACGCCTTGCAGCCCTGTTTCGCCTTTTTCACCCCGCGGCCCTGATCCTAAAATTTGGGTCGTTATTTTTAGTTCCGGGGTAATGACGCCTTTAATCTCGATCATGTCGTCACCCCTTTTTGCACCGTGAACGTTGACGGTTTGACAATCGTCGTAACTGTGCCATCTGCCCTATCCAATTGGATATCATAGATGTACCCGCCAGACAGATTAATTGTATCGACGGCGGTCAATTCGATGATAGCTTCACCATCTGAAAATTCAGTAATTACTTTCTCGATGGTTGGTACCGCATCGGATGTATATTTCTTGACTGAGAATGTGATTTTATCTCCGGCAACCAAAGCCAGTGGACCTCCATTTGTGTCTACAGTGGAAACTGTTATTGTCTCCGAATCACCGCTTATCATGGTTATGTTTGTTCCCGATAATTGCATGACCCCTCCTTCCTGTCCGGCTCCGTCCGAACATATCACGTCTGAATAATCCCTCGTAAAAAACACCACCCCGAATGGTGGCAAATTTAATCATTCCATTGAAAATGAACAAAACTCTGTTCCTGGTACTCAATCGTTTTTAATCCATGCTTCCGCCCGATCGCTGCCAGTTCGGAAACAGTAATTCCATTAGCCCCATAAACCGGCACGTCTGCAGCTCTTCCCAGCATGTGATAAGAGTCCGGAACGCCGGCAACGTCTGCATTGAGTTGCTGACACCGGATCCCGGAGCTGATTGACATTTGAATCCCGGCTTCCTGCCTTACCTCTTCCAGCTTCAGAATTAACATTGGGTGTGGCTGCACCGGGAACCCGTCACAATAACCAGGGCCACCATTCCAGACACATTCACAGGAAAACTCAAACATATTGAAATGTGCTGTCACCTGCTGATGCGGATCAAAGCCCTCTGGCAATGCAGGATCCGTAATGACTGTTGGTGTTTCTGCCGGTGCTGCAGGTTGAACATTGAACATGGCTGCAAATGTCTGTGACCCGACAATCTGGTCCGCTGTCAATCCATGATCTTTCTGAAACCTCCCAACGGCATCGGTTGTTTCCGTTCCAGATCGTCCCAGTCTTCCATCTATGGCCACTGAGTAGCCCAATTCGTTTAACCTGGTCTGAACTGCTGCCACCTGCCCGCAAAGTTTGCCGTATGTTACCGGCCCCGGGATCCCATCAACATCTATTCCGTATCCGGCCTGGGCGGTTCTCACTGTTGATTCCGTCATCGATCCGAAATTGTCATCCACTGTCAGTATCTCGAAATTCAAAAGATTTAACATCCGCTGCAGCTCTGCAGTGCTCAATATTTCCGGAAATGTGCTGTCTCCCTGGGCAATGGCTGCTGTGTGATCCACTGGAAGCGGCGTTGCGGTTCCTGATCGGTAATCTTTGTAGCACTCGTTCAAATCCACATCACCTGGTATTCCGGGCACTGATCCCGTACAAGAATACTGCCACAAATCAATTGGATGCTCATAACTGCAGTATTCATAATCATATTGAGCACACCAGATTGAATATTTACTGATCCGGCTGTAATCCATGGCTCTGAGCCAGCTCAGACTTCCATAGATCCCGGCTTTATATCCTGCTGCTTCGATCACTTCACAAAACGCCACGGCCCGATCTGTCAAGCTGTCATTCATCAGTTCCGCTTCTTCCAGATCATAATAAACTGGCCAGGTGATTGGATAGTCTTTGATTCTCACAAGAACAAACCGGGCCTCTTCCCTGGCTCCTTCAACCGTATTAGCCAAAGCATAATGATATGCTCCTACTGGAAGCCCCAGTGATAACGCCCCCTGGGTATGATAATCATAATAGCTGTCATTTTCCAGCCCATAGCCAGTACGTGGGATGACCAGGTCAATTCCACTGACCTGGCTCCAATCTGTTTCCCGCTGCCAGTAACTGAGATCTATTGCTTTCATTATTACTGGCCCTCTTTTGTATTGGCTATTGTCTTGATACTCTGATCCGCTGATGTGTTCTGCTTTTCTTTGACCTGTTGTACATATTGTTGAACTTCAGCGACCGTTACCAATCCCTGTTTTAATAATTTTAGAACTTCATCCGCTGTTTGCGCTGATTTAGTGATCGACATATTTTTCCAGATCCCGTAACCGATACTGGCAAATACTAGCACCCATGACACGAACTGAAACAACTGGTCATTTGATACCTCAATCGGATTATGACCGGTCGCTGTCAGAATCGCATTTGTGACTGTTAAAAGAATCGTTGCCAGTACCACCCACGTAGAAACGGATACTCCACTTAGAGCATCCGCAATTTTCGTAATTTTTTCTTTCATTTTCTTGTTTCTCCTTAATCTGTTTTGAATTTCAGACCACACACACGCTCATAGAGCTGTTTACATGTTCCATTACCGCCCATGGCCGTATAAGCATTGTAAAGATGTTCCAGGTTCTTCATATCTTCCACATCGATACTTTCCTGTTCGATGTAATGTTTACAGGCCTGGTATACTCGATCATGGAGTATCGCCAATTGTCCGGCGATCAGAATCTTTTGAGTTTTTTCGTACTCATCACACCGCTTATTCAGATCATCATGTGGCTTGATAATTTTTTTTCTTAAGCACTCAATGACCGGTGGCCATATCTTTGCTTTAAATGTTAATAATACGAGAACCCCTCCCACTACCTTTACTGCCAGATCAAACGCCGTTTCCGCTCCCAATTCCACCCTCCTGTGATTCTTTTTCAATGTCATTTTTTGCAAATAAAAAAACAGCCTATGATAAAGCTGCTACTTCCCGATTTGCGATTTCAATTTCAACTTCCGCTCTAAGCGTTGTTTTTGTGCCATCGCTCAATTCCCACTCTGTTTCCGGCACTTCTTCAAGTTTTTTTCTTCCTGCCATAACCAGGGTGGCATAGGCATTGACTAAACGTTTTTGTAATGCTGTCATACTAATAATCCTCCTTCCGTTAGAATTTGAATGGTTTGAATTCCAATTTCTGCCATCAGAATTTCTTTTTCAGTTGGGATTAGACTATCGAGCATTTTCTGTTCTTCAGCGGCTTTTATTTCTGATTCACGCGTTGCTGCATATTCTGCCGATGGTTCGATTAAAATGCTGACGTTATCGTCAACCAACCATTTCCCTTTTTCGTCTGTTATATACGCCATTTTTTACCTCATTCCTAACAACAAAAATCTCGAACCTGTTATATATGCATAACCAGATATTCCAATTGTTATTTTTGATATTTCGTTAGTATTGTTTTTCCAGGCCCCAACTAACTGACTAAGGGATGCATAAGCCGGGCTTCCACCAATGCTTTTTACGTCTTTGTACTTACCTAATATATTTGATATATCGACCTCATAAGATGCAAATGGGACACTATACCCGGGCGTTACACCTAGCATAATCGGCATCTTATTAGCAATACTCGCAGAGCTGTCATTTTCAGCACCAATGGTAGTGCGGTTATAGCGAAATTCACATAACCATTTGTAATTACCCGCTGTTGAATCATCATTGAAATTAATGTTAGCATCGTAGTAACCACTTGAAGCTGTACTCGCGACAACCATAATCAATTTTAGATGCTTATACCCGGTTGGAACCGTTAAATTAATCAATGATGATTCTGCAGTCAATGTTGTATCCGATATTTTTGACCATACATTATCTATCCAAACAGGAGCACTTTCACCAACTGAAAGAATTTGTCCAGTCGTGCCTTTTGCGAGTTTTGCAGGCGTAGCTGCTCCGGTTGCATAGATAATATCGCCTGCTGCAGTTAAAACAGACTTGTCAATTTTTCCGTTCCACGCTGTTTTTTCTGTCGCCGTAACCCCAGCCCCCTGAATAACATAACTGGTACCGTTATAGCGTAAAGTATAGGCATTCCCAGATACCAGATCACCACTAGTCATCGCTGTTCCATAACTGTTTGTGATTGGTTTTGCCCCCAATCCGTTGACATTTAAAGTCGATGCTCCAGTATTGGTCACATTGATTTTTACAGTTATGCATAATCCATCCGTTAATGTTGGATTTGGACTTAATGTCAACGCATATGTATTTGCTGTCCCGGCTGTTATCCCATAACCGGATTGCCTTATGTAATCTGATTGAATATTACCGATTGCAGTCGTATGAACAGTTATATCTGATGTGTTATTATTAATTAAATTTAATAGATTACCAGCTGTATCGCCATCGAGAACATTTTTTAATGTATCTAACCACGTATTAAATAAATCCTGAAACTGAATGAACAAGGTTTCTCCATCCACTTTGTCAATAACACCATGAACGATTCCGCAATATGTATTGTTTAACCGCAAATCCGTTATATTTCCTTGGAAAATACTCACAGCCCCATTTGCAACGTAAACATCCGCAGCACCCAGCTCCCACACATCTGCATCGCGCTGCAACGCTGGTGCTACTGGTGAACTGGCAAATGTTCCCTTTTTCACATAAGCCTTAATTTCCCGGTTCAATACCGTATGCCGCAATACAATCCTGTCGATCCGTTTTAAAACACCATCCGCATTGTCTATGCTCAATATTAAATCACTGTCATTCTTGTACCTGTATCCATTGATATAGGCATTCCCAGGCTTAAGTGTCACAGTCATATCGTTATTGGCCAATACCTGACATTGCGTTGATGGGTTTGGATAGATCCCGTTACTGATGAAGTCGGCAAAATACTCAGCAAAAAAGCTTGTAAAATACCTCCTATCGCCGTTTACTGATGGGAAAATCCCACTCTGTTCTGCCATTTGATCACCCCTTTCTTAATTGTTTTATTTTGTCAATCAGCGTCGGCGCTTCATCACCGAACACCACATTGATCTTTTCGTTTCCGTCTTCATAGACCTCTTCTATTTCTTCGATCCTGGTATCCAGCTTGACGCCCCATTTTTTATTGATGTTTGTCACGATGTCCCCAAGATCATAGTCCTCTTTGTATTTCCGGTTCGCATTCTTATCAATGGAGCTGTCAAACACACAGATTCTTTTGCATTCTGCCAGCTTTTCATTTCCCTTTCCATCAAGTAAGGCTTTGTATTGAGCATCCGTTAATGTTACTTCATCTACGACATTGCTCAAACTCTTCTGATCTGAAAACACTTCGTACCGATCCAGACCGGCTGCGCTGCCTACCGTTGCAAATTTTCTGTCTGTTCCTTCTCCGATACCGCCCACCAGGCAAACATTCCGGTAATTACCATCACTTTCGGTAAATTCCTGTTTTTCGACGTTGTTATAATCCTTACTGAAAATGCACCGGTGATTGACGCTCTGCCCGGCGCTTCGATCCAGTCCTTTATAAGTTTCAAACTTCATCGACCTGGTGGATCCGTCGTATCGGACACGAAACCCGATGTCTGACAGATTGCTCAGGTTTTCAAGTTCGTCCGTCAAATTTGCATAGGATGTCTGATAATCGGCTGTTTCGGTGTAGTTCATCAGCGTTCCTAGGGATAACCCGGTAATGATTCTATTGGCATCCGTCGGACTGATGGCGTTTTTTGTGACCAGCGTCCGCATGGCCACTTCCACCAATCCATTAATGATTTCTGTTCCCCAGATGATGCGCCGGTTCAGGTATCCGGTTAAAAACTGCCCTTTTACAACAAGCAGCTCTTTTCCGTCGTTGTCTTCCTGCAGGTTTCGGTAAGAGATAAAACCCGCCTCCGGATCCCCGGGCTTAATAATCACATTCCCACGCTGCAGCTTCTCAATGTTCTGCGACGTTGCCGGGCAATGGATTTCAAATTCTCCGGTTTTCCGGTACCGGCGCACCCACCGAAGCGATGTCCGGTTGTTTACGGCACCCAGTTTATTAAAGCTTCTGTCTGCTACATAAAGATCCATCCTCTATACCCCCAGATATTTATTTTGGCGGTAGATATTTACTACCAGATTATCCAGGCCGGTTTCCGCATCGTACCGGAAAAGGTTGTCGCCCTGGTAAAGCTTCAGGAATGTCATATCTTCATCGATATAGTTAAATGCATTGGATGTCACCCCATTTAGTTCCATTTCTACATCCTCTTCAGCGAAATGCGTATTCACCCGGATGATCTCCCCGGCGACCATGGTTTTATTTATTTTGACATACTCCTGGGTGTTGACGTTTCGGAGCGATGGATTTGTCAGAGTGGCCAAAGCCCGGAATTCAATGATCATTCCGGCCTCTCCATCGCCATCGTTGGGACAATTGACAATCAAACTCGGTTCCCGGTGGCCCATGATGATTCCCTCTTCTGGGATCTCCAGGCCGTTGATGATGTCGAATTCGAAATCTCCTACCCAGAGTGCTATTTCTTCTTTTGTCTGAAGCAGCTCATGCCAATAAGGATCATGGGCTGTTAAGCTGATAATTCCTTTTCCGGCTCGTTTCCCAATATCAGTTGGAAAGAATACTTTTTCCGGCACACAGACAAGTTTATAATCCTTTCCGCCGTCATTATATACAAAATATCCTTCTCCAAATTTGGGGTTGAATACTCGCTGAACTTCTCTGTATAATCGCTGGTATTCGTCCGAATTGCAGCCTTTTATTGTAACTGTCAATGTGACATCGCCTTTGTCAAGCGTATTTCCGATATACTTTTCACCGTCTTGCCCAGATCCTTTGATACTATACAAATTTGTAGTCGTTCCCTGCTCAAATTTTGTCAGCAGGTAAGGTGCTGAATTCATCAAAGTGATCTCATTGCCATTTGAATTGATATACTTTACTTTTTTCACCGTTACCTCCTTATAAACCTACGCCCAATTCTTTCAGAGCACGTTTGTTAATTCTTGCCGTCTGCGATGGACTCAATGCCTGCGGACTGTATATATTAACTGTCTGTTCTATCTTCATTCCTGATGGCATAGTTTGACCACCACTGTTTGCGTAAGGATTTTCATGTTTAGGCACAATCATTTCGCCCTCATGAATCATTGCAACCATATCGCGCGGTACATATCTTGTGCCAACGTCAAATCCAAACAATGCCGATGGGTCAATTGGTGTTCCATCCTGTCTTAACTCAAAGTGAAGGTGGGGCCCAGTGCTGTTTCCAGTAGAGCCAACCAAACCAATTGTTTGTAATTGCGTAACTAGATCCCCGACACTTACCATAATTGCTGATAAATGTCCATAGAGTGATTCCAGACCATTCCCATGATCAATCATGACGGCGTTTCCGTATCCGCCGTACCATCCGGCCATTGTTACCGTACCAGCGCCAGCTGCGCCAACTGGCGTTCCTTCAGCGGCGCCGATATCAATGCCGGCATGAAATTTTTGCTCGCCGGCGAATGGATCTGCTCGTGTTCCAAATTCTGATGTGATGCTACCACTTAATGGCGATGTTAAATCGCCCATGGATGCACCGCCAACGCCGATGGATTTCAAAAACTCCATGGCACCAGATCCAATAAACTCAACAGCTCCTTGCAGTGAAAACTTTTTGTTGGCAAAGGCTTCCTTGATGTCTTCGACGATTCCGGCGCAAAACTCAGCAATATTTGCAGCGCTTAATCCGTCCAGAAAACCGTCCATTGAGAACTCACCCAATGCTTTCATTTCCTTTGATGGGGATGCGATTCCTAGTCCTGTTTTAAATGTTGTAAGTACTTTTTGAACGATACTGCTGGAAGACCCTTCAATTGTTTTTTCTTTGCTCGATTGTCCATCTGCAAATCCTTGGCCTGAATCTTCACCATAACCCTTGATTACTCCCGGTAATGGCGAAAAGGTACCATCTACTTTTTTGTAGATACTTTCAGATGTTTCCCCGATTAATTCTTCTTTTTTTCCCAATTCATCACTCAGGTTTTGCCCTGAATCCGAACCGGTTGAAGCTAGATTTTCCCGCAATGGGTCGGTATTTTCCGTGGCTGTATCTTTCAGTAATGTCGCATTTTCACCAACGTACGTGTCTTGCGAACCTAAGCCGCTCCCCATGCCATACCCCGAATCACTACCGGTGGTTGTCAATTCTTCCACCAGTGGATCAGTGGTAGTCTTGGTTGTATCGTGGATTAATTTGGCGTTAATTCCAATGTATGGATCTTGTGACCCCAATGCGGTTCCCAGTCCATAACCACTGTCATTACCCGTTTTTGTCAGTTCCGGTACCAGAGGGTCAGTCGTATCTTTCACGGTATCATGAACTAACTGTGAATTAGTCTTAATCCACGGCTGCTGATTTAAAATTGATTGGCCCATCCCACGGGCGCCATCATCACCGGTTTTGGCAAGCTCTACCACTAAGGGATCGGTGGTTTCTTTAACGGTATCATGGATATCAACTGTAGCGGCTGTAATGCCGGGTGTTCCAGCGATTAGGCTATTTTGTAAAGCTATTGTCGAATTGGTTCCGGTTTGGGCCATTAATATTGGCGCTGTCGTTCCAAATTCTTCGATTTTTTTTGTCGAACCATCAGCGAAAGTTACTGTAGCCGATTGCGCTGTATTTACTCCGGTTATATAGGTATTCCAGCCACTCGGATCTTGCAATAGACCATTTAGAGTAGATTGCTCAGTGTTTAAGTCCCCCTGTTTTGCAGTCAGGGTCGAAATGCTTTCTTTTACCGGGCCAAGTTGTTCCTGGTATTTTGCCCACAGTTCGTTTGCTTTCTGCTGTTTTTCATTGGCGGTACCGGTTCCATCAATCACTGGTTGCAATGCGTCCCTGTATTCATTTTGCAATTGAATCGCCCTGTTTTCAGCTTCATTCATTTCACGCCTAGTAGCCAACTGATCCTTGGCATTTTGAACTAATGCCTCATTGACAGCTTGTTTCTGGATTCTTTCAGTTTCAGCTGCAATCAGTTCATTGGTAGCATCACGGGTCATATTCAAAGCCCCGGTCTGTTCATCAATCAGCAAGTTTGCGTTTGGCATTAATTGGTTAAACTGATCAACATAGCTGGTCAGCTGCTGCATTTCGGCACCGGACTTATTTTGCTTGTCGGCCAGATCAAAGAGCTTCTGTGACAATTCCTGCGCCGCCATCGCTTCATCCTGGGATGCTTTGATGGAGTCTGATCTGGATGTGATGTTAGCTGTTACAGCACCGGCAACGGCTGTCGAACTGGCAACAAAGGCATCGTTGGCCTTTATCTGTTCTTCAGTAAGCTGTTTCCCCTTGGTCATTACCTCATGCAGTGCGAATCCGCCGGCTGTTAATAATGCCAGCGCCCCGACTACAATTCCGATCGGGCCTGTCAAGATCGTTAAGGCTGAAGCAGTGCCCGCAATAGCTGGTGTCGCTGCAGCAGCTCCGGTGGTCATTACTCCGATTGCTCCGGAGAGCGTCCCGAATGCCCCTACTGCGCCACCCACAACAGATGTCACATTTCCCACCACAGACATCACTGGCCCTGCCGCCAATGCTATCCCTGCGGTTCCGAGAATTACCTTTTGCAAGGTCGGGTCTAATTCAGTAAAACCAACGATTAAATCACCGGCACCTTTTACAATGCCAGCGATTGCCGGGACGATGTCATCTTTTGCAACATTGGCCAATTTCTGCATGGTCGGGGTAAAATCAGCGGCAACACTTCCCACGGCTCCCATTATGGATAAGCCCATGGCATCGAGCGAATCGCCAAAGGTGTCGAGAGCGGCGACACCCTCATTGCTGATAACCGATCCATTCGCCTCTGCTTCATCAGTCAGCTCTTTAAGTCCGGCCGACCCAGCTTTTATGAGTGGATTAAGTTCCATTGCCGACTTGCCAAAAATAGCCATGGCCAGGGCATCCCGCTCTGTTTCGTTTCCAACGCCGTTTAATGCATCGAAAGATTCCATCATGACGGTGTTTGCGTCCCGCATATTGCCATTGCTATCAAGGATAGAGACACCCAGCGTTGCGAACGCCTCTGCCTGAGTTCCGGTACCGTCCGTGGCGCCTGCCATTGATTTGGTCAGCTTAGCCTGCGCTCCGGTGACGGTTTCAAGCTGAACACCCAACGCTGATCCTGCATAGTTTAATTTTTGCAGTTCCTCGGCGCTGATCCCGGTCACATCAGATAACCGTTGCATTTCATCAGCGGTACCGACTGATTTCATCACCAGTGCCGATAATCCCGCAATAGCTGCAGCCGCTGGTACCGTGATTCCAGCTGTCATTTTAGAACCAGCACTGGCCATCCCGTCGCCCATGGCGCCGATCTTCTCTTTTGCATCGTTGGATGCATTGGAAAGATCTTTTAATTTGCTGTTATGCTTAACCAGTACGGCGTTATTGGTTTCCAGCCCCCGCTCAAGCTTATTAAGCTCTGTCGTGGCGGTATTGACTGCCCTCTGCCATGACTGTGTTACTCTGTCATTATCACCATATTTGTCTTTAGCTTTTTCAAGAGCGGCGTTACATTCCTCAATTTTCTTTTTCTGCAGGTCAATCTGTTTGGTCAGGACTTCATTTTGCTTTGTCAGTTTTTCCTGGGATTGATCGTTTTTATCAAAAGCACTTGTGATGCTGGCCATTTCAGTTTTGAGGGTTTTGTATTCTTCATTAATGTTTCTGATAGACTTTTGAAACTCTGCCTCGCCATCAATCCCGATTTTCAAACCGATATCATAAGCCATTGATTACCTCCTTTCTACAGGCCTGCATCATCCAGAGCCTTGAGCTGTTCAATCATTTCTTTTTCATATTTGTAGTGGATCAAGCTCATATACCGGCCGATTGGTGTTTTGTCGATTTTCTCCATGCTCCACCCTTTATTTAACCTGGCAATATAAAACTCTTTTACAAAATCTTCCAGCGATATCAGCTCTCCGCCGGTATCGCATGGTCGTTTTTTTGTGTAATCTCCTCATTGGATTCAATTTTCACCTGAGCTGCCAACCCTAAAATCATTGGGATACTGCCCTTGTTTGGCAATTTCTCGTAGACATCTTCAGGAGTGAATTGACCACGGAACAAATCGACCAGATAATCAGTAATCTTTCCAAATTCTTCGGCCATGTCTTGCCCATGGGATGCTCCATCATTGAAATACTTAATAAATTCATTTGCTTTGTATAAATCTCCAAACGTCAATTCCTTGGTGTGATAGGTCTTATCACCTAATTTAATTTTCATAATTATGATTCCTTTCAAATAAAAAGGAGGCCGTTAAGCCTCCCCATAGGATTTATTAAACTGTGAAGTTTGCCACGTAATTTGCGGCCATATTTGTTCCGGCGGTGTTCTTCACCCCGGTTGTTGCGATTAACATATAATCGCCTGCGGTCAATGTAGATACTGGATCCAGTGTCACCACTGTTTTTGCTTCGTTGATCGTCACGATTGACGGTACCGCTGTACCATCTGCTTTCATGATAAAGATGTTTGCCGAAGTAGCGGTCGATGTCTGAATTGCCTTGTCAAATGTCAGGACAATATTTGATGTTCCAATAACTCCGGTGGCCCCATCAGCTGGAATACTTGTACAAGTTGGCGCAACTGTGTCAGCCGGGGTTGTCCCTGGAACGGATGCAAGAAAAGCATCGGTTGCGGGGGTTGTCCCTGAATCCTGATCGGCCACAGTCTTCCACACCCCATCTTTATTGGCGATGGCGGTACCGGTTGTTTTTGGTGTCTGGAATGCTGGCTTGTCTTCTTTGGTTTTTGATTCTTCCGAAATTTCCTCAAACTTAACCTTATGCAGCCATACATAACGGTTTTTCTTATTTGCTTTGGTTCGCATATAACCAATGGCCAGATACGGCGCATAATCGTTGCTGTTATAGACCATCTGTCCTGTTTCTGGATCCAGCTCATGACCAAAGAAATCAGCCTGAATTTCCAGCGGCATGTCTTTGGTTTCGAAGTCAACGGCGATATCGCCCAATGATGTTTCAATTTCTGAAACATCATTATCGGCGTAAAGTTTCGCACTGTCGGATTTTGGAGCCACCTTAATATTCATCAGCGGTGGAGCCGATTTAACCGGGCCGTATGTCTCATTTTCTTCATCTGTCATAATTGCATAAACAAGTTTTTTAACCCCGGTGATCGGGCTGTTTGTCGCAAATGTTTGTAAATCCATTTTTATCATTTTCAAATTCTCCTTATAAATAAAATAAACACCCTCACGGATGCCTTAGCCAAATATTTCTTTTGTTGCGTCCTCGATGACGCTTTTCATTTTTTCAGCAATTTGTTTTTTTGTCTTATTAAGCGCCGGTCTGACAAATGGTTTTTTAGGTCGCATTGAGGTTCCAGATTCCATCGCTCTGGCTTTCAACTGGTTTGGTGTACCTTTATCGTCATAACCATCGAAACCTACGTGAGCCGACCATTCACCGCCTGATTTTAAAATTGGTGTTATCCCAAAACTATCAGCCATTTGACCCGTGGAATCACCAGACAAAACACCATCAAGATTTGCACTGACCTGATCTGCGGCTATCTTCGCTCCTTCAAATATGGCTTCTTTTGCTACAAAATCCATATCAGTTTCAAACTTAGATAGTTTTATAGCGAAATCTTCATCCAACATAAATTCAGCTCTTGCCATTGTCACACCTCCGTTTCAATATTCCACACCCACTCGTTATGAAATATTTTTGTATCTGTCTCATATCCCGAATAATTAAGCCTGAATGGGATCCCGGCATTATTTAAAGCATCCTGGATTCCGGAAAACAGGGGATCATACTCGACTTTAGTAAATAGATCAATCGTCCCTTCAATAATCTGATCAGTCATAATTTCATCACCATGGAGTGAATCAGACTGGCCGTCCTCTGCCCAAACGATATACGGGGCCACTGCTCCGGTCGCTGCGAAATGATGATAGACTTTCCCAGGCAAAACACCCAATAATGCATTTTTTACATCAGCTAATGTCATATAACCCACCATCCAACCTTTCCAGTGTCAGATCTGATATTCTAAGACCATCGTTATTTGTCTTATGCTGCGCCTGGATAATCCGGTATTGAATCCCGACCTCAACATTGTCCTCGATCTTAGATCCATCAAATATCACACAAACACATTGATCGGTCACTGATCGGTCTTGCCAGATGCTTATCAACCGGTCAATCTTTGAATCGGCTTGCATGGCAGCGTATGCCCTGGTCATGCCAATTGTTTTTTCTTCAAAATAAAAAGACTGGTAAAACGTGATCGCTTCCACCGGCGTATCGCCGGGGTTGCTCACATTACCAATCTTATAAATTTTTACCAGTCCCCCATCAAACATCGGTTGTCAACGTCGCTTTCTGGGAAAACAGTTTGTTGTTTAAAGCGGCCCTTATCATCCGGGGCATTGCCGAATCAGGCGCCGCACGTTTCCGGTACATCCAGGCGGCGTACATCACAACAATTCCCTGATCCTCAAACGTATCACCCAGGATGACGCCCTCCCGGGCAATCATCTCTTGGGCCATACTGATTAAGTTTTTCAGGTATTCATCTTTGACCGTATGCAGGATTTCAAGATCCTGCTTTAACATTACCAGTAATAGATCATCCTGCATCCTTTAACCTCCTGAAACTAGGCTTTTGCCACTACGCTGCAGGTACCAACTTTAATAGCCCGGCCAGCGGCGTCAAATTCGACAACAGTAATAACCTTACCGGTTGCTGCAGTAATATCGTCCGGTGTGGTAAAGGCTGTGTAACCAGTGCTTGGATCACCGGATTTAACCGCTGCTGCTTTACCGAGGACTTTGTAACCCAGGGTTGTTCCGCTGGCTTCAGCTCCGGCCACTGTAATTAAGGTATCACCGGAAAGTGTACCGGCTACCGAGGTTACAGCCAAGGCTCCCAGTTCGGTATTGGCATAATCAGTTTCGAATGTCGAGGTTGTGGCTGCGTCGGTATTATCGAATGATACCATCACGAATGCTTCACCAAAAACAGGCATCCCGTCATAACGGGCATAGCCCTTAAACCCTGTCTGGTTTTGTGCAAATCTAGCATGCTCTGATTTTTCAAGGGCAGATCCTTCCCGCTCTGCCAGAATGTAAACAGAACCAAAACCTCCGATAATTTCATTGTCGCCAACAAGCTCAATTTCTTCAATGTTTCCGCCGATGATTGGCATCTGGTTGTTAACGCCAGCGATCAGGGCGGCTGCAGCATCAAATGCCAGGGCTTTTGTCATTAAATTAATATGCGTTTTTCTGTTCATTACCCAAAAGGCTTTCCCATCTGAATAATTTGGTGCTGCCACGCCAAGGGCCTCAATGAGTGAAGCGTAAAACGCAGCTCCCGTTGTTCCGTTGATATTTAGTTTTTTAACGTTTGTGGTGTGCAGATCTGTCCACGCTGGGGCGAACGTTGGCCAGTTAGATGGTGCCGATGTTTGGGCAAGTCTGGTTACAATACCAACCGGCATTTTTGTTCCCGTTCCGTACAGCAACGCTCTATCAACACCTTTGCCGATGGCTTTACCCAGTTGGTCCATAATTTCGCTGCCAAGTGCCAGATCGCTATCTTTTAATAGATTGTTATGGATCCAGATGATTCCACCGACCATATAACCATCAACTTCAACCTGGTTCAGTGACATGTCAAGTTCATTCAATTCGCCCTCTGCTTCCATCCATACGCCCTCAGGTGCGGCGCCCATAATGTTTTCCCGGGCTGTTCCACCAACTGGCTTTAAGGTTACGTATTTTGTAAGTTTTGAGTACTGTTCCATGTTGTCCCGTAAAAGTTCCAGCATTACTTCCGGAACAGACAGGCTCCCGTTTGTGATACCTCTTGTTTTTATTTCCCGAACCGCTTCAATAAAATCTCTTACTTCTTCACGGGCAAGGAATGCATCCCGGGTTTCTGGAGTCATTCCGAAAAATCTTCTGGTGTTCATTGGCATAATATTACCTCTCTTTTCTTCTTT
Organism: uncultured Lachnospiraceae bacterium; assembly: GCA_964510565.1. Classification (GTDB taxonomy): domain Bacteria; phylum Bacillota; class Clostridia; order Eubacteriales; family Eubacteriaceae; genus Acetobacterium. Next base: position 55,107 of record CAZEBY010000003.1, on the reverse strand, counting down.
GTTTTTTGGTTGTTCTGCTGGGGCGCCAACGGGTGCGGATCTTTCAATCTCTTCAATCTCTGCTTCGATGCCGGCAATTTCAGTCTCGGTTTCTGCGATCGCTTTTTCATTTTCGGCTTTATCGGCCTCGTACTTTTCAACCTCTTCTTCAACGACCTTTTTTTCCTCTTCGGTTTCGGCCTCTTCAATCGCCTTTTCCAGATTTATTTCCCGGGTCGGGAATGTTTCCGAAACTTTTCTAAGCTCTACAAGTTGCTTTTGCTTTTCTGTCAGTTCTTTTTTCCTCATCAATACTTTTAAAGCCATTACTGACCTCCTTTAATTTTTGATTTCATTTTTTGCTGCCACGCTTCATGCTGTCTTTTTTGGATATTTTCAAAATCTTCCTTACGTGCGGAAACGGTTGTTTCCTTATAAGCTGGGAACACGCATGGCGAAATTTCATATAACGGATTTACTCTTGTGATAGTCCAATGGCAGGTACCATCACCGTTGTCTCTAAATTCTTCGGCTTCGATATCAAAACCGAATGAGCACTGGGTGACATCACCCCGCATGATCCGGGTATAGGCGTTCATGGCGTCTGTATCATTACGATTAATTTTAATCTTGCCCCAGAGCCCGTGGGAATCTTCCCGTAATTCAAGCGTACCGGCGCCCGTGCGGCCTAAAACTAAATTTGTGTCATGATTATACAGCGCTCTGACATCGCCGCTTATACAGCCTGTAAATGCTCCGGGTGCGATGCTCTCACTGGCGCCTGGCCACAACTCATAATCGGAATTAAAAATAGCGAAATATCCTTCAAGGAATAAATCGCCGGTTCCATCGTCTTCCCGCTTTTCAATTTCCATTACCAGATCCCTAGCTTGTCGTTTATTTCGACTCACTCACTGCCACCTCCATTCTGGTTTAATTTTTTCTGATCTCCGATGCTGCTAATCGGGATGAAGTTTTCTAATATGACCAGCTCATCCAGTCCATCCAAGGGACTATAACCAAGACTGGCCCGGACTTCATTGCCGGTTAAGATCCCTCTCACAAATAATTCCTGTCCAACGCTGGACAGATCTTTGATGTCATAGGCATACAGTGCCCGGGAATTAAATTTAAAATACAGATCCGGAGAAATTAACAACTTCCTGGTCAGCTCCTGTTCAATCAATTTACAGATTGGTAAAATTGTGGAGTTGATAAAATTGTTATACTCATCTTTGTTGTACTGCCCGGCGCCCACAATAAAGGCCGGGACATTGATAATGCCGGCGACTGTTTTTTTATCAATGGTGACCGCTTCATTAATTGCCAGGTCATTGAGTGACAGCGGCTTAACCTGCTGGATGTCCAGCAGCTCCGAAGGGATCACCCACGGTTGTCCGGCATCCTGAGTATCAATGTACTCGTTGAGAAATTTTGTTCGGCCATCTTTGCCGCTGAATTCATCGGCCAGCGCATCAACCCTGACCACCAGGGACGGTTTCCATTTGGATTCCATAAACCCTTTTTTTGTGGCCGCTGCTTGCCTGAGATTCTGGACAACTTCTTTGAGTGCGACCCGATACCCCAATCCCATCCATGGCCTCTCGGGATCCGGATTAATTGGGAAATGAATCATGTTTTCTGGTTGGTATGTTAACCCGCCATACCTTACATAGTATGAGTCTCCATTTTCCTGGAACGATACCCGGGAAGGTTTCAGCGGTACCAGATCATCAATCATGCCACTGGCTGTTTTCGGGAAAACCACGCTGTTCCCTTCCAGCAGCATTGTTTTAACAACCGCATGCATGAACGTTTTCCGGGTCATGTTTTTATTTGGTGAGATATCTATTTTTTTAGATAACTCATTCTGGACCCGGACGTCACCTTTATTGGTGTTCCGCATAAGGTGGATTGTCATGGACGATACCAGGTCAGCAATTTTATTTACGGCCATTTGTACTTCCGGGTTATCTGCCAATCGGGTATACCCACTCACAACCAGAGTCTCAAAGGCATCACTCGAAACCATCCACGACGATATTGACTCTCTTTTCTCCGGCTCACCCCGGATCACATTTGTTTTTTTGTTTCGTCTTCCCACTCTTCATTCCTCCTTTTTTCTAATCAAACCATTGTTTTGCCTTTCCATCTTTTTCCATGACATCCAACATTTGCACGGCTCCAAAAACACCGGCATCAAACATATCGATCCGCATCGTTCCACCGTCACCGTCAACTTTTTCATACTGGATCATATCGTCTGTTTTTTCGATGGCCCGGACATTTTGCAGACAGTATTCAAAGCCCTGATTATGAAGATAATAAAACTCTCCGTCTTTTGCCTTTTTTTCGATCCTTCGAAACCCTTCAGATTTTTTATAAAAATACTGCGGTTGATCCACAATTTTAAATCTGCTCTTTTTCATCTTTGTAAAAAATTCTTTACCAAACTTTTTATCAAACCCGACTATTTTAATTCTAAAGCCCATGGTTCGCATTTTTTCAAACCACATGACTACATCATCATAGTGGACGGTTTTTGTATTTGACATGGTTAATACGCCATCATCTTTCCAGCCAAACAATGGGATGCTGTCCTCTTCAGCCTTTTCCACCGCTGCAGCGACCGGGAAAAAACCATGAGTGATACAGATATCAATTTCTTTTCCATCAAAGGTGTAGCGACCATACAGGGCCGCCGCCGTTAGATCATGCATTTTCGAAAGATCGGCACCACCATACCAGTTGATTGGAAAAGTGGCCAGTTCTTCCAATGTCCAATTATACTGGCTATCAGAACTTTGAAACTCATCAAGATTAAAGTAAGCTTTCAAGGCACTGGTGTAGACATTCAAAGATTTTGCAAAAAAATCTTTTCGCTGCTGTGGATCATTCTGGGCCTGCCTGGCATCATTCATTATTTCCTCCGGACGAATCGACACGCCATAGGCCGGGTTTGCCATTTCATGAATAACCGGATTGGTATAATCAACGTCGCCATCATCATCCTGGTCTGCTTTGCAAATAAAAACATAATACTGTTCGTCCGTCACCGTCCCGGCTAATATCTTTTTACAATACTCAATCCTGCGATAACAGAAAGAGTTCGCATCATCGCCAGCGGTCGTGATCCCGATCATCAATTTGTTGGTATAAGCTTTCATGGCTTCTTTGATGATGTTGTATTGCTTCGGTGTTTTATAAGCGTGGATCTCATCGGCTATGGCCAGATTACAATTTAATGAATCTTGTCTGTCCGGATTGGCTGCCAGAGCTTGAATGAATAATGATCCATCGCCCAGGTCGCCAGAAATCGAGTGTTCCTGATTGTTATCAATCACCCGGAAGTTTTTCTTTTCTTCCATTTGAAGAAGATTGAAATTTATAAAGTTGAAACTTTCTAAAGACTGTTTCATTGCGGCGGCCACAATATATACTTTGCTCCCGCTCCTTCTTTCCAGTATCGCCAATGCCCATGCAAGTGCTGCGGCAAAGCTTGTCTTTATATTTTTTCGTGGTATAAAAATAAGCGCCTCTTTGAAGCGCCTAATTTTTGTTCCTTTGTGGTAAAACCCCAATAAATTGTAAACAATAACTTTGTGAAAAGGCTCCAGCAGAAACGGCTTTCCCCTTAGCGGCGTACCGTCAAGCATTTCGCCCTGCATATGAACAAAGGTATTTTCGATGATGTAGATAACAAACTCTGCATCTTTTGTTTTAAACTCATAATCCGGATTTTTTAAATCATTCAAAAACCGTTGACAACCTTGGATCTGTTCACGGCATGCTATTTTTCGACCTTCAACGATGCTGTTGGCATACTCCATCACAAGATCGTAATTTTTAGCCATCGAAGTTTTTCAGAATATCCGCCAGTCCAGATCTTTTGGTTTGTTCAGTCGTCACCGACTCCACCGATTTGGGGTTAAGACAAAGACGATCCGAGTATGCGAGGATATCTTTTCTCAGACTTTCGAGTGTCGCCACGATTGCAGATTTTTTTGTTCCGCCGGCGCCGGTGGTGGTTTCATACGCACAATCTGATTCCGCAAATTTTCTGTTCGCATCCGCATATTGAACCAACAGATCTGCGTAAACATTTGTGATGCTCTCATATTGTGGCTTATACGTTCCAAGCTTTTTCATATCTTCGATGATTTTACCTTTTTCCACCCGGACGTTAAATTCATATTCTGTTTCAGTTTTTTTTCTTCTCGCCCGTGCCACTCGATCACCTCCCTTCGCGGTCAAAAAAAGTTTTCTGGCGGTCGCTCTATTGGAAAGAGTTACCCTATCCAATGTTCAAAATTTAAAATAATTTTTATTTTAGGTGGGGGGGATTGGCTTTGCTATCGCATTTTTTACAATCGTCTTCTGGACTTCAAAGCTTTTGTTCCTTTTTCCGGATGCTCTTTGTTGTGGTGTTTTGCGCAAAGTGTCCTGCCGTTAGCCACGTCATACTGCAGCTCTGGATAGTCTTCCCTGGGTTTTACGTGGTGTGCAATGGTTCCTTCCCGGAGTATTCCGTAACGCTTGCACTCCTGGCATTGGTAGTTGTCTCGCCTTAATACTTTGGCTCGCCATGCCTTGTGCTTCTTGGTCTGATAGTATGGATCACTCTTCATCATCCTTCTCCCTTATTACGGTTACGGTTCGTGTAATAGATACAGCCGGTCTGTTTGTCCGGATGCTTCAATGCCACAACATCTAAGCAGTGTCCGTCGTGATTGTACCCACATTCAATTCGTTCACATCGAGTACATAATCCATGGCATCCCCAACGATTTAGGCAGAATGTGCAGTGATCGTTAGTCATGAGTTAACTCCTTGCATATAAAAAGACACCGGTTGCCCGATGCCTCATTTACATAATTTTACTTATACACATTGTAAACTCTATATATGGCGCACACAATGGCATTAATTGTGCGCTCATTGTGCGTTTGTCAAGTGCTCAGGTAAACAGTTCGGTGATGGCTTCATCACTGAATAGAATAATCTTTAGCTCATTCACCAGCCGGCTTTTATTCCTGGTAATCGTTGATATATCTTTGCCGAACATCTCAGCAATCTGCTCATGGGTTTTGATCTCAAAGTACTTTGCCGGGATGATTTCATAATAAGGATCCTCGATAAGCTTACCCAATGCATCGTCAATAAGTTTGACTGATCGCTTTGTTCTTTCCAGTGATAGCTCATATGCGTCGTGCTTCTCTTTGATAATCTCCTCAATATCCTTAGACCCTTGCGGCTGCTTTGAATACCGGACGATGTCTGCACTCTTACCTTTGGGGAAGAAGCTGGACTCACGGGATAGGACCTCTTCCCGCTCCTTTATAATCTGCTTAAACTTCGGATAATTATAAAGGAGCGATTCTGTTTTCTTAAAGGTTGATCGTTTAGTATCCTTCATGAGATTTCCTTTTTGAAACTTTAACAATGTCTTTGTTGATGAAGTCTCGGCCGCTTCTTCTGCTGTTGTTTTTATGATTGCCATTAATCTTTCGTCGTTCATGGTTCCCCCTAATTTGTGCTTAAGTATATTTTTTCAATGTCTTTTTCTTCTGCCCTGTTATGTTCCTGGGTGCAGCCATTGCTCTGATTCCAACCCAATGGTAATATGATGGCATGAGCAGCGTCCAGCATGTTAAAGCACCGGCGCATTGCCTCTTCATGCGGCATACCTTCCGGTATTATCTGCAACGGGCGAATGATCCTGATCCCTGGATTCTGATCAATGATCCTTTGATATAAAAACTCTTCTCTCAATTTATTCTCTTTTATGCTTTTTCCCCCGGTCGTGCATGGGTGAGCTAAATAATATATTTTGTTTTCATCAAGCTTTTGTATCCGGCCGGCAAATGTAACCTCCCATGCATGTCCTACATTTTTAAATGCTTCCCCAATTCTACTGAGCGCCGTTTCAACTTCTCCCACGGGCTGGATAACTTCTTTTTTATTTCCATCACCATACACTGTGATTTTCAGTTTCTCAATCTCCGCATATGAAGCAACAATCCACAGCAATGTGACAACGCCCATCAAAACTATCAGTAATGTTAACATGTCCATGTTCTATTCCTCCCCCTGGTAAACCCCGTCTGCATCTGGCAGCACATCCCGGTAATCCACCTGACCTTTTAGTTTGCTGCTTGAAACGGTTGGTCTGATGATTACTTCCTCTCCATCCTCAAAGATATCAAACTCAGTATTCCCCCCCATAATCGGCGCCAGTGTTGTTTTAATGTCATAAGCTATTCTGACTCTTTCCCGATCCTGCCCCGGGATGAAGATAATGTTTATCTGAACTTTCCGTTTATCCTCCGGATAGGTTCGTTTATCCATGATATTATCAATCACCTTGTCAAATTCAATCTCAAATAGATTTCCCAGTGATTGTTCGTCCCGTTCTTTCCCGATGCTTCCCAGTTTCATTTTTTCTCTCCTTGCGCCTTAAAATTATATACTGGCTTCAAGATATCCAGTATTTCAATGGTATCTCCTATGTGCTCAATGATTTGCGCCATTGGCTTATATGCCATCGGTGCTTCATCTAAAGTGTCTTTTGAGATGCATGTTGTAAAAATACCGCTCATCTCTTTTTTAAATTCTGAAACCTCCAGGCGCTTCTTTGCCTGAGACCGGCTGAGGATCCGTCCAGCTCCATGTGGTGCTGAGAAATTCCAGTTCTGGTTTCCTTTACCTTTTGCTAAAATAGTGCCATCCCTCATATTCATCGGGATCACCAGTTTTTCATCTGGCCATGCGCTGACAGCCCCTTTTCTCAACGTGATCATATCCCAGTTCATTTCTATGTAATTGTGAACGGTCGTGCATTCCTTTGCTCCCTGGATCCCCAACCTGATAATAATCTCCATTCCAATTGCAGTTCTGTTTGCCTCTGCAAATGCCTGGCATGTCTTCATATCCTGCAGGTATTTGTCTCTTAATTCCCCGGTCAGAAAACCTTCCGGGCCTGCAGCAGCACCATAGATCAGCGCCACCTGATTCCCCAGGTTCCGGGATCCGCTGTGAATCAGCAGGTATCTTTCCTTTTCCTTATTTTCTGCCACCTCAATGAAATGATTCCCGCCGCCTAATGTTCCCAGGCTTTTATATAAATGCTCTTTGTTTTTCAATTGATCAAAGCAATTGAGCTTTTTAACAAATTCCTCTGCCTGAGCACATTGGCGATTATAAACGCTAAACCCAAAGGGAATGTTTTTTCTGATTACATCATCAAGCTGATCAAATGCGAAATCTCCCTGCAGCTTCATCAGTTCAACCCCACAGCCGATATCAACACCCACAAAGAATGGATTGATTGGCGTATCGTCCGGCATCATGATTGTGGTTCCAATGGTACAGCCTTTGCCGGCATGGCAATCCGGCATGATTTTAATGGTCGAATTTTCAAGCTCTTTCAAATTGCACATTTCCAAAATCTGCTTGTGTGTTTCTTTTTCTATTTCATTCGTAAACACTTCGGCAGTATTGTATTTTCCTTTGATCTCTATCATTTCGTCCTCCTGTAAATGATCAATTTTCTCAGTATGATATCCACTATTTTAGCTGACCTCATGGATATTCTTTAAAAAGTCCAAATTCCCATTTTTAAACTGAATCAAGCAATCTGACAAATCATTCTCTGAAAGATACTTCCTGCCATAGAATGTTTCCATTTCTCTCCATATACCCCACGGCACCCGGTAATACCTCTCCAGGTTAAAGCTAACCAGAACAAATGCGCTGGCTTTCATCTTCCAGTATCCTTCCAGGTATTCAAATTGCTCATCGGTGATCACGCTTTTCCGGATCCGATCCTTTTCGGTGGCCTTGGCTTCAAAGACAACCGCTTTTCCATTGGCCATACAACCTTTAAAGTCTGGTTGAGCCTTTTTAATGAAACATGCCGGGAACCGGCCCTTAATGCTTTTCCCCAAAACCTTCATTGGTTCCGGGGTTTTCTCGATGATGGCAATCTCTTTATTTCGATAATTTATGCAGGCTGCTTCAATCACCTCTTCAAAACTCTTTCCAATAACCCGGCTGCGATGGCCCTGAAGCTGCTCTCTGGTTTTTTTGTTTTCCCGGGCGATGTTTTCAATGGCCATTGCAGCGGTGGGATCCGGATACTTCTCCACATACTTTTCCTCGTTGTAAATTGTCTTTGTCATGTTCAAATCCTCTCAGTATATTTTTGATGGTTTCCAGGGTAACCCATTAAGCTCAATAATGCGGTCTTTTTTATCTTAATGGCCGAATGGGTACCCTTTACTTTTACCACCACGCATTCTGATAATTCTGTGGCTGAAATCTCACAATCAATAAAAACCTCTGATGGTTCCGTTATTTCCGATCCATAGAGTTTTACCTCACATAGGGTTATCTGTTTTCTGATATCTCTGGGATCTGATTGTTTTACACCTGTCATTCGTACACCTTCACCTCATAACCACACTCACAAATTAGATGAAACGGAACGAATTCTTTCCCGGGAATCTCATTATTGATTGAAAGGCTTCGACCTTCACCGATGTACTTATTCCCGCACAATGGACAAACAGCATTTTCTTCCATCAATTCCGTAACTCTTTTTACGTTCAATAATTTTCTTTCCATCTTTTTCTCCCAATTTTTTGATGTAATCCCGCAATACCGGCACTTCCCATTGATCAACCCTGTTTTCTCATGCTTGCAGCACCGGCAATCACCTTTTTTCACTTTACTCCTCTTCTTCCACGGCATACAATTCATGGGTTCCGTTTCTGATGGCTTTTTCTTCGTCTGACATTTCATATCCAAGAATTTCAAGTAAATTATAAATAACATCAAGCTCCTTGTTTCCTTGATACCTATTATCATAATCGGCATAGCTTCTGTAACCATCGTCTGCCCGTAAATATTGCATTGATAACAGTGCTTTTTCTGGCACTTCGATGATCTTTTTTTCCAATTCATCGCCGTCATGATTTTCAATCCCCAACAAACTGGCCAATCGTTTTCTGTTAAACCAGTTGCTCAGATTATTAAGTATTACCATGACTGCGAAAGCTGTTATATCGCTGCTGTGTTTTTTCGCCTTGTTTTGCGGTAATTTCTTCACAAAATCAAATCGCATTTCATACATTCTTTTTTTTATTTCCTCGAGTTCATTTTTGTCAATGCGCCTTTTTTCGCTTTGTTGGTCTTCCTCCGTTTCATCATTATCTGGCCGTCGTTTATATAAAAACACGTCATTAGGGGCGACTCTAAAAAAATATTCTTCTGCTTGCCATTCTTTTGGTTTTGCTCTCTCTTCGTCGGTATAATAGCCATACGCTGTGACATAGGTCATTATGCTCCAGTCGGCTTCCTGAACTTCCTTGGCAAACTCCCTAACCATTTCTATGATTGCCGCTTTGTTTTCACGCCCCAGTTCAGCACGGATCGCTTTTTTTAATGACCACTCAAAGTTATTTGTTCCAATTTCGGCCATTACCAGGTCCCGAGTATCTGGGTCTTTGATTTTATGCAGTTCCAAGTAATCCTGAAGCTTCCCGCCACGCTCAAAAGATTCTGATAGCTTATCCCGATCCAGATCCAGCAGCTGCACTCTTCTGTTGATCGTCGTTTTAGACAGCCCGGTCTTTTCTGCAATTTCATCAGCCGTGGATCCCAGGTCAAACATCATCTGCATGCCCTCGGCCTCTTCGATGATTGTCAAGTCACTGCGCTGCATGTTCTCCATCAGCATAATAGCCACTTGCTGTTTTTCATCCATGTTCGAAATAACGCACGGTACCTGGGTTAATCCGGCCAGTTTTGCCGCTGCCAGTCTCCGGTGGCCAATGACTGCATAATATTCACCATCCGTGCTGCCGTTGTCTCCGGGCTTTCCAGTGAACTGGCTATACCATGGCACCACTGTTAAATTCTGCATAATGCCATTTTCTTTGATACTATCTGCCAACTCTTCGATGTCCGTTAATTTTTTTCGTGGGTTTTTGGGGTGTTGGTATATTTTTTCAATATCAATATACATGATCTTCTGATCGGCACTCATTCTCTTCCCTCACTTTCCAGATACTTCTTCACTGCTTCATCACACCGGTAACCTGATTCTTTGCAGCCTCTGCAGAATCGCCGGCATATCTCGTTTATTAAAATATTAATCTCCTCTGCCAGCTCAGTCTCTGTCATTTGTTTTATTTGCTCAGCTTTTGTCATTCCTGCACCTCTTCCTTTCTTCAACCCTCACCATGCTATACATCTGGAACGGCCACCCTGTAAAATCATGGTATCCTTCTTTGATGCTATCCGATTCCAGAATATACCCCTGCAATGGTGATGGATCCTTACGCCATTCTTTTGCCTTAACAATCTCAACATCGGTTTTGGGCTTTTCCAAATTCCTGGAAGGGTTCCACCTTCGCTTTGATGGCGCTCCTTCTTCTTGGTATGTTTTTCTTGTCTCTTTTATCAGGTAATGGGCCAATGCCGCATACTGCCCGGTTTCATCCAAATAGGTGAACCGTGTCCGGCCGTTGATCCAAAGATCATTCAACTCCTTCACACTGATATTGTTCACCATGTTAATTATTAGATGATGATGAATTGCTTTGTTTTTATACTCGGTAACCGTGATGTACTTCAAATCATGGCCACGCCGCTTATATAATGTTCTGACTTTTCTCAAATATCGTTCCAGCTCTTTTTTCGATTCTTCCGGATCCGGCCGCTGGTCTTTTTTATATGTCAACGTCTGATGAAGATCCCCGGGCCTAAAATTGGTATTGATCAACTGCCTTAATGTTTTTTCCGCATTTCGCTCATTGATGATGGCCATTTTCTCTGGTGTTGGTTTTTTGTTCTCCCCCCGGGTAATTCCTTTTTTGTGGTACCGGGTTGTGAAATATTTCTCCACTTCAATTGTCATCCCTGCCCTGGTTGTCTTTTTGACATACGGCATTTTTGCTCACCTCTTTTTCTATAAAGATGTCGATAAATTAATACTCTTATCGAGTCAAAAAGCTGATTAATCAGCCGTTTTTCGCTTGTTATCTTTACTAAAAAAAGGTATAATTAGATAACAGCTTTTTAAAAAGACCGCCTCTGCTTCCACAGCTTTTAGGGCGGTCTTTTATTATTCAATTATTTGTGATATAATGTGTTCAGTATTTTATGAGAGTCTCTTCCTGTTCGGCGTTACAGCGCCCGGAAGAGTCTTTTTTTAGATAATTTTTTCATGCTCCCACGGCTCCCAATTTTTGTTTCATTCGCTTTAATGATCTGATTGCTTTGTTATCGCCTTTTTCGGCCTGGTTTGTACAGTGTGGGCAGATAAACTTTTTCGGGTGTGTCCAATAATCCATTTCATAAATTAAACCGCACGTCTGGCACTGTCTTTCATATTTCGGCATTTTACTTTTCCTCCGTCTTAATAATCATTGATGATGATATAAACAATGCCATCATCATTCTGCTTCAGCTCCATTGTTTCAATTGGATACTCTGATCCCGTTTCGGCGTTCAGCACCCGGACTTCTTTTGTTTTATGATTCCGCAATGCATTTAATAAATTTTGTGCTTTCATTTCCTAATTCCTCCCCAATACTCCGGCCGTTGTCTGGCCTTCTGATCCCTCGCCACATGATGTTTGAATTTTTCCGGATCCCCGGTCTGTTCCCAGTATCCTTTTTCCACCTCGTGTCCCAGTTCCTGATTGACTGCCATTTTGTCAACATTCGTTAATGATAATCGTCCCATTTATTTTCCCCCGCTGAATCCAATACCAACTGCTACACACATGGCAGCTATGGTTCCAATGGCCAGCGCTGCGCCCATGTTCGGGCCAGCTCCGGAGACGATGCCACCGATCGCAATACATGCCGTTGTAAATAGAAATGCCCCCGCCGTGACGATCCCTGCTTTCTTCATATCAATATTCATTTTTAATCCTATTCTTTTCTCATAAATGGCAATCCACATTCCGAATCATCCACATACCCAAAATGGTTCATATGTGGTAACAATGGCCGATAGTCCTTGAGCTTAATATCCTTACCCCAATCAACATGCTCCGCAATTCCACCGCACTGACATAATATTGTGAACGGTGCTGGTTTGTACAGCTCCGGATAAATCCGTCTGAATCGTCTGTCTTCGACCCCTTTTTCCAGCCACATCCGCCAACGCTTTCCACATTCCTGGCACTCATACCACATGGCGCCATGGGTTAATTTTTGTGATACTGGCTTGTTAACCGTCTGCTTTTTCTTCAAGAGATAGCCTCCGCATCTAATTTTGGGGCAATGGCTTTGGCGCCGTACGCACTGGCCTTGATTGCCTGGTCAAATTCATAACATGTCTGGCCACAGATAATATACTTAAATGACCCGGGAAGCTCTGCAGGTTTTACTTCGATGTGCCGGTTACCTGGTTTCTTAGCCAGCAGACTCTTGCCGGTGTCCTGAACCTCATAACCCTTATTACACAGCTTGTTTTTAATGGCCATCATCGTTCCTGTCTCTTTTGGTTTATCTGCATACTTTTTCGCAAGTTCTTTAACAGTAATGTTTTTGTTTTCCTGGGTTGGTTCCTCTGCTTTTTCGATTTCTTTTGTAATCTGTTCCCGGTCATCCTCAAAAACCGCTTCTTTTATTCTTTTTCTAGCTGTCTCAAGGTCTTCTTTAAGATTTTCAATCTGCAACGCCATGCTGCTGATTTCTTTTTTCAGCTTCTCCATGGCCATTCCATTGTCGTAGGCTTCTTTCTTCATCTCTATTAAGGTCTTTTTTGTCGCTGCTTTCTGTTCGTCGAGATCATCACCCAGTTCAAAGATTAACGCTTCCAGATGATCAATCCTGTCATCATACTGTTTCTGAAAAAATTCATCCAGTCCTGTTACCGTATCTTCAAGTCTCTGTTCTGGTTGTGTTGACTTGTTTTTATTGATCGCTGCCATGAGTAAATCGCCCAGATCGAAGAAATCGCCGTTTAGCTCCATAATCTGTTTTTTTAGCTCGATCTCATTAAGAATAAGTTGTCGGTTGTGCTCTGAAAGTCTTATGGTTTCAGCTTGCAACCTATTCTGAATGCGTTCCTCCGTTTCAAGATCGGCCATCGTCGTGTTAAGGTCATTCTTGACATAAATCAATTCTTCCTGCAGCATCGCAACCAACATCTTGTAATTAATTTTCATTTGTCACCTCTCCAATCTCTTCATTTATGATAATTGCATTGTAGATAATTACTCTCTTGCCGTTTTCCATATCGAAAAATACTCTTGTTTCACTTGCCGAAACATCAAATTTTCCCTGGTACTCTGCCAGCTTCTCACCGTCATAACTATAAACCGTTACTTTTCGTTCAAGTCCGCCATTAAAATCTGAATCCATGCTCTTTAACCTTCTCTGGCACCCTGCTGTTTGTGAGCATGCGAACGCTCCACCACAAACTACAATTACCATTACAATTGCTGCCACAATCTTTAACACAAATCTGATTTTTTCACTTCTTTCGTAATTATTCATTTCTGTTCTCCCCCCGGGCAGTTCTCAGGTTTTTCAAATTTCAGTTCTTTTTCAAATTCCAGCAGCTCCAGGCGCTGATCCAGATCCTTACAGTGATTTCCAATTCTGTTTTTGCATTTTGCGCAATTTACTACTTTCATTGGGTTTTCCTTTCTTCGATCTCCGGCACCTCATAGGCACTCTTTCCCGTTTCCTTCTCATACTGTTTTATCCAGGAATCATTGGAAACCATTTCCTGGAAGAAACCAAAAGCGACTTCTTTAATCAGATCGTCACTGATCTGGGGAGCATTCATATTTCTTCCTCCTTTCTTTCATTACAAAAAACCGTATTTTCGTTACATTGTCATAGCTTCTTTTTGCTCAACCTCGTATACTAATTTTAATGACCGGATGAAGAGATATGCTGAACTTACTGGCGACAGTAAGAGGCAATTGATAAAAATCCATTGCGATAACAAATTTGGATATGAATAAAGAGTTAAAATCGATGGCGACAATCAAACCTCTTCTATTTTTGCACTTATGGCATTTAACCTCTTCCATCATTAGTGGACCACTCATTTCCTATCCCCCTTCATATAACCAATGCATTTTCTTGTGCACCTAATTTATTGATAAAATAAATCTGTCCTTTTCCAGTAACCTTTACTGTTTTATTGATTGTTATCGAATCATCCGACCGCACAATAGACGTTTCCTTAATTTCAAACAGTCCCAGATCCATTGATCTCTGTGTCGGCATATTATAGTCAGTCCCTTTTCTCCGGTCTAAATAACCATTCTTACGCATCCACTCAAATAATCGGTTTTGACCGGTCTTAACTCCATTTTGTCTCAGGATCTTTGCCAGCTCCCCGATGAGTATTGATGTGTGACTTGCCGATACAGCATCCGCAAAAATCACTTTTGGCTTTTGTTCTTCCAGTAATGCGGTCTGGGCTTCAATTGTTCGCTGTGCTTCCAGTACCGCCAAGGCCAACAGCTCTTTACCCTGGGGTTGGTTTCTTTTTCTTAGTTCCTCTTCCATCTTGTTAAAGGCTTCGATAAATTCTAATTTCCATTCCAGAGCTTTAGCTCCGGTGAAGCCCATGGCCAGCAATGAAAACCCGTCACGGGTGAGAAGGTATTGTTTTTGTTCTCTTTTATAAGAATCTAAGTAAGTGCTCTCGATAAAAAGATTGGCGCAATTTTCCGCCGATGTCTGAGACGACACTTTTTCGATATCTCTGATAACGTCTTTGTGCTGCTTTTCAAATCGGTCAGCAACCACCCGGCTGCTGACCATCAATTTGCCATCCTTGTTCTCAATTTTCACTAAATCGTTCCCAGTTTTTATTGTTTCGTTCATAAAATCGCCTCCTTTCTAGCTGGCCTTTTGGTTAGGTGCTGGATCCTGATCATCCTCATCAGATTCTTTTTTTTTAGTACATCTTGTCTGCTGTAAACTCTGGGCATAGGCCACTAATAGGCTCATTGCCATGGGGTCTTCCTGAATCTTTAGTTCTCTTTCCCGGATCCGTTCCGTTTCAATACTTTTCAGATCATCCTTAATATCCTGATTAATCATTTTTCTCACCTCCTTGTTGTCAAAAATTTTCAATTACCGCCTTAAATAAATCTTGTTTCTTTTTTCTCACACTCCTATAATGGATATAACAATCCTGATACTTTAAAGGAGTAACTTAATGGAAAATAATAGTTTAGTAGAAACGGCCTCCAATGCTATTGCTGATGTTGTAAAGCCAATTTATGACGATTTGGCTCATCCAGCTGCTCAAGAAACTGGTAAGGCAATCGCAAGAATACCTCGGTTTCTTAATGCTCTTTGTGTTAATTTTGATATTTGGATTCTAAGAAGAGAACATAATGAAAAGATGGTTACTCTCGAGTTAAATGCACAATTACAAAATGTTCCTCAAGAAAAAATTGTTGAACCAGATCCTTACGTTGCTGTACCAGCGCTGCAGGCCATTGCAATTTCATATGATAGTAGCGAATTGCGATCTATGTATGCTCATTTATTATCAAAATCAATGCATATAGATTATAAAAATGATGTTCATCCATCTTTTGTTGAAATAATAAAACAGTTATCACCCATTGATTGTATGGTTTTTAAAGAAGTAATGAGTATTGATGAAAACCCAATTCTTACCGCCATTCTTTATAAAGACGATAAAGTCGGTCCCTTAGGAAAGTATGAAATTATTCATACAAACCTTAATGTTTTATCTTCCTGCACTTATGAACAATCAAAAGTTGCACTCGACAATTTAAACCGTCTAAATTTACTAGAAATACGAAAAGACCTTGGTTATTCAAATACAGACTTATATCTTTCCGTTATGGATTCACCTTTTTGTGTTGAACTGAAATCAAAATACGGTTCAAAATTAGACTTCCAAGAAAATGCTTTGTTAAAAAATAATTTTTCTTATCTTTTCCACAAAATATGTGTTTCTGATCTCTCTTAGTTATTTTTCCCGGCTACTTTAAGAATCATTTCCCATGTCTTTTCTAAAGTAGCCTCTATACTTTCAATATATTTTGTAATTTCTATTTTCAATGCTCCAATACATACAATAGTAAAAAAGAATGAAATCGTCACAGCTATTACTATAAGCAAAAAGTCATGTAACATTACTTGCCCTCCCCAATGTCTTTAAATTAATACTGCAGCTTTCCATTATTCTCTGGCAGCTTTGCACATTTTCCTAACCCGCCATCCTCTCGTGGATACCGCTGAAACTTTTCGCGATAAACGCATTTTAATTCGAGCTCACATTTCCGGCATTCACATTGCCGATCTTTGTTTTCATAACTCTCCATCCCTCTTCACCTCCTTTGACTCATTTCTTGACAGCATCTTTTTAAAAATGCCAATCTCCCACAGGTGGGATAACTTTTTTCACAGCAATTCTTACCTTTGGTATGATTATACTTACCATTGGTAATTTTGTCAATCACATTTTATTTTTTTCTTGACTATGGTAAGTTAATGTTATATTATTTAGCCACGGAGGTTGTGCGATGAAAGAACGAATTAAAGAAATAAGAAAGACAAAGAAATTAAGCCAAGAAGCATTTGGAAAAAGACTTGGCGTTTCCGGTGCTGCTATCTCTCGGCTTGAACAAGGCGAGCGTGGAGTTACAGAACAAATGATTCTTTCTATATCCCGTGAATTCGGCATCTCCGAAAAATGGTTGCGAGATGGCACTGGTGATATGGAAACAAAACGTTCTCCTGCATTAAGTCAATTTGAACAAATCATTGAAGATTTTGATCTTGAAGATTTGGTGAAGGTCAGAGAATTTATGGATATGCTGATCAAAGTCAAAGAAGGATCCAAGATTATCCAGATTCGGGATCATATTGAATATATTTCCCGGCCATTATATGATCTGCCGGCCAGCGCCGGCAACGGTCAGTTCCTGGACAGCAGCCATTATGAAATGATGGACTTCCCAGCCGGTGTCGTCCCCCCTGATTCCACATTCTGTGTCCGGGTATCCGGTGATAGCATGGAACCAAAATTCTATGATCAGGATGTTGTTTTTGTTAAACAGATGCCTGTGATTAATTCTGGTGAAATTGGAGTCTTTGTTTTGAATGATGAAGGATTTATTAAGAAATATGTCTGTGAAGGAGAAAACTGTAGCCTTGTTTCACTCAACCCCGCCTATGAACCGATTGTGCTCAAAAAGTCTGATCGACTGAAGCTTCTTGGCAAGGTTGTTGAGATATAAATTTTTATCTTTGAAAGGGGTTATGAAGAAAGGTGCTAAATGATTAATTTTAAAGATTTTGAGAACGTAAATAATATAAAAGCTCTCGTCAATGCTATAGAGATACCAGAACTTCCTGATAATATCAGATTTTGGTTAATTAGAACTGAGTCGGGTGTGTTTTATGAAGAATATGTTGATAATAATTTCGTTGCATTGTCATGGAACGAAATCTTATCTAGTGATATTAGAAAAGCAAATGAAGATAAGATTGAAAAAGAAAAACTCTACAAAGTAATTGTAGAGAAGTATGATAGCAAACAACCTGGTATGGTCTTCAATAAATGTGATAGATTTATTAACGAGATTAGCGAGGGTGACATTTTTATGATCCCTGATAAGTCGAATAGTGAAATAACTTTTGCTTTGGCGGGAGAGTATTACGAAGAAACAAATTTAACCACAACCGAAGCAGAATTCAAAGCCTTTAAAGAAGGTGGCTGGCTGGGTACTTTCCAAGATAAAGATTGCCCATATGTTAAAAGAAGAAAAATTGAAAAACTTAAAAGTGTACCAGGCGAACTTATTAATCCCAATTTATTTAGAGCACTTATATCTTATCATGGTCTAAGCGATATTAATAACTATGCAGATGATATACTATCCTCAATCTACCCAATATATATTTATGGTAATAAATTGAGTTTGGTTTTTCAAGTTAAAGCGAAAGGTAAAATAGATGCGCTTTCTTACTCTTCTTTTATTTATAATTCTTCTAAACAAATCAACTCAAGTGGAGATTTCGGACAAATAGGTGTGAAAAGTAATATAAACTCCCCTGGAAGTATCGTTTTAGATTTGTTTAGTAGAAGTAGCGATTTTATCACTGGAGTTTTACCTTATATTGCCATTATCTGGATTGTCCTAGGCGGTGGCAAAGCATTTGGATTTCAATTTAATCCTGTAATAAAAGCAATTAGCGAAGCACTGAATGACCACGAACAAAGAAGGAAGACAAGAGCTGAAACTAGGTCAATCGAAATAGACAATGAAATAAAAGAAGATCAATTTAAAAACAAACGTGAGTGTTTAGATTTGATTAAAAATTTAGATTCAAATGCTCTACAAGAAATTGCAAGTACCGCTGAACCTTTAGATATAGACATCTCCGAATTTGCTAAAGTAATTAATCTTGAAAATTACAAAAAAAATAGAGATAGCTGAGATCTATCTCCATTTTGAAGGTTCGTAATATTTTTTTATTAAAATATAACTTAAAACCATTACTGCGCTTAGCTCTATAAAAACATTTGGGTTATACTCTAGTTTCGAAAACACCAACTTATTAACATTGAGCAAAATAGAATTCAAAAGGATAAATGTTATTACGTATGAAAAGTAATAATGGAATTTTATTAATGCTTTTTTCAAATTACATCCCTCCTTTTTTAACCTTCACGAGTTCTTTTGTTACCTGAAGTATATGATAATGTTAAACACTTGTCAAATAAATTTAGAAATACCCATTAAAAAAACCGCCCTGATGCTACCAACACCAGAACGGCTTCAATTATACCGGGAAGAAATCCACAGTATATCAACACATCATTATTATACTATTCTTCCCGGAGTTTTACAACTACCGGGTATTTTTATACCCTGAATCCGGAGGAAAAAATGCAAACAGCTGTAATATATGCACGATACAGTTCAGACAACCAGCGTGAGGAATCAATTGAGGGTCAAATCGAAAGTTGTACCCAGTACGCACTGGATAACAATATTCGTATTCTCGACTCTTACATCGACCGGGCCAAGACCGGGACCAATGATAACCGCGATGGTTTAAAGCAAATGCTCAAGGATAGTGCCAGAAAGCACTTTGATATCGTCCTGGTGTGGAAATTAGACCGTTTTGGCCGTAACCGTGAAGAGATGGCCATTAACAAATCACGCCTGCGTAAAAACGGCGTGACAGTCAAAAGTGTCAAAGAAAATATCCCCGATGGCCCAGAGGGTGTTCTGATCGAGTCGCTGATGGAAGGGCTGGCCGAATACTACAGCCTGAACCTCTCCCGGGATATTCGCCGGGGAATGCATACAAACGCAACAAAAGGCAAGTCCACCGGCGGCAACATTGCTTTCGGGTACCGGATCGGACCGGATAAAGGTTTTGAAGTAGTGGAAGAGCTGCGCCCCATCGTGGTCGAGATCTTTACGCTTTACGATAACGGCTATAGTTTTGCAGATATCTGTGGAATCATGAACAGCCGGGGTATAAAAACCAGTAGAGGTTCAAAGTTCAATAGAAGCACCTTACGCCCGATGTTGAGTAACGAAAAATACATTGGTGTCTATAATCACATGGGCACCCGTATTGAAGATACTGTGCCACCGATTATTGACAAAGAGCTGTTTGATCGTGTTCAGAATAGATTGGAGAATATCAGTATGAAATATCGAAAAATTAGAACAAAGAAAGATAATGATGTTTGCTTTATTTTGACTGGAAAAGTATTTTGCAAAGAGTGTGGCAGCGCCTATCGTGGAGAGAGCGGAACAAGTAAAAGTGGTAATACCTATTATTACTATGTTTGTGGAAACAGCAAACAGAAAAAAGGCTGTAAGGCCAAGCGGATCGGCAAAGACAAGCTGGAAGAAATCATTGTAAAAACTACCCTGGAATATGTGCTGACCCCAGATCATATTGAAAAAATAGCCAATAACATTGTCAATCTCTGTAAAACTAAGAGCGAATCCCCCTATCTTTCAAAATTGATCTGTGATCGGGCCGCTGCGGAAAAGAAGATTGAAAACATGCTCCGGGCCATCGAGGAAGGAATCTTTACCCCATCCACCAAGCAACGCCTGGAAGCCCTGGAGCGGGATGTCAATAACTTCTCGGTTCTAATTTCCCGGGAGCAAATAAAAAGACCGACAATCACAAAGGATGCGGTCATGTGGTTTTTGAACAACTTCACAAAGCTGGATTATAGTGATCCAGAGAACCAGGTGAGGTTAATCAATTCTCTAATAAACTCTGTTTTGATTGACGGGAATCAAATCAGTATTGCTTACAATTACACTAACAATGACGGAAAACCGGCATTTGCTGAGTGTTCGTCTAAGTCTTGTATGGTGGAGGTGAGGGGAGTCGAACCCCTGTCCGAAAGTCCATTCACAGGAGCTTCTCCGAGTGCAGTCATTGTTTATTTTCTCATTCCCCTCTTTCTCCAATGACATAGAAAAAGTGGAACCAGCCTCTTGATCGTTAATGGTGCGAGACACTACCAGAAACGGTTCCCTGCTTCAATGAACGCCGAAACCCAAAACCACAGGTTGAGATGGGAGGCGTGCAGCATTAATTATGCTGCGAAGTCTTAGTATTAAACTTTAGAGCGAATTACGCTGCTAAAGCTAACCCGTAACTTTTTTCTGTTTTTGCGTTTATATTTATGCGCCATTTTTAACGATGATTGGCAACATCGACTCGCTACTCAAGCTTCAAAACCCCCGTCGAAACCAGTACACCCCCAAATAATAACTAGCCATTATGCCGCATACTTTTTTGAATCCGCCGGTCGGAATCCCGCTCGGCTATGGCATGTCGCTTATCATAAAGCTTCTTGCCTTTAGCCAGGGCCAGTTCCATTTTAACCCGACCATCCTTAAAGTACAGGCTCAGTGGTACCAGAGTGTAGCCTTCCCGCTGCTTCAGACCGATCAGTTTACGGATCTGTTGTTTGTGCAGTAACAGCTTACGGATGCGCAGCGGGTCTTTATTGTAAATATTACCCTGCTCATAGGGATCAATATGCATCTGATAAACAAAAACCTCGCCGTTATGAATATCGGCAAAACTTTCCTTCAGGCTGACTTTTCCGGCCCGGATCGATTTCACTTCCGTCCCCGATAAAACCAGGCCCACCTCATAGGTATCTTCGATGGTAAAATCATGACGTGCTTTTCTATTTTTGGCCACAATTTTAATATTTTCACCCATACGCAACTCCTCTGTTTCTTCTCTAGCACCAC
Source organism: uncultured Lachnospiraceae bacterium (assembly GCA_964510565.1). Taxonomy (GTDB): domain Bacteria; phylum Bacillota; class Clostridia; order Eubacteriales; family Eubacteriaceae; genus Acetobacterium. Next base: position 33,848 of record CAZEBY010000003.1, on the reverse strand, counting down.
ATTATAACATGGATTTCTTAATTAATCCATAGGTACAAAATCAATTTGTTTGGAACTGATGTCGGCCCGGACTACTTTAATGGTGATTTCCTGGCCCAATCGATACATCTTACCGCGGTGTTCGCCGATATGCTGATGCAGATCCGGATCATAGTTATAGTAATCATCCTTTAAATCCTGAAGCCGTACCAACCCTTCGATGGTGTTTTCCAGTTCGACAAAAAAGCCAAAGGAGGTGACGCCACTGATCCGGCCAGTAAACTCTTCGCCAAGGTGTCGGGTCATATACTCGGTCATCTTCAGTTTGGTGATTTCCCGTTCGATGTTCTCCGCCCGGCGCTCGGTTTCGGAGGCGTGGCTGGCCACCGCATCAATATTTTTCTCCAGATAATCCAATGATTTTTTATTGATTTTTCCAGTCATCGCCTTGGCCAGATAGCGATGGACAAAAAGATCCGGGTAGCGACGGATCGGTGAAGTAAAGTGGGTGTAAAAGCCTGCCCCGAGGGCATAGTGACCCAGATTATGGCCTTCATAAACGGCCTGTTGCATGGTCCTTAGCATCAGCAGGGTAATCACCCGTTCTTCATTTTTACCTTCAATATCTGCTACCAGCTGCTGAAAGTCGTGACCGGAAGGTACCTGATCGTCGTTTTTCCCCAGCTTAAAGCCGTAGCGATTGATAAAGGTGCGAAAGGCGGCCAGCTTTTCAGGGTGAGGTTCGGGATGGTTCCTAAAAACAAACGGTGCATCCAGTTTGGAGACGTGCTCGGCGATGGTTTCATTGCAGACCAGCATAAACTCTTCAATGATGCGGTGAGAAATCAGCCGTTCATCAATGATCACTTCTTCGGGAAACCCCTGATTATCCAGTAATATCTTGGCTTCCGGGAAATCAAAATTAATCGCCCCCCGGTTTAAGCGGCGTTTAACCCGCAGAATCTCATGCAGTTCCTCCATTAACACCAGCTCGCTGCGAAAGGGTTTGAGCTCGGCGGCTTCATCCAACCGGTCAGCAAGCAGGGCATTAACCTTTTTATAGGTCATCCGGGCCTTGGAACAGATCACTGATTTAAAAATATCGTAGTGCACCACCTGGCCCTCTTTACTTATTTCCATTTCACAAGAGAAGGTCAATCGGTCCTTGTTGGGCACCAGACTGCAGACATCATTGGAAAGCTTAAACGGTAGCATCGGCACCACCCGATCGACCACATAAACACTGGTGCCACGATCAAGCGCTGCCACATCAATGGCACTGCCCGATCTGACATAGTGGCTGACATCAGCGATGTGCACCCCCAGCAAAAAATTACCGTTTTTTGTTTGACTTAGCGAAACGGCATCATCAAAGTCCTTGGCATCATCCCCATCGATGGTAAAAATCTGCTGGTCCCGCAGATCCCGCCGTTTTTCCAGTTCACTCCCGGATATCCGGTCATTTAACTGGTTGGTTTCCCGCTCCACGTCATTGGAGAAATCCATCGGGATGTCATATTCTTTAATGACCGAAAGGATATCAATTCCCGGTTCGTTTTCATTGCCAAGAATTTCTATAATCTCGCCTTCAGGGTTTTTACCGGTCTCCGACCAGGAAACGATCTGAGTCACCACCTTATCGCCGGTTACAGCTTTTCGGCTCCGTCGTTCGGGGATAAAAATATCCTTACAAAGCCGATCATTATCCGGCACCACAAAACCAAAGCCCTTGCCTTTTTGATAGCGACCGATGATTTTCTGATGTCCCCGGGCAATGATTTCGACCACTTCCCCTTCCGGTCGTTTATCTCCCGGTTTAGAGGTTAGGCGCACCCAAACCGTATCCATGTCCAGAGCACCATGGAGGGCCTTCTCGGGAATAAAAACATCCTCCGAAAAAATTGAGTAATCCGGAATAACAAAACCAAAACCCCGCTGGTTGCCCCGCAGCACCCCAACAATTTTAGGGGCACCATTGCCCTTTTTATAAGTGCCGTTACCGTCTTTCTCCACCTTACATTTGACTTCCAGCTCTTTTAACACATGGGACAGCATCTGGCGGTCCTTCTTTTTGGACAAACCGATAAAATCCGATAATTGATCGAAAGTCATATTCCGATATTTTTTATCATTCATCAAACGCTTGACAATGCGTTTTAATTCTTTGGTTTTCATCTTTACTCCGATCACTATAGTTTTTTTCGTAATTGGTCGATCATAATCATGACTTCCAGGGGGCTCATTTTTTCAATTTGCATTTCCCGGATGGTTTCGAGTGCTTCTGCTTCGGCATCGGTCATCGTCTGAGCAACATCAAAGAAATTCAACTGATTGCCGCTGTCACCATATAAAACCGTGGGTTCAGCCACCAGCAGCTCCTGGCGATAGGTGTCTTCGCCCGATTCCAGATGGCCAAGAATTTCCTGCGCCCGCCGGGTGACTCCGGCCGGAAAACCGGCCAGCTTGGCGACTTCAATACCATAGCTCTGATCGGCTGGGCCGGGAATGATTTTTCGTAAAAAGATCACCCCATCGGGGGTATCTTTAAGCCGGATACTAAAATTTTTGATCCCCGGTTTTAAGGTCTCCAACTCAGTCAGTTCATGATAATGGGTGGCAAACAGGGTTTTGGCCCCGATGCTGTCGGGATTGTGGAGGTATTCCACCACCGCCCAGGCAATGCTGATGCCGTCAAAGGTGGAGGTGCCCCGACCGATTTCATCGAGGATTACCAGACTGCAGGCGCTGGCATTTTTTAAGATATTGGCCACCTCAGTCATTTCCACCATAAAGGTACTCTGACCACTGGCCAGATCGTCACTGGCTCCGACCCGGGTAAAAATCCGGTCGACGACGCCGATAGCCGCGGCATCGGCGGGAACAAAGGAACCAATCTGAGCCATCAGGGTAATAATCGCCACCTGGCGGATAAAGGTCGACTTCCCGGCCATATTGGGTCCGGTAATAATCAGCATTCGCTGATCATCCTGATTGAGCAGACAATCGTTACCAATAAAATGGTTGGTGCCAATCATATCCTCGACCACCGGATGGCGGCCGTTTTTGATCAGCAGCGTGCTGTCTTCCCGAATCTCCGGGCAGACAAAGCGGTTTTGAAGCGCCACTGCCGCAAGCGCATAAATGGCGTCGAGTTCCGCCACTTCCCGGGCTTTTTGCTGAATCCGGGGGATTTCTTTAAGCAGACCGTCACGGATTTCCTGAAACACCTGGGTTTCACAGCGCAGCAACCCTTCCTGAGCCCCTAGAATCCGACTCTCCATTTCTTTAAGCTCCGGGGTAAAATAGCGCTCGGCATTGGCCAGAGTCTGTTTGCGGATATAGTCCTCCGGGACCTGGTCAAAATTACTTTTGGTCACCTCAATAAAATAGCCAAAGACCCGGTTATATTTGACCTTCAGGTTTTTTATCCCGGTGCGCTCCCGCTCCCGGCATTCCAGATCGCAAATCCAGTCCTGGCCCTTCTCGGCGGCTTCCCGGAAGGCGTCGATCTCGGGATGATAGCCGGTTTTAATCACATGACCGTCTTTTAGTACCAGGGGGGCCTGCTCATCAATCGCCTGTTCAATCTGTTCCCAGATATCGCTAAGCAGTTCCTCGGGATCAAACAGCTGGCACAGCTTTTGCGAGTCCAGCCCGACCACAAAATCGCGGATCTGCGGCAGCGCCCCCAGTGATTGTTTGAGGGCCAGCAGATCCCGGGGATTGATGGTACCAAAGGCCAGCTTGCCACAGAGCCGCTCCAGATCATAAACCCTGGTCATGATCGTTTTAAACGATGGCAGATCGGCGGCATGGTTAAAGAAAGCTGTCACCCCACCCTGACGCCCAAGGATCGCATCTCGATTTAAAAGCGGCGCCTCAACCCAACGGCGCAGGGTGCGCCCGCCCATGGCGGTGACGGTTTTATCCAGCACCCCCAGCAGACTGCCCTTTTTTTCCAGGGTGCGCAGGGTCTGGGTCAGCTCCAGATTGCGCCGGGTCGACAAGTCCAGCACCATATAATCCCGGCTGTTATAATAGCGGATCGTTTTAATATGGGTCAGAGCCCGTTTCTGAGTTTCGTCGAGATAAAGTAACAACGCCCCGGCAGCGGCGATGGCATGATCCCGGCGCTCCAGATCCAGCGCGCCCAGGGCAAAGACCTGAAACTGATCGGTGATCCGTTTACTGCCGCTTTTAACTGAAAAATATTTTTCCGGATAAAGACTGGCCAGTATTCCAAAGCGGTTTTCGATCAGGGCCAGTGCCTGACTGTCTTTAAACAGTGCCCCATTAAGAATCACCTCAGCCGGTAATAACCGCCCGATCTCATCGGACAGCTGGGACAGCCAGTGCTCCCGATTTCTGGCCTCAATTTGGGTGACATAAAAATCTCCGGTGGAAACATCCAGACTGGCCAGGCCGAGGCTGTTGTTTTCCAGAAACAGCGCCATCAGATAATTGTTTTTCTTGGATTCCAGCAATTTACCTTCCGAGATGGTGCCCGGCGAAATCACCCGGATAATTTCCCGACGGACAATCCCCTTGGCTTCTTTGGGGTCTTCGACCTGTTCGCAGATGGCCACCTTATAGCCTTTTTCGACCAGCCGGGTGATATAGTTCTGGGCCGCATGATGGGGCACCCCGCACATCGGGGCCCGTTCTTCCAGCCCGCAGTCGCGCCCGGTCAGAGCAATTTCCAGTTCCCGGGAGGCGGTCAGGGCATCATCAAAAAACATTTCATAGAAGTCCCCAAGACGAAAGAAAAGCAGGGCATCGGGTACCTCCTCATGAATTTGCAGGTATTGGGTCATCATTGGAGTAAGCTGCGCCATCGGTGTCCTCCTGTGGAATTTTTTCACCATCGAGACTAAAGGTTTTGGCCTGGGTGATCTTAACCATCAGCTGTTTACCAATATCACCGGGGTCACCGGGAAAATTGACCACTTTCCCGGTTCGGGTTCGACCGGTCAGCCGCTCGGGGTTGTTGCGGCTGGTTTCTTCGACCAGCACTTCAACCACCTGATTCTGATACGTCTGATTGATATCGTGGCTGATCTGATGCAGCAGTTCCAGACAGCGGTTGATCCGCTCATGCTTGACTGCATCGGGAATCTGATCGGCCATGGTCGCGGCCGGAGTGCCTGTTCGAATCGAATATAAAAAGGTAAAGGCTGAGTCAAACTGACACAACTCAATCACTTTGAGGGTCTCTAAAAAATCGGCTTCGGTTTCGCCGGGAAAGCCAACAATCAGATCGGTGGTGATGGCCACCCCGGGAATTTTTTTGCGGATCGCTGCAACCCGATTGAGAATATCATCCTGACTGTATTTACGGTTCATCGCTTTTAATACCCGGCTGCTGCCGGATTGGATCGGCAGATGGATATAATTACAAACCCTGTCGCACTCGGCGATAGCGTCAATCACCGCATCGGTGAGATCTTTGGGATGGGAGGTCATAAACCGGATCCGTTTGAGCTTCTCAATGGTGTTGAGTTGTCGTAATAGGCTGGCAAAATTAACCTCATCTCCCAGATCATTGCCGTAGGAATTGACGTTTTGGCCCAGCAGCGTCACCTCCACACAACCATCAGCCACCAGGGCGGCGACCTCGGAAAAAATACGCTTCGGCTGGCGGCTGACTTCCCGGCCCCGGGTATAGGGCACAATGCAGTAGGTGCAGAAATTGTTGCAGCCATTCATAATGGTCACAAAGCCCTTAAAGGGATATTTGCGGTCCACCGGCAGATCTTCGACAATGGTGTCGGAATCTTCCCAGACCTCCACCAGCCGCTTGCCATTGACCAGGTAGTTATTAAGCATCTGTGGCAGCTGATGAAAATTATGGGTGCCAAAAACCAGATCCACCTGGGGATATTTGGTGACAATCTGATTGACGATTTCCGGCTGCTGCATCATACAGCCGCAGACAGCCAGAATTAAATCGGGATTATTTTTCTTGACTGTTTTATAGGCACCAATATTGCCAAAGACCCGTTCATCAGCGTTTTCCCGAACCGAGCAGGTGTTAAGAATGACCAGACCGGCTTTATTGACATCCATTTCTTCGACGTAGCCCAGGGCTTTTAACATACCCGAAATTTTTTCGGAGTCATTTTCATTCATCTGACATCCGAAGGTAAAAATACGAAAACTGCGGGACGCATTGTTTAAGATTCGTTGTGCAGGTTTTTTCTTGCTCATGCTAGTTTGTTTCTCCTAAGATCTGAATAAATTAATCGGGACTTGGTTGCCAGCTACCGATTAAACACAAAACTCGTCCTGATTGGGGACATAGTGACTATAATCAACCGTAATCACAGCGTGATAAGCCGGATTTATTTTGTATATTTCATTAGCGATCATCATGCTCAGTTCCTCATCGCTCCACGGTGCATCGTAGGGGACGACCACATCAAAAATCAGGTTGGAATGGTTATATCCCCACACCACCCGAAAATCGTGGATGTGAATCTCCGGTGAAAGTCCGGCAATGGTCTGCTCCACCTGCTCTTTTAGCGCTGTTGTTTTCTCGTCGTTGGTAATAACCGGATCAAGATGAATAATCAGATGGATGTTCATCTCTTTGAGAAAATCCCGTTCAATCCGATCAATGACACTGTGGCTGATCAGGCAGTCCAGTTCCGCCGGTACCTCACAGTGCACTGAGGCATAGGTTTGGGTTTCCCCATAGCTATGAATCATCAGATCATGAAGACCAATGATGTGTTCATAACTGCGGATTTTTTTATAAATCTGATCCACCAGTTCATTCGACGGCGCGGTGCCCAGAAGCGGGCTGATGGTTTCCCGAACCAGATTGATCCCGCTGACGATGATAAAGATGGCTACTACCACCCCCATATAACCATCGAGGTCAAAGCCGGTCAGAAAAGTAATGATGGCTGCCATCAATACGGCCGAGGTTGCCAGAATATCGTTACGGCTGTCAATGGCAGTGGCCATCAGCGTCAGTGAGTTGATGACCTTACCGATTTTTTGATAAAACAGGCATTGCCACAGCTTGATCAAAATCGCAATGATCAAGACCACCACCGTAATCATACTAAACTGGGGCAGTTCCGGATGCAGAATTTTATCAAAGGAACTCTGAATCAGCTGCAACCCTAAAAAAAGAATAATAAAGGAAACCACCAATCCGGAAATATATTCCATCCGCTGGTGGCCAAAAGGATGGTCGGCATCGGCCGGTTTACCGGACAGTTTAAAACCCAGCAGCGTCACCAGTGACGAACCGGAATCGGACAGGTTGTTGACCGCATCGGCAGTGATTGAAATACTGTTAAACACCAAACCAACGGTTATTTTTATGAGAAACAGCAGCAGATTTGAAGAAATTCCCATGATACTGGCCAGTTTTCCGTAATTCTCGCGAACCCGCGAATTACCGGTATTCTCATAGTTTTTTATCAGTTTTTTAATTAATATATTTGTCACAAGTCATTACCTTTCTGGGTTAATCGGGCATATTCTCTGATCACATTTGGCCATCGGACGATAAATTTTGTCGTCATACACGAGCGATGACAGCAAAATACTGGCGAAATTGTCTATCTGATAATTATAACCTAAAATTATCAAATCGCAAAACAAAGAGAGAAAAATCCGCGACATATCTGGATTTTTCTCTCCAATTGCTTACTTTAAAACATATTTTAAGGATTCAATAATGCTATGTGCGGTTAGAGTGCTTTGGCCAAAATGTTCAGCATAATAGTCGCCGGCCTTACCGTGAAAAAACACTCCGGCCCGGGCAGCTTCAAATAAATCGACATTCTGTCCGGCAATTCCGGCAATCATTCCAGCCAGGACATCGCCACTACCACCAGTGGCCATCCCTGGATTTCCGGTTGAATTAAACCAGATCTCACCATTGGTGCCAAAAACAATTGTCCGATAGCCTTTTAATACCACCACGACCTGATATTCCATGGCAAATTTCTGACCGTAACCAATCGGATCTTTTAAAATGTCTTCCCGTGGCACATCGATGAGTATGGAAAACTCACCAAAATGGGGCGTGATGACTACTGGCGTTTTAGATTCTTTCAAAGAATCCACTACGTTTGCCAGATGATGAATACCATCGGCATCAATCACCACCGGCAGGCTACCTTCCAGTAAATGTTCCAGAATGAAGCTGTAATTCTTAGCCCGGCCAATCCCTGGTCCGATTAAAATGACCTTTTTGCGGTCATGCTTGATGTCGTCCGAGGTAATATTGCAGTCATATGTTTTAATTAGGGCTTCAGCCGGCGCCCGGGCTACCACTGGAATATAAATTTCCTGAGGTACATAGCAGGTCACCAGACCACCGCCGCTTTTCATCGCCCCTTCAACCGATAGAATGCCCGCGCCACTCATGCCTTTAGAGCCAGCAATTACAACCACTGAACCATAATCAAATTTGTGGGTGTTTTTCTTTCGTTTTTGGGGAAATTTCAGATCACCTTCCTGGGTATAATATTTTTCATTGGGGATGCTGCTCTCATCAATCCCGATATCAATCAGCACGGTATCGCCGGTATAATCAGGCCCATCGTTCAACAAGCAGCCGGTTTTATAATTCTGAATAACAATGGTTTTATCAGCAAAAATCCCATTGCCAATGGTGAGTCCGATATCTCCCCGTAAACCGGATGGGATATCGATAGCGATTTTCGCTTTTTCAAAAGCATTGATCATATCAAAGATCCGATTATAATGATCCGTGATGCCTTTGTCCGCAAGACCAGTTCCAAAAATAGCATCAATCACCAGATCTGCGCGTTTCATGAACAGTTTCAGATCCTCAAAGTCTGCTTCGTTTTGAAGTGTCCGGATCGGAATATTTTTATCCTCCAGTCGTTTCAGACTAATACGGTTATCCTCGGACAGCTTTGATTCGTTTTCGGTTAAAAAAAGATGGACAATATAACCATCTTCAACCAATTCCCGGCCAGTTATAAGACCATCGCCACCGTTATTGCCCGGTCCACACAGAATAATAATTTGAGCATCCTTGTTAAAATCTTCGGCAATAATTTCTGCGCAGGCATGACCAGCACGTTCCATCAGTTCAAGACTGGAGGTTCCGGCGGCGATGGCATGGCGATCCATAACCGCCATTTCTTTAGGTGTGACAACTTTCATTTCGTTCCTCTTTTCCCATGTGAAAATAATCCAACTCTGGTTTACAACTGTTTTTTGCAGCTCAAGCTTAATTCCCAGCTTTAAGATGCTAACAATTTTACAACGCAGGGGGTTTATCAAAGCCCAGTCGCACTTGATAGATATATTTTCATTATATCAAATAGAAAACATTTGTAAACCATAAGAACAATAAAGCCGCCAAGACTGACGGCTTTCAAGTATTATTTAATTTTATCGCAAAGCATCCAGTGCTTTAATGGTTTTGGCATCGATTTTTCCCGTTTCAGTCAGTCCGTTGGCTTTTTGAAAAGCCTTGACCGCGGTTTCAGTGGCATCATCAAAGGTTCCGGTGGCTGATTCAGCCGCCAGATATTTCTGCGTCACTAAAATCTGCTGATAGGTTTGCAGCACTTTGCCGCTATCACCTTTTTCAAATTTAATATCTTCAGCCACCAGTGAAATAATCGTCGAACGATCGAGCTTACCAGTTTGTTCTAAACCCTTCATCGCCTGATAGGTTTTTATGGCTGTTTGAACGTCTTCGGTAAATTCATTGGAGGGCTGACTGATCAAAAATCCCAGAGAATATAAAATTTGCTGGTACTCCAGAATCTCATTATTTTTGTCCCCCAGAACATACTCGGTAATCACAATGGTTGTGCCATCGTCTGTTTTTAGTTCCGTTGTTTTTTGATCCTGATCGTTTTGATCGCCATTAATCGTCAGATTTGCCGGTTCGATCCCGACCGCAATAGAGTAGACATCCGAAATCCCTTTTTCTTCCATCGACAACTGATCAGCCGCTGAATAGACGTCCTCGATCACAAAAGAGGAGGTTAAAAAAATCAGGAACAACGTCAAAACAATATAAAGAAGTACATCTTTAAACCGTTTGAAAGGGGTTTGCTTATTCATCATCCTCACCTGTCCAGTTGTGCCAGACTGCCTGAACATCTTCATTGTCATCAAACATGTCGATCATTTTCAACATTTTTTTAATATCGCCAGCATCTGTCAGTTCAACTTCGGTTGCTGGGATCATCGCAATTTCAGCCGAGGCCAGTTCATAGCCTTCCTGTTTGAGGGCATCGCAGACCTGGCCAAAATCTACTGGCTCAGTGCTGATTTCATAACCTTCTTCAGCCGTTTCGATATCTTCGGCACCGGCATCAAGAGCCAGCATCATCAACGCCTCTTCATCGAGTCCATCTGCTTTTTCAATCATGATCTGACCTTTTTTAGTAAACAGAAATCCCACACAACCACTCGTTCCCAAATTTCCGCCATTTTTATCAAACGCATGACGAACATCACCAGCCGTCCGATTCTTATTATCAGTCAGGGTCTCAACAATGACCGCAACCCCACCCGGTCCATAACCTTCATAGGTAATTTCTTCATAGACACTGCCCTGCAATTCGCCGGCACCTTTTTTGATCGCCCGGTCAATGTTATCATTGGGCATGTTTGCTGCCTTCGCCTTAGCGATAGCTTCTTTTAATTTGGCATTCATATCGGGATCGCTGCCACCCTCCCGGGATGCCACCGCAATATATTTTGCTAACTTGGTAAAGATTTGACCGCGTTTCGCATCTGCTTTTCCTTTTTTGTGTTTAATAGTCGACCATTTTGAATGTCCTGACATCGACAACCTCCTAGATTTTTATTGCATTTACAATTTGTTATTATAACATATTGTCCTTTTTTCACAAACTGTTTTTTACTTCTTAAACTTCTGACTCAATCTTGTTCACTTCCGATTCGAGTTCTTTTCGCAACAAGATCAGTTGAATAATATCTTCCTGGGCAAACAGATCATCAAAGATTCTTTCATAATGAGTCGCCTTATCGCCATGATTAAGTTTGTATAAATGACCGATATTATCGAGAATACTGGTAACCAAACTGGATTTGAGACCAAACAGCCGTTGGGCACTTTGGATTTCCTCGCGGATCGATGACATTTCACGATCGACATCGTTCACCGCATTAGCGGCATTTATTAGTCGTTCTTTGATGGCTTCAGGAATATTTTCTTTATATTTATAATTTAAGGAATGCTCAATGATCGACCAGAAATTCATCGCCAGGGTCCGGATCTGAATTTCCACTAAAATCGATTGCTTCCCAGACACACAAAATACTGGGTAGCGGATAATCAGATGATAACTCTTATAACCGCTGGGTTTGGCTTCGCTGAGATAATCTTTGACCTTCACCACTTCCATATCACAATTGGTGCGCTTCCTAATCAGCTCGACAACCTCGTAGATATCCGCCTCAAACTGACACATAATGCGGATACCGGCAATATCCTGAATTGTCTCTTCCAGAGCTTCAATATCAACGCCATATTTATTTATTTTTTCAAGAATACTGGCGACACTCTTGACCCGTCCATATACCGATTCAATCGGGGAGTATTCGCCAATTTTTTCATATTGTTCTTTTAGACTAGTGAATTTTAAAACGATCTCATCCACTGCCTGATGATACGGGATGAGAAATTCTTGCCAATATTTTGTTCCCAAGGACTTTACCTCTTTTTATTGATCCCAGAAAATTTTCTTCCCTGGTAATTATTTTCCTGCTTCATACGAGCCTCAAGCTCGTCTTTTATTTTCCACCAACTGGTATTCCAGTTGGTTATTACTGAATCTTCTTTGGGTGCCCGGCCAATCAGCCGCTGAACGACCACGTCCGGATGCAAATGCTCCAGAAAAAGGATAGCCCGGGTGATATAGTCATCTTTTGTCAAAAGTGTCATTTTTTTTTCATTGTACCACTGTTCCAGTACGGTGTTCTTCTCAATATATAAACTATGACATTTTACAAAATTGGTGCCCTTTTCCGAAAGAATCTGAGCCCCACGGACAATGTCAGCTTCCTTATCCCAAGGTAAATCGAGAATCATATGGGTGCAGGTTAACAGACCGGCTGCTTTGATCCGATCGATCGCCTGTTCATAATCAACCAGGGTATGTCCCCGATTAATGATGCTCAGGGTATCTTCATTGACACTCTGCAAACCCAGTTCAATGGTCACTTCAATTGCCTGTTCTTTTTTTAGCGTTTCCAGAAAGCGCAGTTGTTCGTCGGTAATGCAATCCGGTCGGGTCGAAACCGAAATCTCCACCACATCCGGGCGAATCGCCGCCAAAATCCAGCTTTTAAAATCTGTCAATTCACAGTAGGTGTTTGAAAAGCTCTGAAAATAAGCAATAAATTTTTTGGAGTGGTAGCGTTTTCCCATATAAGCGCTGTTCTGATCGATTTGCTCCCTTACCGATAGTAGATCAGAAAGGGTCTCATTTCCCCCACCTTTAGCTCCACAGTAAACACAGCCTCCGGTTCCTTTGGTGCCGTCACGGTTGGGACAGGTCACCGGAATATTAACCGGGATTTTATATACTTTTTCCCCATAACGTTCCTTTAACCAAACCGAATAAATGTTGTACAGATTTTCTGTCATGCGTTTTTAATTTCCTTAATAAGATTAAATAGACGAACCCTCTTATTGCTAATCGGGTTCGCCTGTAACTTTTATATTAATTTAGTAACACATTCCGGCAGTTCTTCTTTTTCACAACTTAAACTGAGAACGAATTTGATATCATGTTTTTCAGTAAGCTGTTGGATTTTTTGAACGATTTTACAAATGTCATCTGGCGTCTGATAATCAATCAGTCTTAACGTATTATCAATAAAAACGATTTTTACATCATAATTCTCGGCAATCACACCACTTATAAAACCATAAAGCTGATCTGTTCCATTGATGCCAAACTCCTCCAGGTTTGTGAATCTGATTTTAGTATCTACTTTTACTCGATATTTGTCTCTGTCGTTAAGAAAAATGATATCCCCTTCACAGGTCTCCAGCGCAGTGTTTGCCATGTCAATCATTTTTTTTGTTTTGCCGCTTCCTTTTGAACCGTATACAAATTCAATCATTTTAGACACCTCATTTCATATTGATAAGTTCATTATAAGGGTAAGTATCAATAATTTCAATCATTTTTAAAGAAATCAGCATAACATATCAAAAATAATATGTTATAATAAAAAAAATATACAATAGGAGGTCATCATTTGAGTCATTCAGAAAATTATGAATCACTTGTGTCCCTTTTTGATAAGCAATTACAATTCGCCCAGAACTTGCAAAAGAAGATTATTCCTTCTCCCGGTTCTTTTGTTTCGGATCAGTATCATTTTTACAGTTATCTCCGACCGTTTCGAAAAGTTGGCGGTGATTTCTACGATTTTCATTTTCTGGAAAACGGAAAAATCTGTCTTCTGATTGCCGATGCCACTGGCCATGGCATCGATGCGGCGATGATCACCAGCATGATTAAGCTAAGTTATTCCTACACCATGAAAGACAACCAGATTAATCAGTCACCCAGCCTGATCCTCAAGCGGATTGAGTCAGATATCAGCCAGCAAATGGACAACACCTTTTTCACGGCAATTGCCCTGGTATTCGATCCCCGCGAGAAAGTTTTATATTTTGCTAACGCCGGTCATCCCGATGCGATTCTGCTGAAAGCCAATCATCAGATTGAGTTGCTAAAGCCCAACTTGCCAATGCTGGGCTTACAGCAGTTTATGACGACCATGCATTATTTTGATATGCGCATCAATTTTTCAAAAGGTGATAAATTATTTCTGTTTACAGATGGTCTCGTCGATGCAAAAAATTCTGACCAGGAAGAGTTTTCCTTCGAGCGTGTGATATCGGTTATAAAAAAGCACGCCGATTTACCGATCAACCTGATTGGCAGCCATATCATTGAGGCCTGTGCCAAATTCAAACAGGACCAGGCCCCTTCAGATGATATCTGTATTTTGGGAATTGAGGTTGATGACTAGTTTTCTAATGGAAATCTAATCCTTTCTGCCTAAAATAATGGCATACCTTATTTGGAGATTTTCGCATAAAATCTCAGGAAAGGACGGATTACCATGTTAGAACCAAAACGCGTACTGATCTTAACCTGTTCCCACGGGTCTGGCCATCAAATGGTAGCCCAAACCCTGAAAGAAAGCTTTGAAGCCCGGGGGCACCTTGTTTCGGTCGAGGATCTTTTTGATAAAACCAACCCGACCCTTAATCGGATGATTGAGAAATCCTATCTGCTTTCCTATTCCATCGGGAGCAGTTTTTACGAACGGGTTTATTACGATGTTGAAGAATATGCCCATAATAAATTAATCTACAACCTCTGGCAGTTCACCAGCAAAGCCCTGTTAAAAATGATCACCGAATTCAAACCGGACTGTATCATTAACACCTACGGTTATACGATTTCAGCGATCTTAAAAAAAGAAAACTATCCCCAGATCAAGCTCTTTACTGTCGTCACTGACTTTTGCATCCCCAGGCCCTGGATTCATCAGGATATCGACCGCTACTACGTGGCCTGTGAAAATGTTGAAGATACCTTGATTGGTGAAGGGATATCGCGGTGCAAAATTTTAAAAACCGGAATTCCGATCCGGGATGCTTTTTATGCCCGGGATAACCGCCAGGCAATCCTCAAAAAATACGCATTGGATCACCATAAAAAAAATCTGATTATCTTTGCCGGTACCTATGGGGTACTTAAGAATATCAAAGAGATCTGTCGCCGCACCGATCAGATGGACAATCTCCAGACCATTGTGATTTGCGGAAAAAACCAGAGTCTCCAGCGGGAACTTGAAATGGAAAATCTGCCAAATACCCGAATTTTTGGTTTTGTACCAGAAATCCATGAGTTCTATACCATTGGTGACCTGATGGTCACCAAACCAGGCGGCATTACCCTTAGCGAAGTCGTCACCAAAAAAATTCCGGTGATCTTATACAACCCCACGCCTGGCCAGGAGGGTGAAAATGCCCAATGGTTTAAACGACAGGGGGCCGCGGTTGTCGCTCAAAACTTTAATGAACTTGTTCTGGCTATTGACGCACTCAAGGAAAACGAAATTAAACGTTTTTCAATTAAAAACAGCCTGGGTAAGATTTACTATGGCCATGCTGCCAGCCTGATCACTCAGGACGTATTAAATCAGTTAACCGCATCGGATGCCATTCCTTATCAGATAAAATCCATTTAAAACCAGCAAAGATCTTCTTAAGCTTAGTGATTTACTATTGGTTTATAGTAGTAGGCGACGGTTGATTTAAGCTGCTAGCTATTAATCAAAACAGATAAACGATTGAAACGAGGAATTTAATGTGAAACCACGAATAATCAGCGACAGCTCATGTGATTTGCCCATCGATTTTCTGGAAAAGGACGGTATTGATTTTTCTTTGGTTCCTTTGAAAATAATTGTTGGCGATCATGAATTTATCGATGATGAAACCCTGAATACAAAAGAACTGATTGCCGCGATGAAGGCTGAAAAAACAGCGACCTCTTCTTCCTGCCCGTCCCCCGAGGATTTTGCCGCCGAACTGCGAAAAAACAAGGAAAACTATGTGATCACCATGACTTCCGGCTTAAGTGGCACCTACAACAGTGCCCGGGTAGCGAAAAACATGGTCCTAGAAGAAGATGCCAGCTTAAAAATTAGCCTCTTTGATACCCACGCCACCTCCCCGGTGATGATTCTTATGGTGATGAAACTCCGGGATCTGATCAAAACCGGCGAGATGGATTTTGACACCATCAGCGAAAATATGGCCCTTTATCTGGAGACTCTGAACCTCCGGTTTTTACTTCAGGATCTTTCCAATCTGGTTAAAAGTGGCCGGATGAACCGGGTTGCTGGCGCAGTGGCTTCGGTGCTCTCAATCATGCCAATTTTTAGATCTGATGATAAGGGGGAGATCCAGCTGGTCACCAAGGCTCGCGGTATCAAAAAAGCCCTGTCTGGTCTTGCCAATATGGTCGAGGAAAAGGTCAAAACGCAACCGCAGTTTCCTGTGGTCATCACCCACTGCAACAATCTCAGCCAAGCCGAGATTCTTAAAGATCTGCTGGAAAAACGCTTTGATCTCAAAGAAATTTATATCTTCCCGATGCACGGCTTAACCACTTATTATTCCAACGATAAAGGTCTGTTGATGGCCTATTAAACTAAGCAACTCACAAAAAAAGACTTAAACCTGATTATGGTTTAAGTCTTTTTTTATCTAATCAATTAAATCAAGCCATACTCATCCATGGCCTGGTTTACCAGTAAATCAGCCTGATTGTTATAGGGATTTTCGGCATGACCTTTGACCTTATGAAAGGTCACTTTATGACGGTTGACCAGCTGATCCAGTTCGATCCAGATTTCCCGGTTTTTTAACGCCCCGGCTTTACCCCGGGTCCAGTTCTTGGCCTTCCAGCTGCCAATCCAGTTCTGCAGATAGGCATTGACGACATAGGCCGAATCGCTGTAAATATGTACCTCACAGGACTCCTTTAACATTTTCAGGCCTTCAATCACCGCCAACAACTCCATCTGATTGTTGGTGGTGTTTTCATAGGCCCGCTTGTACTCTTTGGTCACATTCTTTTCGGGATAAATCAGCACACCACCAATGGCGCCCAGATTCTCACCTTCTTTGCCATTACCCCGGCACCCCCCATCGGTATAGAGATGAATCACTTTCATCGTTGCTATTTTACCACGATGTTGAAAATTTTTCCGGGAACGTAAATCTCTTTAACGACCGTCTTACCCTCGGTATAAGCCTGGATATTTTCCTGAGCCAGTGCAATCGCCTTGGCTTCGTCTTTATCGGCAGCCACCGGAATGGTAATCGTACCCCGCACCTTGCCATTGATCTGGACGGCCATTTCAATGACATCATCGACCGTTTTGGCTTCATCATATTGCGGCCAGACAGCATCATCAAGAGTTCCACCCATGTTCATATTCTGCCAGATTTCTGAAGTGATATGGGGCGCCACCGGATAGAGCAATTGCAGAAATGTCTTAAAGGCGTCGCGGGTAATTGAACCTTCCCGGTTGAATTCATTAAGCAGGGTCATCAACGCTGCAATCGCGGTATTGTATTTCATTTCTTCATAATCATCGCTGACTTTTTTAATGGTTTTATGAATGGCTGTTTCCAACACCTGGCCATAGCCCGCTTCATCAGTCACAATCTCCTGAAGCTTCCAGACCCGATCAAGAAAGCGACGGCAACCTTTCGCGCCGTTATCCGACCAGGGCGCCGCTTTTTCATAATCCCCGATAAACATAATGTAGGTTCTCAGAGTATCTGCCCCAAATTCCTCAATAATGACATTGGGGTTGACCACGTTGCCTTTGGATTTGGACATTTTTTCACCGTCGTTACCGAGTATCAGCCCCTGAGCGGTTCGTTTGGCATAGGGTTCCCGCACCGGTACACAGCCAATGTCAAACAAGAATTGATGCCAGAAGCGTGAGTAAAGCAGATGCCTTGTAACGTGTTCCATCCC
This sequence comes from uncultured Lachnospiraceae bacterium, assembly GCA_964510565.1. Lineage (GTDB taxonomy): Bacteria > Bacillota > Clostridia > Eubacteriales > Eubacteriaceae > Acetobacterium. The sequence continues at coordinate 16,299 of CAZEBY010000003.1, read as the reverse complement.
GCCGTTATACCAGTCCACCGGCATCCAGTATTTCAGTTTTTCCGGAGAGGCAAAGGCTTCGTCATTCTTGTTATCAAAATAACGCAGGAAGTACCAGCTGGAACCGGCCCATTGGGGCATCGTATCGGTTTCCCGTTCGGCCGCACCACCACACTCGGGACAGGTGGTTTGATACCATTCGGGGATATTGGCCAGTGGCGACTTACCGGTATCGGTAGGGGTATAGCTTTCGACCATCGGCAATTCCAACGGCAGCTGATCTTCAGGCACCGGTACCATTCCGCATTTGGGACAGTGAACAATCGGTATCGGTTCACCCCAATAACGTTGCCGGTTAAAAGCCCAGTCCTTCATTTTATAATTAATCGTGCGTTTACCCAGTTTTTCCTTTTCCAGGAAGTCGATGGTTTTCTGGATCGCCTCTTTGACTTCCAAGCCATTTAAAAAGCCGGAGTTAACCATTTCACCGGAATCGGTATTGGTGTAAGCCGCTTCGCTGACATCGCCGCCCTTGATGACTTCAATAATTGGCAGTTCAAATTTTCTGGCAAAATCCCAGTCTCTTGTATCATGGCCAGGCACGGCCATGATTGCGCCGGTACCGTAGCCCATCATGACATAGTCAGCGATAAAAATTGGGATTTCGGTGTTGGTTACCGGATTAATGGCCTGGATGCCCAGAATCCGCACCCCGGTTTTATCCTTGGCCAGTTGCACCCGCTCAAATTCAGTTTTGCGTTTGGCCTGTTCCTGATAATCGACCAGTTCATCCATATTGGTAATCGCTTCGGACAGCTCGTTAATCAGCGGATGTTCAGGTGCAATAACCATAAAGGTGGCACCAAACAGTGTGTCCGGCCGGGTGGTAAAGACCCGCAGCGCTTTGTCATAACCGGCAATGGTAAAATCGACTTCGGCACCCACCGATTTGCCAATCCAGTTTTCCTGTTCGAGGCGGATCCGCGGCAGATAATCGACATCATCCAGACCTTTTAGTAATTCTTCGGCATAGTTTCTGATTTTTAAAAACCAGACGTCTTTTTCCAGTTGCACCACTTCGCTGCCACAGCGGTCACACTTGCCGTCGCGGAAGTCTTCATTGGCCAGCACGACCTTACAGCCGTTACAGAAATTGACATAGGTTCGGTCCCGGAAAGCCAGGCCATGTTTAAACAGCTGTAAAAAAATCCATTGGGTCCATTTATAATAGTTGGGATCAGTCGTATCGATCTCCTTATCCCAGTCAAAGGCATAACCAATCCGTTTTAACTGATTGGTAAAGACGGCAATATTTTCATCGGTTACTTCCCGGGGATGACGGCCGGTTTGAATAGCATAATTTTCAGTCGGTAAGCCAAAGGCATCCCAGCCAATCGGAAAGAGGACGTTAAAGCCTTCCATCCGTCGTTTTCGGGCAATCACTTCCAGGGATGTGTAGGCACGTACGTGACCAACGTGAAGCCCGACGCCAGAGGGATAGGGAAATTCAACCAGTCCGTAAAATTTTTCTTTATCTGAGTTTTCTTCCATCCGGAAGGTTTCATTTTCTTCCCAATGCTTCTGCCAGCGCTCTTCTATTCTTTTATGCTCGTATGTTGACATATTTCCTCCGTTTGCTCGCCTGCCTGTTTCTCCCTGCTTAAATCAGAACAACAGTAAGCTTTTGCTTTTATTATTTTTGACGACCTGTTCAATAGCCTATTAAACATCTTTAAAAGATAAAAAATCCTTTATATTTATCCGCCGCTGCGAAAAAAAAATCCGCTCCCCCGAAAAGGGACGAACTTTTTCCGGTCTCCTAATGATCTTCAACCCTCATTATAAATAAGGGCGGAACCGCTGTCAATCATTTGTGCTTTTTTTTCGCTTATGATATACTAAACACCAGAAAACTGCAAAGGAGCATTTATGTATCCCTTACTTAAAATCAATAAGCAAAAAATAGTTGAAAATACGCGAGCCGTTATTCAGCGCACCAATAAATTAGGGGTCGCTGTCACTGCTGTCACCAAATGTACCGGCGGCAACCTGGAAATTGCCCAGGCTTTTCTGGACGGAGGCGCCACCACAATCGGTGATTCCCGGATAAAAAATCTTAAAAACCTGGCCCCACTCCCCTGTGAAAAATGGTTGATCCGGGTGCCAATGCCCAGTGAGGTTAATCATGCCGTTGCCTACGCGACGCTATCTTTAAACAGCGAAATAACAACCATCCAGCTCTTAAACCAGGCGGCCCGGGCTCAGGGCAAAATCCATGGCATTCTCTACATGCTTGACCTTGGTGATCTGCGTGAAGGTCTATTTATTGGTGACGGAAATCCCGCTAAACCAGAAATTGAAGCCTTAATCGCAGCCGCTTTTGCAAAACTGGATCAGGATATTAAAGAAATTGCCGCTATGAAAAATATCAAACTCCGTGGCATTGCCACCAATGCCACCTGCGTCGGTGCCACCATCCCTACTCCCCAAACCTTTGGGGCTTTTTTTCAGGTCAAAAAAATCCTTGAAGAAAAATATCAGCTTCCTTGTGAGATCGTTTCCGGCGGGAATTCCAGCGCCTATTATCTGGTCGACAATGAAACGCTTCCTGGGGGAATCAACAACCTGCGACTGGGCGACGTAATCCTGTTTGGCCGGGAGTCGGCCTATTATCACTGCTACGATTACCTCCATCAGGATGCCTTTATTCTGGATGTAGAGATCCTTGAGTTGCAGAATAAACCGACCTACCCCGTCGGTGAAATCGGCCGCAATGCCTTCGGCGAAATCCCCACCTTTGAGGATAAAGGCATCCGTCGTCGAGCCATCTGCGGTCTGGGCCGCCAGGACACCGACACCGACCATATTTTTCCTCTCTTGCCGGGACTAACCATTGAAGGTTCCAGCTCCGATCATCTGGTGATCGACGTCAGCGATGCCAAAACCACCTATCAGGTCGGCGACATCATCAGCCTGCGCTGCGATTACGTCGGGGCGCTTCACGCTGCCACCTCATCTTATGTTGACAAAATTGTTATCACCCAATAAATATATAGCGAATTAGACAAGGAGAATTATTAATGAAAGACGAAACCACCTACCGCATCCCCTTTGACATTCTGGAAGCATTCATGACCGACGCCTTAAAAGGGATTGGCGTACCTGAAGAAGACGCCAAGATCTGTGCCGACATCCTGATTACCTCGGATAAACGGGGGATTGATTCCCACGGCATCGGCCGTTTAAAACCAATCTATTATGATCGGATCAAACAAGGTATCCAAAATCCGGTCACAGAATTTGAAGTCGTCAAAGAAACGTTTACCACTGCGGTTATTGACGGTCACGATGGCATGGGTCATGTCATTGCCAAAAAGGCGATGCAAATGGCGATTGATAAAGCTAAGGTCTACGGCATGGGAATGACTGTAGTCCGGAACTCCACCCATTATGGTTTCGCTGGCTACTATCCGCTGATGGCCATCGAAAACAATATGATCGGGATGACCGGCACCAATGCCCGTCCGTCGATTGCGCCAACCTTTGGCGTCGAAAACATGCTCGGCACCAATCCGATCACCGTTGGGGTACCCAGTGACGAACCCTTCCCGTTTGTGCTGGACTGCGCTACTTCAGTTTCCCAGCGGGGAAAAATTGAAGTCTATGACCGGGAAAACAAGGATCTCCCGGATGGCTGGGTCATTGACCGCCAAGGACGCAGCCGCACCGATACCAAACAGATCCTGATTGATTTAGTTAAAGGCGAAGCTGCCCTGACACCGCTGGGCGGCATCGGTGAAGACACCGGCGGCTATAAGGGGTATGGTTATGCCACCTTCGTGGAAATCCTCTCGGCAGCCCTTCAAAGCGGTTCATTCTTAAAGGGTCTGCTCGGTTTTGACGCCAACGGCAAGGCGCAACCCTATCATCTGGGCCATTTCTTTATTGCCATTAACATTGAGAACTTTACCGAACCGGAATCCTTCAAAAAAATCACCGGCGATATTTTAAGAGACCTGCGGGCCTCAGAAAAAATGCCTGGTCAGGAACGGATCTATACCGCCGGTGAAAAGGAATATGAAGCCTGGCTTGATCGCAAAGACAAAGGCACCCCGGTTAACGAGGCGCTGATTAAAGATATTCTCGATATTAAGGCGGAATTAGGACTGGAACAATACCACTTTCCCTTTGAAAAATAATTTAAGAAATCAGACAAATCAAAAAGAAACGGATTTAACCCCGTTTCTTTTTTTAATTAAAATTTTATTTTCTTTAATAAGTTTCAACAAACAATTCAAAATAGGCCTGGGCATGTTTGCAGGCTGGACATTCATCAGGCGCTTCAGCCCCTTCATAAATATAACCGCAATTGCCGCATTTCCACTTGACATCACTGAACCGTTTAAAGGTACGACCCAGCTCAATATTAGCCGCCAGTTTCAGATAACGGGTTTCATGGGCCTTTTCAGCCACACAAACCTGAAGCCAGGTTTCGGCTATTTCGTCAAAGCCTTCCTGCTTGGCGATTTCCGCAAATTTTGGATAAAGCTCGTTCCACTCTTCATTTTCACCGGAAGCTGCATGTAATAAATTGTTTTTAGTATCCCCCAATGCTACCGGAAAAGTAGCACTCACCGGAATTTCAACTGCATTGCCCAATGTGTATTCATTGGCCGCAATGTGTTTGTAGAACAACTCACCATGTTCTTTTTCATTATTGGCTGTTTCGGTGAAAATCTCGCTGATCTGAACATAACCTTCTTTTTTAGCGATGGATGCAAAAAATGTATACCGCATTCTTGCCTGAGATTCACCCACAAAAGATGTCATTAAATTAACTAACGTCTGTGTTCCTTGTAATTTACCCATTTTTTCCTCCCTTATAATGATTATAAACTTACCTATATTATATACCAGGTTTTAGAGAAATAAAACATTTTTAATCATTTTGTTTATTTAATTTGTCAATAAACTGGATTAGGGCCTGCGCGGCCAGATAAGGTCCGTTTTGCTCATAGCCAGGAATCCCCAGCTGAGTCCGGATCATCCCAACCTGAACTCCAGTTTCCCTCATCTTTTTAAAGGTCTTTTTAGCTATCTTCTCATGTTCTTCTTTTAACTGCACCGCCCCAAAGGGGTTGGCAAAATAGGTAGTAGTGATCCCCACCTCGCCGGTGGTACCCTTGGCCATCCGTTTACCTTCTGAAAAAACCGCATAAGCTTCATCTAAATCATCGAAAAGTTCAATCGGTTGGGCTGTTTCGCTGATCTCTTCGTAGTTATTAATATAAAAGACATAATCAACGCGCGTTGACTTGGCGATTTCTTCATAGGACATCTGCGGCACAATGACCCGGGCATTAACGATATTGGGATTCATAAAGATACTGCGGTCCATGGTACTGTAGGCATACCCCGGCTGAAGGTCGTCGAGTCGGACAAAGGCGCCAATTTCGGTGCCCACGGCCATCAGCTCGCCTTCTTTATTAAAGTGGAGAGAACCCATATCATCGATCAAAATATCAAAATCACAGGCCAGCTCTTTGGGGAGTTTATTAATGGCTTCCAGCGTTTCTGATTTTCCGGCGCCACTGTCACCGATCAGCATGATATTGGCCGACTTCTTACCGCCAACCCGGATCTTGGCAAAGGCGCCATGAACTGGCATAGCCTTCTTTTCGATCTGAATAATATTATGCAAGGTCAGCATCATCTTTTTCATATAACCAAAATAATCAATCTGAGGGTTATCAGGAAGAAGTCCATAATAAACGTCATCCTCCTTGGCAACATAGCCCAATTTTTCATCCTCTTCAAAGAGTGCTTCATCTAAACCGAAAAATACCACCGCATCCGGTTTTTGTTTGGTGAATTCTTCGGGGGTTGCCATTTCAAAAAGATTAAATAAACCTGCCCCTAAAGCAAGGTATTCTTTTTGGACATAGACTATAGCAAGCAGGCGGCCGACCCTCATCGGAATGGCGAACCATTCGTCACAATCCAGATAGAACTTCTGTAAAATACGCTTATTTTTTACCGGAAAAATCCCATCCCGTTTGCTGGATTGGGTATAGAAAATTACCGGTGGTTCAAAAATCGCCTCCCAGACATAGGGAACCTGGTAAAGTGAATCGTTCTTGCTTTTTACGCCACGATCAAATTCAAATTTGTCTGTTAAAAAGGCCACCTGAGCACCACTGGGCAGTTGCCGGTAAATGCTGACGCTTTTCCCGGTAACATTAAAATGGATGTTTCGATAGAGATCCAAGACCATTTTCTTAAAGGCATCATTGTTTGATGCCAGGGAATGCGCCTTTGAACGTTTCGTTTTTTCATCTGAACTGTATTCATCGGTTTTAATCATAAATCGCTGGATACTTCGCCAGTAGTTATAAAATCCTTCCAGAAAACCCAAAAATAGCTGCGAATATTCCTCATGGGTAAACTGAATATCGAAATAACCGGATTTGATGATTTCCTCAAGGGTATTGATGTTCAGTAGATAAACAAAATCGATAAAGGCAGTTTCATTGAACTCGCCTTTATCATTTTCAAAAGGCTCTAAAGTTTTTAAAAGGTAGGATTTTTTTACAGTTAATTCGTTGATAAATGTCTTAACTAATTTTTTGAAAAGCGTAGATTTTATCAGCTGACCATAATTAGTAAATTTCAAATCGCCCTTAATTAATGCCGTTCGTTCCAGATTGATGTTTAGTGATTCCATGATTTCCTCCTTAATCGATAATTTCCAACAAATCGCAGATACTGGTAATCAGGTGGGTGGCTCCGGCCTGTCGCAGCTCATCCTCACTGCCACAACCATAGGTCACACCCACAGAATCAATTCCGACTTCATTTGCACCAATGATATCTAAATGCCGGTCGCCAACCATTAACACATCGGCCAAGTCGACTACGTTATTATCTTCCAGGAGATTTGTGATGATTTCTTTTTTATTGCTGCGGGTTCCGTCATTATAGGTGCCGTAGATCCGGCTGATTGAAATATCCAGTTTCAAACTCGTAATAATTTTCCGCGCATTTGTCTCGTTTTTGGTCGTCGCCACACCGAGGAAACAACCCTTTTGAGAGAGTCGGTAAATGGTCTCTTTGACCCCTTTATAAAGTTGAGCCTGATACATCTGGCCATTGCCGACATACTCTTCCAGATAATACTCATAACCTTGTCGCGCTTCATCCAGTGTAAAACCATAAACTTCCTGTAAGGTTTTAAGCATCGGCGGACCAATCAAAGCATCGATATTTAAAATTCTGGGATCAGGAACATTCATTTTTTCCAGGGCATATTCTAAACACCGACGAATTGTTTCTTTCGAATCGATGAGGGTTCCATCCAGATCAAACAGTATATGCGAATAGTTCATTTTTTCTCCTTGTATACTCTCTAAAACACATCTGACAAAATCTTATTGGTATTAATTATAGTATAGATACTAAATTCCAACAAGACAAAATATTACTCTTCACTGAATAAAATCGCACAAAACTGATAAATTTTTATTGAATTCTTCAGGATTAAAAGTATCCCTGAATTTTATTGTGGCCAGTATGGTGACGTGATATAATAAAACAGTAAAATTGTTTAAGGAGGATTATAAAAAATGATTGCTATTCCAATTATTCTCGGTCTTATTGTGATTATCGGTCTGTGGCTTATTTTATCGCGAAATAGCTTTGTCAGTATCAAGAATCAGGTGGAAGAAGCCTTTTCCACGATGGATGTTTATCTTAAAAAGAGATATGATCTGATTCCCAACCTGGTCGAAACGGTTAAGGGTTATGCCACCCATGAATCAGAAACCTTCACCAAGGTAACCGCAGCACGAACGGCGGCCATGAATTCTACCAGTATTGACGAAAAAATCGCCAATGAAAATGCTTTGTCCGGCACCTTAAAAAGTCTTTTTGCTGTCGCTGAGGCCTATCCTCAACTCCAGGCTAATAGTAATTTTTTAGATTTGCAACAACAGTTGAAGATGCTCGAAGATGAAATTGCCAATTCCCGAAAATATTACAATGCGGTTGTCCGCACAATGAATACCAAGGTAGAATCCTTTCCCAGCAATCTGGTTGCCAGCATGTTCGGATTCAGAAAACAACCATTCTTTGAAGTTGGTGGTGCTGAAGAACGACAAAACGTTCAGGTTAAGTTTAACTAGCAAGTGCCCCGCGGTTGGAAACATATTATTATCACAAAACTGACGGCGTTTTCTAAACTGCCGTCAGTTATTAACTTATTGGAGGTAAACCATGTGAAAAAACAAAGCATATCTTTACTTCTTGGCCTTCTTCTTTTAGGGATTATTTTTCCCGGAAGCGCCCTTGCCCAAGAATACTTTATTATCAACCAATATGATGTCACCATGGACGTCCAAGAAGATCATGCCTACAAAGTTCTAGAAAACATCACGGTCTCTTTTTCCGAGCCACGGCACGGAATCTATCGCTTTATCCCCTACAATGGCTCTTTTTATCGCGAAATTAATGGACAGCCAGTGGAAACATCCTATAACGCCCGACTGACACGGGTAAATGTTGATCATCATAAATTTGAAACATCCACTGAAAGCGGTAATATGGTGATCCAAATCGGCGACGCCAATAAATTTGTCAGCGGTACCCAAACCTATCCGATTTCTTATATCTGGAATCCCGGCGATGACAAAATTGACACGATGGATGATGTCTATTTTAATATTATTCCTCAGAATTGGGATACCAGTATTGAAAATGCCCATTTCAAGATTATTATGCCCAAACCTTTTGATGCCAGCCAGGTCGAATTCATCAGTGGCGGTTATGGTAGCACCATCACTGATGCTGTCGCTTTTACCGTCACCGGCAATGTCATTGAAGGAACCCTCAAACAACCCCTTTCCAATTATCAGGGCGTCACCCTTAAAATCAACCTGCCTGAGGGTTATTTTGTCGGAGCTTTTACCGGCGACGAATTTGTCCTGATAATGTATATTATTTTTGGCCTGTCTTTACTGGGCGGCGCATTAATCTGGGTTTTCACCGGCCGCGATAAGAAACCGGTGGAAACAGTCGAGTTTTATCCCCCCCAGAATTTTACCCCATCTCAAATCGGTTTTATTGTGGATGGAGCACTTGATAAACCCGAGGTTTTGTCACTGCTGATGTACTGGGCTGATAAAGGCTATATGACAATTGAACAGGTAAACAAGAAGAAGTTCATCTTCCATAAGGTAAAAAACCTACCAAATACGGCAGAAGATTTTGAACATACCCTGTTCAATAATATTTTCGATCAAAAAGACAGTTTTTCTACCGCCAGTGTCCCTGCCAGTTTTTATGACACCATTGTTGCGACGAGAGAGCAGATCAAAGGCTATTTTGATGTTCCGGAAAATCAGATCTTTACAACCGCTTCAAAGATCGGTCTGGTGGTTATCAGTATTTTCATGGCTCTGCCACTACTGGCTTTTGTCATAAATGGTGCTTATAAAATCGGTATGCTGACCTCTTTTTTTGAAGGTCTGATTTTTATCGGTATTGTCTCCTGTTTTGCGGTCGTCCCCACCGTTTTAGGCGCCAATATCATTACAACAGCGCTGCGAAACCGCAAGGGAGCTGCTCGAAAAAAAACAGTCGGTCGAATGATTCTGGGTATTGTGATCCTATTTGTGGCATCTTTACTCGTCCTCGTTGTCAGCTTCTTGCTTGAATATAATTCACTGATGCCGGCGCTGCTGGCTATGCTGACGACCTATGGCACCGCATTTTTCCAGATTATTGCCACCAAACGGACGGAAACCGGACGACTGTGGCTGGGACAGGTGCTCGGCTTTAAAAATTTTATTGAAAAAGCTGAGAAAGATCGAATTCTTGCTCTGGTAAACGAAAATCCCCAGTATTTTTTCAATATTTTACCCTATGCCTATGTTCTAGGTGTTACTGATAAGTGGGCCAAGAATTTTGAGTCGATCGCCATTGAACAACCCAACTGGTATTATGGGGCAACCTATGGCAACAATTTTACCTCGGTATTGTTCGTTTCAAGTCTGATGCGTAGCATGAACAGTATCTCGTCAACTATCATTGTCCCTCCCAACTCTGGCTCTGGCGGCTTTGGTAGCGGCGGTTTTTCCGGCGGCGGTGGCTTCTCCGGCGGCGGCGGCGGCGGTGGTGGCGGTGGCAGCTGGTAAACATCAACTGTCGTCATTACCGAAAAACTGCTTGATTTTGATGCCAGCAGTTTGGCCATTTCCGATCAATCATAGTATCCTGCCAATCAAAAACGTCGGATCATTTAATGATCCGACGTTTTTTTAATCTAACTCATATCTGTATCCATTTTTATTAATATCTTACTTGCCAGTGGTTCGGTAATAACCAAATGGTTGAAATAACCTGCTTTTAAGCCACTGATAACAGAGTCTACATTTGCTTCCTGGGGCACAAACCCGATGACATCTCTAACCCGTGACAACAGCTCCAACGGAATCTGAATCGCATAATCATCTTCGCCCAGAATTAATTCTCCCTGGGGATTAAAAAAATATGAGAGGATGCAGCCGACTGCCCTTTCCTTGATCAGCTTTTTTCCAAACCGCATTGCTGAACCGTGATCTGGTACGGAGGGAAAACTACCTAACGTTATCAAAGCCGTTGTCATTCTTTTCCAGTCTTCTTCAATTTGTTTAAAATGATCGGATGCCATTATTTGCGCCTGTTCTTCAGCTGTTGTCGGTATGGCCGGACAATTCAGAAATTCTCCTTGATAGCCGGTTTTTAGCGACAATTCCTTGACCAGCTCGTCCGGAGAGTATCCCCGTTGAGGTGCAGCAATGGCACCGATCAGCGGACAGATTACTCCACCATTGAGACCTAACTGCTCCTGCCGGACAAAGGCATTGATGAGCTTATCTGTATTATAACCCCATCCTAAGCCCAATATCTTAGTTTTGGGTAAAAATTTCAACAACACATCAGCACCGACCTGATATAGATCATCCGGGAGGGTAACGACATGACAACTTTTCAGTTTAAAGCGTTGGCATAATTCATTTTTGATCCCTTTGATGGTACGATGATAGGAAAGTACATCGATTTTAACAATACCTGATTTTCTGGCCTTATTTAAAAGGTAGCTGACTGCAGGGCGGGATATCTCCAAGTCGCTGGCAATCTCCGACTGGGTTTTATTCTGTTCATAATACAATTGGGCAACATGGATCAAACGGCACAAATCTTTTTCTTTCAATAATCCACCTCAAACTATCACTTAAATGCCTGTATAATATATCGCATCCCTAAGCATTTGTCAATTTTGCTTGATGGTTTTCGATGTTTTATCTGGTAAAAGTCGCAAAATGTTAGTCAAGCGGAATCAGAATAGTGCATTTAAAACGATCATCAAGAACCTGAGTGACCATATTCCCTTCATAGTTTTTTAAAACCTGCTTGACATTAGAAATGCCGTAACCACATTGACCGACATCAATTCTCTTGCTGCTGACCATACTATTGCCTGATTTCTTAATCGTTTTTTCATCAATGGTATTTTCAATATCTATCAAAAGGCTCTCCCGTTTATAATACATATTAAATTTGATCCGTTTATCCTCGATCTGACGGCAATCACGGAGACAGCCTTCAATGGCATTATCCAATACATTCCCTAAAATTATTGATAGATCAATGCTGTTCATTTTGAGGTTTTCAGGAATCGCTATGTAATGATCAAAGTTAATTTGATAATCGGTGGCAACCTTGATCTTATAGTTGAGCAGAGCATCCACCACATGATTACCCGAACGATTAAGAACAGCTGCATTTTGAAGTAATTGATGAAATTGACAAAGATAATCTTCAATTTCTTCACTGGCCTGGTTTTTGATCAGATACTGCATGGTAATAACATGATTGTTCATATCATGCCACAAGGCTCTGACCTGATGGTTTTTTTCCAGCATTTCTTTGTAGTGTTTTTGTTGCAGTTCCAATTGAACATTGGCATTCTTATATTTATTAATTTTTTCAGATTCACAGCCAAGTACTTTTAAGATAACAAAAATAACCACATTGATATAGAGCAGCGCCCCCAATGAAGCAAGTCCCAATAAATGACGGCCATTGACATGAACATCAATAAAATAAAGGTTCCAGCCAATGATTAAACTGATTATCGGAATACTGAGGAGGGCGATGTTCCGCAGGATTGATGACGTTTTCATTCCATCAGTCCTGACAAATACCTGGTGAAAGCATTGTATACTGTCTGCATACGTTTGGAACTGATCGGTATTACTTCACCATTTTTTAATACCGCCATTTTAGGCTTAATACTTTTAATATTTTTTAGATTAACGATATAAGATCGATGACATAATACAAAACGCATTGAGTCCAGTTCCTTTTCCAAAGCTGAAATCGTGTAATAATACTCATAAACAGCATCAAAAGTGGCTACTTTTATTTTTCTGCACTGGCTTTCAAAATACAAAATCTCATCACTGATTAAGAATATTTTTTCATTATTTATTTCGATTTCATGAAATTTGTGTTTAGAAGATTTGCTATCATCTTCGAGTTTTCTTAAAATTTGAAATAATTTTTCTTCCGGGAATGGTTTTAACAAAAAATCACTGGCATTAACCGAATATCCCAACACAGCATATTCAATTAAGGATGTTGTTATGATAATGCGAGCAGAATGATCAATTTTTCTGATCTCACTGGCAATATCGATACCATCTTCCTGATCTAAACGCATATCAAGAAAAATAATATCAAATCTCACGCCTTCATTATTTGCTGCAACGAGTTCATAACCGTACTGAAATGTAGATAATTGATAGTCCATTTCAAATGGATATCGACTTATTAAATCTACCAGTATTTTTTTATGGACTTCCTCATCTTCGCAGATCGCAACTTTTAACATCTTTTCCCCTTTATTCCAGTATTTCAGCCAAAATTGTACTTTTTATCTAAATAATTATAACGTATAAAACGCCTTGTTACAATCCTTTATACTTCTTTAACCGGTAAGAATTGTTTTTGATGACATCAGATTTTGTTTTCATTACATCATTATTGTTTTTAAGAACAAATTTTGCTAGTATTCATTTATCTAGCTGATTCAATTTTCAAATTGGATACTATTTTTTTGAATGACAACATGTCTTTCATTAATCAAGAAAACTTTAAAGAAAAAGGAACCCTGCCATGATGTCAAATAAATTTATCAATGAACCGGAAAACATCACCACAGAATTACTGGAAGGTCTAGCCCTTGCTAATCCTTTTCTGCTCGAAGTTAGACCTAATAATCTTGTTGTCAACAAGGGCTTGAAAACCGCTAACCGAGTTACCATTGTAGCCTTGGGCGGGTCAGGAAATGAACCCGCCCTGGAAGGATTTGTTGGTGAAGGAATGGTTGATATCGCCGTTGTCGGTGATGTTTTTGCCGCACCGGGATATAAAGCGGTTTTTGAAGCACTCCAGCTGGCTGATAAAGGCAAGGGTATTCTTTTAGTTGTATTAAACCATGCCGGCGATATCCTGGCCGGAACCCGAACTATGGAAGAAGCAAAAAAAGCCGGCATCAAGGTATCCATGGTAGTCACTCAGGAAGATGTGGCCTATGCACCCCGGAGCGACGCCGGCAGACGCCGCGGTTTGGTTGGCTGTGTACCGCTTTACAAAATTGTTGGTGCCGCCGCTGCCGAGGGAAAATCGCTTCATGAAATCACAGCCATTGCCCAGGATTTTGCCAATAACATGGCGACCATTGCCGTAGCTAGCAAAACCGCCACTCATCCTCAAAACGGTTCCGCTTTTGCCGTACTTGGAAATGATGAAATGGAGATTGGGATGGGCCAGCATGGTGAAGGTGGTGGCGGTCGTTTGAAAATGAAGAATGCAGATGAAACCGCCATCCTCATGTCAGATTTATTGATTAATGATTTAAGTCTTTGTGCTGGCGAAGAAATCATGGTCATTGTCAATGGTACCGGTTCTACGACTGTCATGGAAATGCTGATTATTTTTAGGTGCGTTCATAAATATTTATGCAAGAAAGGTATCAAAATTGTAGCTAGTTGGGTTGAAGAAGTTTTGACCGTTCAGGAACAAGCAGGCTTTCAATTATTTTTTGCCCGCATGAATGACCAGTACCTCGAATATTGGGACGCCCCGGCACGCACACCCTATTTGGTGCGATAGTCGATAAGTTTACTACTATGAGTGCCCACAGCGATCTTTACGAGTTTACCACACTCGTTCACAAATAATAATTTTATTTTTATCTCCCACTTTTTTGTAAATCAGTGATTTAAATCGGGTAGGAGGCTGACCATTACGACCTCCCACACCACCGTACGTCAGACTGTCTAACAAATGACCATATATGATATAATATAATAAAATCTAAGCATATATTGGAGAAATTAGAATGGCATTTATTCTTAGTGTTAACAAAAATTAAAATGCGATAATTACTTCATCTCTTGATGAGTTTATTGATTTGGTTTTAAAACTTATGCAGGAAATAATAGAGGACAATTCCCGTATCTTCGAACGAATCTGTTGAAACTTTATATTTATGGTTATTTCAATGGCATCCGCTTTTCTCGAAAGCTCGAAACAGAATCAAAACGAAATCTTGAGTTGATGTGCTTAAGTAATTCAATCAAACCCGATCCATAGTACGATTGCGGCATTTGTAAGTGAAAATAAAGCTGCATTCAAAAAATCTACAGCTTCAGGTACAGTACTTCCGAAGTTAAGTTGCTCCGCTTGCTGTTAAAACGACCATCCAAATATATATGATTCAGCTAATTTTCGGACGTTCCCACTTTTTGAAAGGTTATCCATCATATATACCACCACTGGTTCACTTGCGTTTCGCTCCAACAGCCGCCATCAGCTTCCTTCAGACCCTTCCGTCGCCGGAAACGCCCTTGCTTTCAGCTTGTCTTCCCAATTAGCCAGGTGACAGGTCTTCTTTCAGATCATTAGCTCGGCAACAAGCCTCGCAAACAAAAAAAACGCATCGTCATTTTCGATGCGTCCCAATGCATTCATTCAATACTATAATTGATGCTATTATCTTTATATTATTTCAACATTATTGCCCTTACAGTATTCCCGATAAATTTCCGGAGTTTTATCATCAAGAATAAAGCCGTCAAAAACATTTAAATCAACCATTTTTGTCAGCGCAACCTTATCAAACTTCGAATAATCTGCTAAGAGATAACATTTACTGCTGATTTCATAAATAGTTTGATTAATTTCCACCTCTTCAAACGCCCCATGGGTAATCCCCTTGTCAATCGACACTGCCATGACGCCCATAAAGGCCTTATCAATATTAAATGTTTTTAGGAACTCATTTGCCTCTTTTCCATAAAAGGCACCAGAAAAACTACGTAGCTTTCCTCCCGGCATATAGACTGTTATTCCAGAAATAGCCGACGCTTTTAAGGCCACATTCAGTGAAAGCGTTATTAAATTGACATCCTGAATATCTTCAATATAGTCTAGAATCAGCTCGACTGTGCTTCCGGCATTAAGAGCAATGGTATCACCATTATCAATGATCTTCGCCGCTTTTTGAGCAATTAACCGCTTCTCTTCGATATTCTGGGTTCGCTTTTTATAAATATC
Organism: uncultured Lachnospiraceae bacterium; assembly: GCA_964510565.1. Classification (GTDB taxonomy): domain Bacteria; phylum Bacillota; class Clostridia; order Eubacteriales; family Eubacteriaceae; genus Acetobacterium. Next base: position 660 of record CAZEBY010000003.1, on the reverse strand, counting down.
CATTTCCGATGTCGTCTGATAGTTTATTTTTTCTTTTCTAAACGCCCCGCCATAAGATAATGTAATCCCATATTCCTCCGCCAGATATTTTAAATCCCGACGTATTGTCGCCTCACCCACACCATATTTATCTGAAAGACTAGCAACTTTAACCGAACCTTTGCTCATAATTGTATTTAAAATCTCTTTTCTGCGATCGATATGTAACATTTCAGTTTCTCCTCATATGTGTTCTTTTTTTATTTCATAAGCACATGTTTATTCTGATCATCGAGAACACATCTCTCAAAATTTATCTGAAATCAAATTCGAAAATTGATCTCTATTTTAAATTGTACCTACAAATCCTCATTATTGCAAGACCAACATAACGAAATCAACCTTTTCATTTGCTTTCATTTTGATCGTTCACATCCTTGGCAGTTTGCTCAGCAATCACCAGATGTCTGATATAGCCGGTTCGCAAACAACTAATAACCGCACTGGTGTTGGACTCTGGCGGAACAATGCCAATAACATGTTTGATCCGAGCCAAAAGCCGTAAGGGAATCTGGATGGCGTAATCATCATCCCCTTCGATCCGCTCGCCCTGCAAATTAAAAAAATACGAAAGCAAGCTCCCAACCGCTTTTTCTTGTGTCAGTTTCTTACCAAAACGCA
>CAZEBY010000002.1:0-94035 GCA_964510565.1 uncultured Lachnospiraceae bacterium | reverse complement strand
TGACCAGAGGGGCGCTGACAACCTTTAGTGTGGCCAATGATGTGGCCAAATATTTTGCCATCATTCCGGTTTTGTTTTTCAGTATTTATCCGCAACTGATGGGGCTGAACATTATGGGACTGACCAGCGCCAAAAGCGCGATTCTGTCGGCAATCATCTATAACGCCCTGATTATTATCGCATTGATTCCCCTGGCTTTAAAAGGGGTTAAGTATCGGGAAATGGCGGCGGGAAAACTACTGCAGCGAAATCTGCTGATTTATGGTTTAGGCGGTTTAGTGGCGCCGTTTATGGCGATTAAATTATTGGATATGTTATTAACCGTCCTGGGTCTGGGGTGAGGTGAAAACGATGGAAAAAAACAAAAGCGCATCGATCGGGTCAAAATTACGGCCGGCATTAGTTAGTTTTGTGGTGCTCACCCTGTTTTGTGGGGTGGTTTATCCGGTTATTGTAACAAGTATTGCACAAATTGCATTTCCAAATCAGGCAAATGGTAGTATCATTACTATAACCCAGGAAAACGGAACGACGATTGATGTGGGCTCAGCTCTGATCGGCCAGACCTTTACTAAGCCCCAATATCTGATCGGCAGACCCCAGGGAACTTCGCAATTATCACCGGTCAGTGAAGAACAAAAGGCGCTGATACAGGAGCGGGTGGCCTGGTGGCAGGCCCTTGATCCTGAAAATAGCGGGGCGATTCCCAGCGATCTGGTAACGGCTTCAGGCAGCGGGGTCGATCCCAATATCTCCCCGGAAGCGGCCGAATATCAGGTAGAGCGGATTGCCCAAGCGCGCAATATGCCGGCAGCAGCCGTCCGTGAAATCATTGACCGCTATACAACCAGGAAACTGCTGGGTATCTGGGGAGAAGACGCAGTCAATGTCTTGAAGGTGAATTTGGCTCTGGATGGCCGCATTCCGTAAAATAACGCGATGAAGGTGGGGAATTAAATGGTGGATTTCAGTGATACCCGTCCCAATCCGGATGATATTCTAGAAGATTTGTTTATCAAAGAACAAAATAAGAAAGGGCGCCTGGAAATTTTTTTCGGGTATGCGGCTGGGGTGGGAAAAACCTATGCGATGATCGATGATGCCCAGGAGCAGCTGCGCTGCGGCGTTGATGTTCTGGTGGGCTATGTGGAAGAACATACCCGCCCGGAAACCATTCAGATCATGAGTGGCCTGCCCGCCCTGGCTCCTAAAATGGTTGAATACCGCAAACTCCAGCTCAAAGAGTTTGATCTGGATGCCGCCCTGGTACGGAAGCCGGAATTGATTCTGGTCGACGAACTGGCCCACACCAATGCCCCGGGAATGCGCAACAAAAAAAGATATCAGGATATTGAAGAGCTCCTCAATGCCGGCATTGATGTTTTTACCACGGTCAATGTGCAGCATCTCGAGAGTCTCAACGATGTGGTCCAGAAAATCACCCACGTCGGCGTCAAAGAAACCATTCCGGATTATGTTTTTAATCAGGCCGATAAGATCCGGCTGATCGACATTGAACCCGATGAATTGCTAAGGCGCTTTGAAAGTGGCAAAATTTACCGGCCGGAACGGACCCAAAAAGCCCTGGATAATTTTTTTACCCTGGAAAATCTGCGGCTGCTCCGGGAAATCGCGATGCGAAAAGCCGCCAATCGGATCAGTAGTGATAATCAGAATGAACCCCGGCTATCAAAAAAAATGGCCAGCATCAGGCTGATGGTCTGTATCAGCGCGTCACCCTCATCAGCCCGCTGCATTCGCTGGACCGATCGCACGGCTGAAGCCTTTCGGGCACCCTGGACAGCGGTTTATGTTGAAGATATGGATAGTGATGCGATGACCGATGGCGAAAAAAACACGGTGCGGGATCATCTGGCTCTGGCCGAACGGTTGGGCGCCGAGATTGTCACCCTCAACGGACACGATGTAGCCACGGTGATTGCCGAATACGCCAAGCTGTCCGGGATTACCAATATTGTCATCGGCAAAAGCCGAAATAAAAAAACGCTGATCAGTTATTTTAAAGCCAGCCTTGAGGAAAAACTGATTGCCATGCTGCCGAACATTGAAATTCATATTATCCCCGGTAACCCGGGGACAAATAAAAATACCTTGTATCAGCACCGGCGGCTGCGGATCAGCCGAAACCTGTTCTTTTCCTGGCAGGACGGCTTAAAAACCCTGCTGATTATTGTGGCAGCAACCTTTATTTCATTAATTTTCCAGGCGCTGAACATCAGTGACCAGAATATTATTATGGTCTATATTCTCTCGGTTCTGATTATTTCAAGGGTCACGGTCGGCTATCTTTATGGGGTTCTGGCCTCCGGCCTGACGGTATTGGTTTTTAATTATTTTTTTACGATCCCCTATTACACCCTCCATGCCATCCAGGAGGGCTATCCGATTACCTTTGTGATTATGCTGCTGGTGGCACTGATTACCAGCGCCCTGACGGTCCGGATAAAAACTCAGGCCCGCCTGGCAGTGGAACGGGAACACCGTACCGAGGTGCTCTATGAGATCAATAAAAAATTGCTGGCATCCCGGGATTTTGCAGAAACCATCGAGCTGATCAATGCCTATATGGTCAAGATTTTTAGCCGCTCGGCGATTTTCTATAGTCAGGATCCGGAGGATCATGAATCCGAAACCTTTCTGCAATCTGCGCTGGATGGTGATGCTGCTTTTCTTAAGTCAGAAAGTGAGCGGGCGGTGGCTCATTGGGTCTTTATGAATAAGAAATGCGCCGGGGCTGGAAGCGATACCCTGATGGGGGCTGGGGCTTTTTATATGCCAATTATCGCCCAGAGTAAGGTGCTGGGGGTTATCGGCTTATCTTGTGCAAACGGCGTTCTTAGCCAGAACAATCGCCTGTTTTTGAGGATGATCGCCTCTCAGGTTGAGATGGCGCTGGAACGCCACTATCTTTCCAATGAACAAAGACGGATACTGGTTGAATCTGAAAAAGAAAAAATGCGAAGTAATTTGCTTCGGGGGATATCCCATGATCTTAGAACCCCGCTGACCGGAATTTTAGGAGCAAGCTCAGCGATTCTGGAAAGCGGCAACATCATGGATCAGGAGACCCAGGAAACCTTAATCAACAATATTAAAGAAGATTCCCAATGGCTGATTCGGATGGTCGAAAATCTGCTGTCGGTTACCCGAATTAATGAAGGACCGATGAATGTGACAAAAACACCGGAGGCGGCCGAAGAAATTGTGGCCGAAGCGATCAGCCGGATCCGCAAACGCTTTGCCAGCCGTAAGATTACAGTCAAGGTGCCGGAGGCGCTGTTGATCGTGCCGATGGATGGCACCCTGATTGAACAGGTGATTATCAACCTGCTGGAAAATGCGATCAAGTATTCACCGGATGATTCGATCATTGCGGTTGAGGTCAAAAAATCCGGCCATGAGGCGGTCTTTGCAGTCAGTGATCAGGGAAAGGGTATCAGTGACCAGGATTTTCCCTATCTCTTTGAGACCTATGTGCCAGATGGTAAACGGAGTTCTGATTCATCCCGGGGAATGGGGATTGGTTTATCCATTTGCCATTCCATCGTCAAGGCCCATCAGGGCAAAATGGAAGCACAAAACAAAGAACAGGGTGGAGCAGTTTTTCGCTTCAGCTTACCACTTCAGGAGGGCCAGGAAAATGGATAATAAGTCAGTTATACTGATTGTCGAGGATGAAGCCGGGATTTCCAACTTCATTGCGGCGATACTAAAAGCCAATGATTATAAAATGCTCAAGGCCGTCACGGGGAAAGAAGCGATTTCAATGACGGCATCCTATGCGCCGGATCTGATTCTACTGGATTTGGGTTTACCGGACATCGATGGCATGGAGGTACTAAAAACCATTCGAGAATGGTCAAATATACCGGTCGTCGTCGTATCAGCCCGGGGACATGAACGGGAAAAGGTGGAAGCTCTGGATCTGGGAGCCGATGACTATATCACCAAACCCTTTGGCACCGCCGAGTTACTGGCAAGAATCCGCACCGGTATCCGACACAGTTCTAAAAACCGGGGCGAAAACACGCCGGAAAGCACCAGTCTGGTGATCGGTGACCTGGCCATAGCTTACGATAAGCGTATCGTGACGGTGGGCGAGAAGTCGGTTCATCTGACGCCGATTGAATATAAAATTATTGTGCTGCTATCAAAAAATATCGGAAAGGTGCTGACTCACGATTATATCATCAGGGAGGTTTGGGGGCCCTATACCAATGAGATTCAGGCGCTGCGGGTGAATATGGCCAATATTCGCCGAAAAATCGAAGAAAATCCGGCCGAGCCCCGCTATATCGTCACCCAGGTTGGGGTCGGTTATCGGATGGTGGAAGAAGTGGATGAGTAAAAAACTAAAAAACTAAAAAAGTTCAATATTGACTGTCAGTTAATTTAAGGTTTTAAATTTTAATTGGCAGTTTTTGTTGTCGATAATCGCTAAACTGGCGTTATATTTCCTGATTTTTATTAATTCTATTGACGATCATTGCCTAAAAATGGCATACTAGGACTGTGCAAAACTACAAATAAAAGGGGAAAAGTGAAGAGGAAAATATGAAAACAACAACACTGAGTATTGCCATTATCTTGACGATTCTTTTTTTATTTGGTCTGGGGCTGTACTTTATTCTTAAAAGAGGTGGAAAACGAAAAAAAGAACGCGAAATTCGTCGCTTTAATGAGCTGGTGCAGACCTTCATCGAGTCTGAGGAGATACCGGTATCGCTAAAAGACGACCAATTTAATTACATCTTTGTCAATCTGGCGATGGAAGATTTTTACGGAATCAGCTCAGAAGAGATTATTGGACTTGGTGATTTTGAGATTCTGGACGAAAAAATGGCCCATAAAGAAAGACAAACCGACAAAAAGGTGTTGGCGACCAAAACCTTTGTTACCGACGAAATGTTGTGGAAGGGCAAGATTTTTAAGACCACCAAATTTCCAGTGGATCTGCTCAATGGTAAGTTTGGAGTCGGAGCTTATATCCGGTCGGCCTCGGAAAAGAATCGCGAGAAATATTTGAAAACATTGATGTCAATCAGTGATGGTGTCATGATTGTGGATCCGATGGGCCGGGTTGAAATGCTTAACAATACCGCTGAGGAAATGACCGGCTGGCCGGCCAGAGAAGCCCTGGGTAAACATTATTCCCTCGTTTTTGTCCTCGAGGATGAAAACGACTGTAACCGCGTTCCCGATCATATCGAGGCAGCCTTTCGCGACAATACCATGAAAGAATTTGACACCAATGTGCTACTGGTTTCCAGAGATGGAAAAAAATATCACCTGGAGGACAGCGTTGCACCGATCAGTGATGAAGAGGGCCAGATTGATGGCGCCATTGTCATCTTTAGAGATGTTACCAAGAAAAAAGAAAAGCGGGCGGAGATTGAGTACAATAGCTTCCACGATGCCCTCACCGGTTTGTATAACCGGCGATTTTTTGAAGAAGAACTGGTACGCCTGGATACCGAAAGAAATCTGCCCCTATCAGTCATTATTGGTGACCTGGATGGGCTCAAACTGACCAATGATATTTTTGGCCATGAGGCCGGCGACGAATTAATTAAAAAGGTTTCAGAAATTTTCAAGAAAGTCTGCCGGGCTGACGACATTATCGCCCGTTGGGGCGGCGACGAATTTGCCATTCTGCTGCCGAAAACCGAAAAGAAAGATGCCCAGAAGCTTTCGGAGCGGATCAAAGATAGTTTCAGTAAAGAAAAAATAAAATCCATCCAGGGGAATGTGTCTTTGGGGGTGGCAACCAAGCATCAGGTGGAAGAAAAAATTGAAGCTATCATCGCCAGTGCTGAAGATAATATGTATATGAAAAAAACGCTGAATCGGGGCAAAAAGAAGGAAGATGCGTTCAATATTATTCTTGATAAACTGTATGGTGAATTGCCGGCAGAGGCTGAACATGCCCGAAGAACCAGTGAGATTTCCAAGAAGATTGCTTTGAAGATGCGCTTGCCTGAAGCGGAAATCAATAAGGTTTCAAAGGCGGCCTTCCTCCATGATATTGGGAAAGTAGCCCTGGATAAAGAGGTGGCCAGTAAAAACGAATATGTGATTGACGATACCTATAAAGAAATGAAACTGCATCCGGTAGTGGGTTATCGGATTTTAAATGCCTTTGATAACACCGTTGATCTGGCGAATGTTGTGCTGGGACATCACGAACGTTGGGATGGAAGCGGTTATCCACAGGGATTAAAGGGGAAAGAAATCCCCAAATTGGCGCGGATTATTGCCGTCGGTGAGCGGTTTGATGATATGACGACCGATAAGGACTATCGAAGTGCCATTGCCATTGATGAAGCATTGGAAGAAATGAAACGCAATGTCGGCACCCATTACGATCCGGAAGTGGTGGAAGCGCTGGAAAAGGTGATCCGCGACGAAAATACCTATACGACCAAGATAACCCGATAAGTATACAGCAAAATGAGTAAGGCCTCAGAAATGGATTATTTCTGAGGCCTTAAATGTTTTTCGATGACTTGGCAGAAAATTTTCACCATACCGGGATCAAACTGGGATCCGGCGCAGGAAATAATTTCACTGATAGCAGTTTCCGTGGAAAGTGCTTTCCGGTAGGGGCGGTCATTGGTCATGGCGTCATAAGAATCGACAATCGATAAAACCCGGCACTCAATCGGAATATCCTCGCCGGCGAGACCTAAGGGATAGCCGGTGCCGTCCCATTTTTCCTGATGTTTTAAAATGAGATGGGAAATTTCTTTTAACTCCGATGATTCATTGGCAATCCGTTCGCCAATGGCGCAATGGGTTTTCATCACTTTCCACTCATCCGGGGTTAAAGCACCGGGTTTTTTCAAAATACTGTCGGGAATGCCGACCTTGCCGATATCATGGAATTTGGTCAGTAATTGAATCCGGTCCATTACATTCTGAGGTAAGCGCAAGGCTTGTCCGATAAGGGTTGCCAGGGTATCCATCCGGCTGGTATGGCCTTCGGTGACATAGTCCTTGGCTTCCAGGGCTCTCATCAGCGTTTTTACGAGATTACTGCGGGTGCTGGATTCTTTGAGCAGTTTGTTCTGATACATATTATTGTCGGCTTCCTGAAAAAGAAAATTCGTGTTAACCAAGCCGTAGGCGTGATGGGAATAGCCGTAGGAAAGCGAGATTTTAAAGGTGGCATCCGGCAATTCATTTAAACATTTTAAATGAGTATTCATCTTATCAAGTGCCCTTTCAATGTTTTCGGGGGGCTGGTTTTTGATAATCACTGCAAATTCATCCCCGCCAACCCGCGAGACAATCCCCATCGATTGAAAAGAGCTGCAGATCACCTGGCTGGCGGAGACAATGACCTGGTCGCCCATTAAATGGCCCAGGGTATCGTTGACAAATTTAAGGCCGTCGATATCAAGAAGCAGGACGGTTAAATCTTTGAAATTGCGGTTATTGAGCTGGGATAACTCGGTTTCAAAAAAACGGCGGTTATTGATGTGGGTCAGGGTATCTTTATCGACCAGATCGCGGAGCTTTTTTTCCATGATCACCCGTTCGGTCATGTCACGAATCATGATCAGGACCTCATCAAAACTCGAAATCTGAACCCGAACTTCAAAATAATGCAGTGATTCCTGGAAAAGCATCGAGAAATAGTAGTCCGACAAAACCCGGGTGCGCATAACCAGTTCAATGACCTGCTTCAAGTCAGTCATCAGAATCTGATTGCGCATGATCTCCAAAAGAGCATAGGAACCTTTGGTTAAAGTCGGGTTGAGCGGTGTGATCTGCCCCTTCTCATTACTGAGCAGCAGAATATCCGGAATGGTGGCGATTAAAGCGCGGGTTCGGCTGTTGATCCGTTCCAGATCCAGCAGTTTTGTTTGCAGTTCCGAGTAGTAATTTTTTTTAAAGGAATTTTCGCCGAGTCCGATGATCGATTCCCGGGTAATTTCTTTTTTAGTTTTGGGGTTGTAATACTCGTCCATAAATCGTTCTCACCTCTTCTTTTGTCAAAACCCTTGGATTGGTGACCATACAGGGATCATTCAGGGCATTTTCCACCAAATAATCGACGGTACTTTCTTCAAGGTTGGCTACTAAAATACTCGATGGAATATTTAAGTTTTCCCGCATCGAAACGATGCGGTCAATAATCATGTCAAGCAGTAAATGATCACTGACGTTATCCACCAGCAAACCGAGTTGTCTGGCAATATCGCGGTATCGTTCGGGAACAGCTTCGAAATTGATGCGGATAATATGTTCCAGCAGGATACTATTACATTCACCATGAGGTAAATCCAGAAGTCCGCCCATGGAGTGCGACATGGCGTGGACGGCGCCGAGACTGGCATTGGAAAAAGCCAATCCGGCCTGTACGGATCCGAGCATCAGCTGGAACATGGTATCGATGCTTCGCTGCGGCGAAACTGATGTTTCAATGGATTGATTGATCAGGCGAATGGACTCCAGGGCGTGGACGTCAGTCAGGGCTGAGTGGGTATTGGAGACATAGGCTTCAATAGCGTGGGTCAGGGCGTCCATTGCGGTACAGGCGGTGAGATAGGGATCCATCGACATCAGCGGAACCGGGTCAATCAGAGCTAGATCCGGGACTACTTTTTTGCTGATAATCGCCCGTTTAATACTGGTGGTGGTATCCTTGATAATGGCAAATTGCGAAACATCAGCCGACGAGCCTGCGGTGGTGGGGATGCAGATTAGTGGTGGTCCTGGCATACGGACTTCGTCTACCCCTTCGTAGTCCAGAACATTACCGCCGTTTGAAGCGACAATGCTGATACATTTTGCACAGTCGATCGCGCTGCCACCACCAATGGCAATGATCAGATCGCAGCCGAGCGATAAAAAGAGTTCCGCTCCCAGCATCGCTTCAATGTCTTTGGGATTGGGGGTTGTATCGTTGAAAAATAAAACTTTTTCAACGTGAGGGCGGATCTGATCAATGGTCTCACGAAACCATTCATAGTCCTGAATATCTTTATCGGTGACAACCATCGGTTTTTTGGCATTAAAATGAGAGATATAGCGACCAATCAACAATCGGGCGTCAACTCCGATGATTATTTCCGGGATCACAAATTTCCGTAGTTCCAATAGGGTTTCACTCATGACAACAACCTCCCAGTCTGATATGAAAATCTGTTACTTAAGTATAACAGCCAAGATTCGTTCTGTAAACAGCGCAGTGCAGCTTAAATTCTGAATTGCGTACAGAGATTATTATATTAAGTACCCGAAATTCAAAGAATTAACCTAAATTTAACCGTTTGCTAATATTAATCGTATTCTCCGGTAGTTATAATTCTTTCATCAACAACATGGAGGAATATGTTTGGATATCAATCAGAATAAAGAAGAAGAGCGTTTGAGAGGAGAGCTCTTGGAGATACTCTACCAGAAGAAAATCAGCACCGTTTTTCAGCCCATTGTGTCATTGCGAGACGGAACGGTTTATGGCTATGAAGCGCTGAGTCGGGGGCCGGTTGATTCACTGCTCCATACACCGGATCTGTTATTTAAGTATGCTCAAAAATTCAATAAAATCTGGGAGTTAGAGTTTCTGTGTCGATCAAAGGCCTTTGAAGCCGCCTTTAAAATCGAAAGTGAGTTTAAACTTTTTTTAAATGTGAATCCCAATATCATGCAGGATGTTCAATTCCGAAAAGGATTTACCCGGGAGTATCTGGAGAAGTTTGCCATTGATCCCAAGCGCATTATTTTTGAGATTACCGAGAGCGAGGCCATCAATCATCTGGCGGACTTTATTAAAACGATTGACAATTATAAGGAGCAGAATTATCGTATCGCCATTGATGATGCTGGGGCGGGTTATTCGGGGCTAAATTTGATCTCGGATATCCATCCCAATTATATTAAGCTGGATATGAAGTTGATCCGGGATATCGATAAAGACATGACCAAACAATCCCTGGTCAGATGTCTCAACGAGTTTTCAGAATATACAGAAACCGCACTGATTGCCGAAGGGATCGAAACCAGAGAAGAATTGCAGACTCTAATTGATATTGGTGTTCAATATGGGCAGGGTTATTTTATTCAAAAGCCAAATGGAATTTTAAATGCAATCTCAAAGGACGTGGTTGAAATTGTGATGGAAGAAAATGCCAAAAAAAGAAAGCGACTGGATAATCGGGTACTGGATGATTGCATTGAGTCGATCTGCAAACGGGAGAAAACCATTTCTCCGGATATCCTTGTTTCACAGGTTAATGAAATGTTTAAAGAAGATAAAACCCTTTCCGGCTTTTGTGTAGTGGAAAATTGCCTGCCAATTGGGGTGATCACCCGTAATGCGCTGTATAAAAGGACCAGCGGGCAATATGGTTATATTCTTTATGCCAATAAACCGGTTCGTAATATCATGGATACGGATTTTATGCATGTCGATTGTCGCGCAACCATTGATGTGGTTGGCAAGGATGCGATGCAGCGCGAGTTTGACAAGGTTTATGATTTCATTGTGGTGACCCGAAAAAATCACTTTGAGGGAACGGTGACGGTCAAAGATCTGATGGAAAAACTGATTGAAATCGAGTTTGTCTATGCGAAGCATCTGAATCCGCTGACCGAACTTCCGGGGAATCTGATGATTGAGCAGCATCTGGAAAAAGCGCTTAAATCAAAAGACAAAAGAACAATTCTCTATTTTGATCTGGATAATTTTAAAGCCTATAATGATCTGTATGGTTTTGAAAATGGTGACCGGGTGTTAAGGGATTTTGCCGAGATTCTAAAAAATGAGATTCCACCTGATCATTTCATCGGTCATATTGGCGGAGATGACTTTATTGCGATCGTGCCAAAAAAGAAAACCGAACAATTGTGCGTCAGTATTATCCAAGCCTTCAATCAGGCGGTGTTTAAATATTACTGCAAGGAAGACATTGCCAAAGGCTATATTACCTCCAAGGATCGAAAGGATGTGGAGGAGAATTTTCCGTTTTTGTCAGTTTCAATTGCCGGTGTGGCCAGCGATCACAGCAAAACGATTTTTGAGCTGGCGGAAACAGCGGCGAAAACAAAAAAGAAATGCAAGAAAAAACCGGGCAGCAATTACCTGCTGAGTTGACTGGACGGAGTTTTAAAGGGATGCGCATCGCGTGTCTTTTTTTTGTGGAATTTTTCCGGCAGGAAGGAATAATATTTAGCAGTAGAACTATTTCTAAGTGCAGTTTTATGATATCATTTAGAAGCGAGGTAATTATGAATATTTATGAAATGTCCTGTTTGCCGGGGGATAACGAAATGATCTCTGTGCTGGAGCAGAACGAGAAGGTTCGGATTGAACGAATTGTCAGCACCGGGCAGCAATCCGACTGGTATGACCAGGAAGAAAGTGAATATGTGATCCTGCTCGAGGGTCGGGCGCAACTGCTCTTTGCAGAGGGCCGGACGATCATTCTGGAAAAGGGTGACACGCTGTTGATTCCACCACACCAGAAACATCGGGTTACTTATACTTCCGCTGATCCGCCGTGTATCTGGCTGTGTGTGTTTTATTAGATTTGCAGAGAGGTGAAAAGATGAAAAAACTCGGGTTAATGATCATGATACTGGCTATCGCCGGGTCTTTGCTGTTGGGCTGCAGTCCCGTTAACAAGGATACCGCAAGTGAGGAAAAACCACTGATTGTCGGGATGGAGCTGGCTTACCCGCCTTTTGAAACCAAAGATGATCAGGGGAATCCCAGCGGGATCAGCGTCGATTTGGCTTATGCTTTGGGCGATTATCTGGACCGACCGGTACAGATTGAAAATATCAATTGGGACGGGCTGATTCCCTCACTGCAAACCGGCAAGGTTGATCTGGTGATTTCATCGATGACGATCACGGCGGAGCGCCAGGAAGTGGTTAGTTTTTCAGTACCCTATGCCCATTCCTATTTGGGGTTGCTGGTGAATAAAAACGCCAATATCAATCAGGTGGAAGATTTGAACCAGTCGGGAAAAGTCGTAGCGGTCAAAAAGGGCACGACCGGTAATATCTATGCGACCAAGAATTTAAGTAATGCGACGATTAATGCGCTGGCTTCGGAAAATGCCTGTGTGACCGAGGTGACCCAGGGAAAGGCGGATGCCTTTATTTATGATCAGTTGACAATCTATCGGCAAAATCAGGCCAATCCCGATACCACCAGCGCCATTCTGATTCCTTTTCAGGATAGCGAAAACTGGGGAATCGCAGTAAATAAGGACAATGAAGAACTTTTGACAGCGACTAACCGCTTTATCGAAAGCTATAAAACCCAGGGTGGTTTTGACGAATTGACCGAAAAATATTTAAAGGAAGAAAAACAAACCTTTGATACCCTCGGTTTTCCATGGTTTTTTGATTAAGGTGATCAATGAAACAAAGATTCAATAACGAACCTTCATGGGGAAACAAGCTGGCAAGTGCCATTTTTGTGGCCGTCATTCTGATCGGACTCCTTTGGTTTTCGGTGACGGCGATTGGACTAAAACTGGACTTTTTAGCACTCTACCAGTACCGCTTTCGGCTCTGGGAAGGTTTTTTAATGACGGTGATCATTTCGGTGGCCAGTTTGGTAGTCAGTTTGGCAATCGGTTCGCTTACGGCGATTGGTCAAAATTCAAGAATCCTGGCGATCCGTTATTTTTGTCGCACCTATGTTCAGATTATTCGGGGAACCCCGCTGTTGGTTCAAATTTATTTTTTCTATTATGTTATCGGCACGGCCTGGGGAGTGGATAACCGCTATGTAGCGGGGGTGCTGATCTTGTCGATTTTTGAAGGGGCTTATATTTCGGAAATCATCCGCGGCGGGTTAGCCAGTATTGATCGTCAGCAATATGAGGTGGCTAAATCGATTGGTCTGACGCCGGCTAAAACCCTGCAGCTGGTTACCCTGCCGATTTTGATGGCCCGGATTCTGCCGGCGCTGGCCGGTCAATTTGCCTCGATTATCAAAGATTCATCCTTGCTGTCAGTGATTGCGGTGATTGAACTCACCCAAACGGTTCAGGAGATTTCGGCCGATAATTTTAGAATGTTTGAAAATTATTTTTTTGTCGGAGTGTTATACTTTATTCTGACCTTTAGTGTTTCGATGCTTTCAAGGGTATTGGAAAGGAGGTATAACCATGAATATCGAGTTAACCAATATTTGTAAAAGCTTTCGGGAAGAAGTGGTCTTAAAGGATCTCAGCGGTTCTTTTGACATTGATTCGATTGCGGTTATTGGACCGTCCGGTGGCGGAAAATCAACCTTGCTCCGGATTATTGGCGGACTTTTGACGCCGGACTCCGGCGTACTGAAAATTGATGGTGAGGCCGTCGTGTTCAGCAAAAAGTATTTACACCGATATCGCCGCAACATCGGCTTTGTTTTTCAGTCGAAGGGTCTTTTTGAACATTTGACGGCGATGGAAAATATGCTTTTGCCGCTGGTACATGCATTTGGAACGGGAAAAGCACAGGCAGTCGATATCAGCCATCAGCTTTTTGATCGTTTTGGGCTGACGAATGAAAAAAACAAGTATCCTTCCCAGCTTTCCGGGGGCCAGCAGCAGCGGATTGCCATTGCCAGGGCAGTGGCGGTAAAACCCAGGCTGCTATTGTTGGATGAGCCAACCTCAGCCCTGGATCCTGAATACACGGCAGAGGTGCTAAACATGCTTGGAGAACTGCAAAATGAGGGGTTAAAAACCATTATTGTAACGCATGAAATGGGTTTTGCCAAAAATGCCTGCGAACAGGTGGTTTTTTTGGCGAGCAAAGGCATTGTTGAAAATGGGAACAGTTCTCAAATATTTAAGCATCCCCAAACTGAGGCGTTGCAGCTTTTTTTGAATAAAATTCTGGAATGGCAGGTTTGATAAGGTCGCCGAGTCCTGGTCAAACCGAATATTTAATTTGAATATGGAGATTGATCAATGGAAAAAGAAACAGTAGGAAAAATAAAAATCTTAAAAGATGGCCCTTATGTGGTGACGGGCAATATCAAACTATCAGAGAAAATAATCACCTCAATTGGTAAGAATTATGTCTATACCGAGGGCCGTGAGCTGTCCCAGGCGAAAACCTATACCCTGTGTCGCTGTGGGAAGTCAAAAAACCCACCGTTTTGTGACGGTGCCCATTTAAAATGTGATTTCCATGGCGATGAGACAGCCGCAAAAGATGATTTTGCTGATCGTGCTGAGGTGTTAATCGGAGCGGAGCTTGATATGATGGATGACCACCGCTGTGCCTTGGCCCGGTTCTGTCACCGCAATGACGGCACAGCCTGGCAGCTGATCAAAGTGTCGGATGATCCAAGATTAAAAGCGGAAGCCGTTAAAGCGGCCAGCGAATGCCCGGCCGGCCGGCTGGTGGCCCGGGAAAAAGATGGTACTGCCATCGAACCCGAATATTTACCCGAGATTGTGATTCTTCAGGATCCGGAGCGGGGAGTCAGCTGCGGGATCTTTGTAAAAGGTGGGATTCCGCTTCAGGCGGCGGATGGCAGTTTGTATGAACGACGAAACCGGATGGTTTTATGTCGTTGCGGCGAATCTCAGAATAAACCGTTTTGCGATGCGACCCATGTCCATATCAACTATCGGGATGAGCATTAAAGTCGCTAGAAAGGCTTAGGCAGTCGAAAAATTCCTGGCAGTCAAAGGTTTGTTTAGCCTTTGACTGCCAGAACGTTATATTAATCAGGCGTCAAAGAATCTCTTTTGTATGGGCGGATCTGTGAGAATGAATGGTTTGCTGACATGCTCTGGAATGAGGAAATGGATGAATCTACAAAATGTATTATTGAATTTAATCGTGTATGCAATGCCGATCATAGCCAGCACCTACATTTATTTTGGGATCCGGCTTATTAAACAAAAGGTGAATGGAGCGTTTAATTATTTCTCGACACTGATGTTTGCGGCAGCAATTTATGCACTTGGTTATTTTCTTTCGCTTAATTCTGAGCACCTTGACATGATGATCTTTGCCCGGAATTTAGCAAATCTGGGAGTGATCTTCATTCCAACATTTGGAATAATATTTGTGACTCAATTTGTGAGAATGGCATTGCCGGCAACAGCAAAGTATTTTTTATTTGCCATCTCCGGTATTTTATGGCTTATTTATATCACTGATCCGATTTATCATCTGGCCTTCAACTGGATCGAATTGATTCGGATCAACGGTTTTTCAGTCGCTAGCACCTCAAAAAATATTGGCTATTATCTGATTCTGGCTTATTATGGCGTTTTTTTGGTATTTTCAACGCTGGTATTATTGAAAGCCATTAAAACAGCAAGTTCCCGGAGTCTAAAAAAAAGCTATCGCTTCGTGCTGATTATCCTTCAGGTATCCTGGCTAGGGGTGTTGGTTATTCTAATGGGGTGGGATAAATATATCGATCCCACCCCGACTGTGATTTTATTTATTTCAGCTGCAATTGGGTTGAATGAAGTGAAGAATGATCTTTTTCAGCTGGAAATCAATCGTTGGAAACAGACTTTTTGGAATATTGGTGAGGTCGCGTTTTTAATCAATGCTTATGCTGAAATTGTTTGTATGAATCCGGCAGCTAATCTTTTTTTTAAGGGCAAAGAAAAGAATGGGTCAGAAATCCTGAGAATTCTTAATCGGGGTGATCATAAACGCAGCCCGGTAAAAATCAGTGCAGCAGATGGTGCCCATTGGTTTTATGTCAACAAGAATGACTTTGATATAAAGCGGAAGCTAGTCAGCTATATGCTGGTCGATTTTACCGAGCGTCACCAGGCCGAAACAGCCTTGAAAGAAAGCGAAGAAAAACACCGCTTGTTGATCACTCAAATGACGCAGGGGCTGGCAGTTTTCGAGGTCAGTTTTGATCATGACGGAAATCCCATCGATTTTCGCTACCTCGATGCCAATGACAGTTATGAGAAGCTGGTTGGCAAGAAGCGAGCGGAGCTCATTGGTAAAAGCGCGATGGCAGTGACGCCGTGGATGGATAAAAGCTGGGTCGGAAAATACGCGCAGGTGGCCACGACCGGACGGCCAATTCATTTTGAACGCTATGATCAGGTTGTCGATAAATACTTTGAGGTGGTTGTTTATTCGCCGCGGTTCAAACAATTTGCGGTGATTATCTCCGATGTAACTGAACGGAAAAAGGCTGAGCAGGAGATCAGTTACTTGAGTTATCATGATTTTCTCACAGGCCTTTACAATCGTCGGTTTTATGAAGAAGAACTAAAGCGGCTGGATATTCCAGATAATTTACCGATTGCCTTGATTATGGCGGACGTCAATGGGCTAAAACTGATAAATGATTCCTTTGGTCACGGTATGGGTGATCAGCTGTTAAAACAATCAGCCGGGCTGATCACCGCAGCGGTTCCTCCGAACAGTGTTGTGGCCCGGTTGGGAGGGGATGAGTTTATCGTGATTCTGCCAAAGACCGATATTTTTCTGGCCGTTGAGGTGATTAATGAACTGAAGGCAAAGACAGCGAATGAAAAAATTGGTGCTTTTGAAATATCAATTTCCTTCGGATATGAAATAAAGGAAATCGCAGATCAGGATATTCAGGAAATCTATAAACGGGCTGAAGATGATATGTATCGGCATAAGCTCTATGAAAGTGCCAGCATCAAGAACAAAACCATCGATCTGATTATGAATACCCTTTATGAAAAGAGTTGCCGGGAAATGCTCCATTCCCGGAGAGTCAGTGAACTCTGCAAAGCGATTGCGAGCGAGATGAAGCTGAGTAAGGATGCCGTCAATCAAATCGGGGTGGCAGGGCTGATGCATGATATCGGTAAAATGGGGATTGACGAAAAAATTCTCAATAAGGTCGGTCATCTGGACTGCGAAGAATGGCAAGAAATGCAACGACATCCGGAAATTGGCTATCGTATTCTGAGTTCATCCAGTGAATTTTCGGAGATGTCCAAATATGTCTATGAACATCATGAGCGATGGGATGGTAAAGGCTACCCCAAAAAACTAAGGGGGGAAGAAATATCCCTGCAGGCTCGGATTATCGGGGTGGCGGATGCCTATGACGCGATGACCTGTGATCGTGCCTACCGTAAAGGACTGAGTCAGGTCGAAGCTATTCGGGAATTGAAAAGCCAGGCTGGAACCCAGTTTGATCCGGAAGTGACCCGGATATTTATTGAAAAAGTGCTGGTTGAAGTGTTTTGAAGGATTCCCTAAAAGCGACAATGGATGCAGTTCCGGTTTGTTAAACGGCAGAAGGAGTCTGAAAGCAGGCTCTTTTTTGTTTAAAATAAACCGGGATCGCATTGTTTTTAGTGCTAATCCACTGTATCTTCAGAACCATATCTGATATAATTAACAAAACCATTCGGAATATCCTGACTAACCGACTTTTAAAACGCCACATCAGGCAGGATGGAATGGAGATTGGCGATAATGGTTATTTTTAAAGGCTCAGATAAGCCAGGGCAGCAGCCAATAAAAGTGATAAAATTGCGTGAAGGGTTTAGGAATAAAGGTATGATGAGGATAGGCTATGCATGTTTGACGGTAGGGGTGCTGAATACCGAATTAAAAACGTGCTTACATAAAAACGCGTCCGATGAAAAATTGACGGAATTGATCAAGCATAATTTAAATGCGCTTGAAAAAATAATCGATTACAATATTGAAAATCAGGTTGAACTGTTCCGGATCAGCTCGTCGCTGATTCCTTTTGGATCGGATCCGGTCAACCGGATTATCTGGTGGGACGTATTTGAAAAACAATTGAAAAAGATCGGCAAAAAAATTGCTAAAAGCGGGATGCGGGTTTCCATGCATCCGGGACAGTATACGGTTTTAAATTCAGCCGACGAAAATATTGTGGCAAATGCCATACTCGATTTGGAATATCACAGTCGGTTGTTGGACAGTCTGGCGTTAGGTTCCGAACACAAGATAATTCTTCATATCGGTGGGGTTTATAATGATAAAAAACAGGCAATCAAACGATTTCTGAAAAATTACGAGCGTTTGAATCAAACCGTCAAGAAACGACTTGTGATTGAAAACGACGACAAATCCTATACCATTGAAGATGTTCTGATTATTGGAAAAGCGCTTGACATCCCGGTCGTATTTGATAATCTTCATCATCAGGTGAATCCCTGTGAAATAAATTATCCGGATACGTATTGGATTGATGTCTGCAGAACCACCTGGAAGAGTCAGGATGGCAGGCAGAAGATACATTATTCCCAACAGAATCCCGATAAAAAACCAGGATCGCACTCCAAAACAATTGCGATTAACGAATTTATGGCTTATTATCAGGAGTTGCAGGGCAGAGATCTGGATATTATGCTGGAAGTCAAAGACAAGAACCTGTCAGCCATTAAATGCATTAATTGCACAACCGAAAAAAAAGAAATCAATCGACTGGAACGTGAGTGGAGTAAGTATAAGTATGCCGTCCTGGAACGATCGCCGCTAGATTATCTGGAGATTCAAAAACTGTTAAATAACAAAGACAGCTACCCGGGGATTGAGTTTTACAATCTGATTGAAAGCTCTTTTTTGAAAGAAACGACGATGGGAAATTCGATTAATGTGGCCCAGCATATCTGGGGATATTTTAGAACTCTGGCCCTGCCCAGTGAAAAGAAGTATTTTTTAAAGCTGTTGGACCAGTATGAAAAAGGAGAGGCTTCGATCAAGAAAGTAAAGAAAAATTTGTGGAAAATGACCGTCAAGTACGAACAGACCTACCTGCTGGACTCATATTATTATGTTGTAATTTGATTAAAAGAATGTAGATTGGTTTGTTGGCAGAGAGTGTTGCTGGCAAATCAGAAAGTGGTACAGGAAAGATCATGTTAAATACCGAGATCAGAGAATTGCTGAAGTATCTGAAAAACATTGTGGCTGAAGAAAAAACAGACCCGGATATTTTGGAAAGATACGGAAATGATGCGGACTTTATTGAGCTTGATGGAATGGTACGGGAAATTCGAAATACCTGTAAAAAGCATTTTGAAATGATTTTTGAATTATTTCCGGATCCGGCCATTATTACCACCATGGACGACGGAAAATTATTGACTTACAACCGGGCCTTCACAAAACTGATTCAGACCAGGGGAAGAACCATCATCGATGAATCGATGAATATTCATGACTTATACTTCGAATTGGACAAAAGAGAGCAGCTAATCGCAGAATTGAAACGAACCGGAGTCAGCGAAAATATGGAAATCATCGTCGACGATGGGAATCGTGAAATGTTTATGGGTCTGGTTTCAGCCCAGGTTATCTATATCGAGGGCGAACCCCATATCCTAAGCGTGATCCGGGATATTACTGAAATTAGACGGCTTGAAGAAAAAATCGCCCAGCTATCAATTAAAGATAAATTGACCGGGGTGTTTAATCGAACCAAACTCGATGAATTTCTGCAAACAGAACTGGAACGATCTGAACGCAGCCAGTCACCCTTTGCCATTATTCTGGTGGATGTGGATGGATTGGAAAATATCAATGAGAGCTACGGAAATCCGGTGGGGGATGGCTTGCTGGTGGCGTTCGCCAAAATCCTGCAAGACAATGTCCGGGTAACCGATATGGTGGGGCGTTGGAGTGGAGAGGAATTTCTGATTATTCTTCCGGATACTGATGAAAAAGGGGCCATTACACTAGCAGAAAAAATCAGGACCGAGATCGAAAAGACAGACTTTAATATAGTTGGGAAATTAACAGCCAGTTTTGGGGTATCCGCATATCGCAAAGACTTACTGCCGGCAACTCTGATTTCCCGAGCCCATAAAGCCCAAAACTGGGCTAAAGAAAAGGGAAAAAACCGAGTGGAATGTCAGTAGTAAATGACAATAAGCGAAAAGGATATACGAGGTGACCTGTGGAAACGAGAAAGTTAAAAATTTTGGTAATAGATGACAATCAGGAGAGTGCATTTCTCTTAAAAGAATTGATTAGTGATTCATTTCCGGAAGCAAATGTTGCGGTAGCTTTTGATGGTATAACCGGTTTTGAAATGGCGGAGTTAAAAGATCCAGATATTATTTTCATGGATGTTATTATGCCAGGGATGGACGGCTTTGATGTATGTCGGAAATTAAAAGATAATCTCCATCTTGCAGATATTCCTGTCGTTTTTGTGACTTCTTCCCAGGGAGATCGGGAACTTCGAATTCAGGCATTGGAATGTGGTGGAGAAGGATTTCTTTCAAAACCTATCGATGAATATGAGTTGATTTCGCAAATCAGAGCGATGGAAAAAATAAAACGGGCAAATGTGCAAAAACGTGATGAAAATGAGCGGCTAAGAAAACTAGTGAAAAAACAGACCGAGACACTCGAGATCACATATGAACGAACATTGCAATTAGTCAAGTCTTTGGAAAAAGAAAACGAAGCAAGAAAAAAAACCGAAAAAGCTTTGCTGGAAGCGCAAAAATTAGCTCGTTTGGGAAATTGCGAATTTAGCCTGACAATGAAGGTGATCAATTGCTCTGAAGAAGTTCTTGATATTATGGGGATGGAATCAATTGATGAGGCGCCCAGTAGGGCTAGTTTGATCCGACGGATACATCCGGAGGATTTAATTAAGGTAGTAGAGCACGTAGAATCTGTAATTGATGAACAGGCAATAGCTGATTTTTCTTTTCGAATTCTCAGGAGTGATGGAGAAACGCGCTTTCTTCATGCGAGAATGGTTCCCCAGTTTGATGAGAAGATGAATCATATTGGCAATTTTGGCACGATTCAAGACATAACGAAGATCAGAGAAACCGAAAATGAAATCCGTTTTCTTAGCTATCACGATTATTTAACAGGTCTATATAATCGTCGTTTTTACGAAGAAACTTTGGTACAAATGGATAAAGAAGAAAATTATCCACTATCTTTGATTATGGCAGATGTGAACGGGTTGAAGATGATTAATGATTCATTCGGTCATACTGTTGGTGATGAGCTAC
Source organism: uncultured Lachnospiraceae bacterium (assembly GCA_964510565.1). GTDB lineage: Bacteria > Bacillota > Clostridia > Eubacteriales > Eubacteriaceae > Acetobacterium. The sequence continues at coordinate 73,063 of CAZEBY010000002.1, read as the reverse complement.
TCATAAAAGCATCAAATGTTTTCAAAATGGGTTGTCGATCAAATGATGTCATAGCTCGACTGGGTGGAGATGAGTTTGCTGTGATTTTAGCTAAGACAAATAAAAAAACAGCATCTCAGATAATCCGAAGACTAGAGAACTTAGCCGCAAAAGAAAAAATAAACGGGCTAAAACTATCCATTGCGTTCGGATGTCGAACCAAAAAGAAAAAAGATGAGTCAACTCAATGGCTTATTAAAAATGCCGAAGATGAAATGTATCGTCACAAGTTAAAAGAGCGCGATACTCGATCACGCATTGAAAAAGTGGATCTCATTATGGACCGGTTATATGAAAAGAGTAATCATGAAATATTGCATTCAAACCGTGTCGGTCAAATTTGCGAGAAAATTGGGCTGCGCATGAATCTGAATCAGGACGAAATCAAAAAGATCCGTACTGCGGGGTTGATCCATGATATCGGAAAAATGGGAATTGATGAAAAGATCCTGAACAAATCTGGTGAGCTGAGTGATGAAGAATGGAAAGAAATAAAACGACACCCGGAAATTGGGTATCGGATCCTCAGCTCAGTGAATGAGTTCTCAGAAATGGCCAATTGTATACTGGAACATCATGAACGTTGGGATGGGCGAGGCTATCCCAACGGTCTAAAGGGTAAAGAAATATCACTTCAAGGCAGGATTATTGCCGTGGCAGATTCATTTGCCGCAATGACCAGCGATCGAACTTACCGAAAAGGGTTGGCTAACGCTGAGGCAATTGCTGAAATCAAACGTTGTTCGGGAACTCATTTCGACCCACAGGTGGCTCAAACGTTGCTCGAGATGGTTAAATCGGGATAAATTGAATTGAAACTTTTGTAAAGGGTGATGAGAATTGGAACGATATCCAGAGCAAGCGGTTAATGAGATGATTCGGATCATGAAAGAGACCTATCAAAAGGATCTGGCTGTTTATGATGGCGCCTTTTTAGTAAAATCGCTGGAGCGGCGGTTGTCAGGGATTGATATCGACAAGGCCGACTATCCTTTGTATTTACAGGCAAACCGTGATGAAGCCGCCCGTTTAATGGCATCGTTTCAGATTACCTATAGCCAGTTTTTTAGAAATCCACTGACCTTTGCGGTGCTGGAGCAGCTGATCCTACCCCATCTGTCCAGCCAGACCCCGGAAAACGCTGAAATCCGGGTGTGGTCGGCCGGCTGTTCCACCGGTCAGGAAGCTTATTCGATTGGAATTCTCCTGGAAGAGCTGCGAAAGTCTTCATCAAAACCATTGCGGTTTCGGATTTTTGCCACTGATCTTGCCCCGGAAGCCCTGAATATCGCCAGAGCCGGTATTTATGACGAGGATAGCCTGGCTAATATGCGAATCAAATATCTTAAGCATTATTTTGTTAAAACGGGTGAAGTCTATGGGGTGATCCCAGAATTGAAGACAAAAATCGATTTTTCGGAGTATGATTTATTAGATCCTTATTCCAGCAACCCGCCAGGCAGTATTTATGGTGATTTTGATATCATTTTTTGCTGTAACCTGCTTTTTTACTACCGCCCCGAGGTGAGAAGATCAATTGTCAGAAAGTTGAAGCGTTCCCTGGCCAAAGGCGGCTATTTGGTTACTGGTGAGGCGGAAGCTGTCTTGATGGGAAAAGACGAGGATTTAAGAATGCTGTCGTCCAGTGCGCCAGTTTTTCAGATCAATCGTTAAGCGCAATCGTATCGGTTGTGATAGTTATCATCTAACCATGATGTTGTGTTTTTGAAATTGGTACACCTCATATAAATAATCCAGGGAGAAAAGATGAATTTTAAAAATTTAAAGGTTAAAACACAGCTTATTATCGGTTTTTCGATGATTATGTTTTTTTTGGCGGTATTGGGGATTCAGGGATATATTCAAACCAATGCGATTGTCAATCAGGCCGAAACCATGTACAATCATCCCTTTCAGGTTACCCGGGCAATTGATCGTCTTGATGCTGATATTCTGAGTATGCGGGTGAGTGTGCGGGATTTGATTTTAGCCAATACGCAGGAACAACGGGAAAATGCCATTGAACTGATGGAGCAGTACGACGCCGATATTCAAATTCAATTTGATGTTTTGCGAAAGCTTTATTTAGGGCCGAAACAGGATGTCGAGGAGGCTTATAAAGCCTATCTTAGCTGGGAAACGGCCCGGGCGGAGATTGTCAAACAAACCCTGGCCGGAGATCTGGAAACCGCGAAAAAAAGTCTGCTACCCGGTGAAAAGGTGGGGACTTATCGGGAAACCTTAAATGAAAAAATGGCGGTCGTGGATAGTTATGCCAGCAATAAGGCGGATGAACTCTATCAGGGGACAAATGACTTATACGCCAAAATCAAATTGCAGTTATCCCTGATTGTTTTTGCAATTATTATATTATCACTACTGGTCAGTATTATTTTACTGCGAAATATTCAGGAACCTTTAAATAAGCTCACCCGGGCAACCGATGAATTTAAAAATGGCAATTACAATGCCAGAAGTGACTATCATTACCATAGTGAATTTGGAATACTGTCAGAGTCCTTTAACAGCCTCGCAGATAATATTCAGAATAATATCGAAATCAACGAACGAACCGCCAATTTCGTCAAGATCATGCTTGGCGAGGGAGATGTCCGAAATTTCTTCCGCAAAACCCTCAATATGCTATCCCGCTACACCGATTCTCAGGTTGCTGCCGTCTATCTCCGGAATACCAATAGTAATCAGTTTGAGCATTTTGAATCGATCGGTCTGGATGAAAAGGGCCGAGAAGCATTTGATGGCGATCGTCTGGAAGGGGAATTCGGCGCGCCGTTGGCCAGTGGTCATTACACCCATATCAAGGATATCCCCGAGGATTCACGGTTTACCTTTTATACGGTCAGTGGGAAATTTATCCCCCGGGAAATCATCACCATTCCGATTATTTTGGGTGGTGCAGTCATTGCGGTGGTGTCGTTGGCCTCGATTAGTAAATATAGTCAAAAAGCCATTGATTTTCTAGAAAAAACCAGCAGTACCATGAGTGCCCGAATTGAAGGGATCCTGGCTTATCATACGATTAAAGAATTTTCCGAAAAACTGGAACAGCAAAATTGGGAACTGGATGCTCAGAAAAACGAAATGGAAGAACAGTCGGTGGAACTGATCCATCAGAATATTGAACTGGAAATGCAGAAAAAAGAACTGAATCAGGCTAACCAGCTTAAGACCAACTTTTTATCGAACATGAGTCACGAACTGCGGACCCCGCTTAATTCAGTGATTGCCCTCTCCGGAATATTAAACCGGCGGCTGAAGCATCAGATTCCCGAAGAAGAATACAGTTATCTGGAAGTTATTGAACGTAATGGCAAGAACCTGCTGGCGCTGATTAATGATATTCTGGATATTTCCCGGATTGAAGCCGGTCGGGAAGAAATTGAGATTACCACCTTCAATGTCAATCAATTAATCAATGAGGTGGTCGAAATGCTGGCTCCCCAGGCCCGTGAGAAAAATGTCAGTTGTATCAACAGGGCCAAAGACACTGCGGTCTATATTAACAGCGACCGCGACAAATGCCGTCATATTCTCGAAAATCTGGCCGGGAATGCCGTTAAATTCACGGAACAGGGTCAGGTTGAGCTATCTGTTGGTCAGGATGGCGAGAACCTTGTAATTCGGGTGAGGGATACCGGGATTGGGATTGATGCATACTATCTGCCCTATATTTTTGATGAATTCAGACAGGGTGATGGTAGTACCTCCCGTAAGTTTGGTGGAACCGGATTGGGATTGGCCATTGCCAAACGCTATGCCAACCTGCTCGGCGGCACTGTCAGCGTCACCAGCGTGGTAAATCAGGGCTCGGAATTTATCCTATCGTTACCGGTCAACTATTCGCCGGAAAATAGGATAGCGGAACTACCGTTAGAAGTGGTGCAGCAAGGGGATCAACTGGGAATAAAGCCGGAGAGGCCGACTTTGACTGGTAAATCCTCAGCTGATCATGCAACTAAAACCTTGCTGATGGTCGAAGACAGCGAGCCGGCGGTCATTCAAATCCAGGATTTGCTGGCAGAAAGCGGTTATGCGATTAAGGTGGCTCGGGATGCCAAAGAAGCCTTTAAAATTATGGAAGAAGTGATTCCAGATGCGATGGTGCTGGATTTAATGATGCCGGGTATCGACGGGTTTGAGCTTTTGCATACCCTGCGGGAAGCGGAACCGACTGCCGAGGTGCCGGTACTGATTCTCACCGCCAAGCATATTACCCGGGAAGAACTGAAAGATCTGACCAAAAACAATATCCACCAGTTGATTCAAAAAGGCGATGTCAACCGCGATGAGCTCAAAAAAGCGATTGACTCGATGCTCTATCCGGAGACCCGCGAGAAAAAGGTCAGGCGGTTTGAATCGCAGGAAAGCCAGTACAAACCGCTAGTACTGGCAGTGGAAGATAACCCCGATAATATGATCACGGTAAAAGCTTTGCTTAACGATCATTTTCAGGTGCTGGCAGCGGCTGACGGTCAGGAGAGTATCGCGATGGCCAAACAATATCGGCCGGATCTGATTCTGATGGATATTGCCCTGCCGGGAATGGATGGGATCCAGGCCTTTAGGGCAATTCGAGCCTTGCCGGGGTTGGATAATATCCCGGTGATTGCCTTGACCGCCAGTGCGATGACGGAGGATCGGGAAGGTATTTTAGCCCAGGGATTCGATGCCTTTATCCCCAAACCAATTATCGAACGAGAGTTTTTAAAAGTAATTCGAGAGGTGCTCTATGGCAGATAGACAATTAAAATTTTTAGCAATTGATGATCATCAGGATAATCTGATCACGATGCGGGCATTGATCCACGAATCTTTTCCGGAAGCGAGGGTACTGACTGCCAATACCGGGAGCACCGGAATTGAGATTGCCAGCGCTGAGGATCCTGACGTGATCCTACTGGATATTGTCATGCCGGGAATGGATGGCTTTGAGGTTTGTCAAAAACTGAAAGCGGAAAAGCGGACGAAAGAAATCCCGGTAGTCTTCGTCACTGCCATCAAAGGCGATCGGGAACATCGTATTCTGGCCCTTGAATCCGGCGCAGAAGCTTTTTTATCCAAACCGATTGATGAATCTGAACTGACAGCCCAGATCCAGGCGATGGTAAAAATAAAAACAGCCAACCGCCAAAAACAGGATGAACAGGGCCGGCTGGCCCGGATGGTGGAAGAAAAGACGGCGGCCTTACAAGCGGCCCATCAGAAAACCATGGAGCTGTTGGAAAGCTTGAAAGTAAGCGAAGAAAGAAACCGGCGGCTGATTAGCCAGATGGAACAGGGACTGGCAGTTCATGAGGTGCTGGTTGATGCAAACGGCCAGCCGCAGGATTGCAACTTTAGTTATGTCAATGCCAGCTTTGAACGGCTGACCGGCTTGAAAAGTGCCGATATTATCGGCAAAACGCTGGCCGAAATCATGCCGGAATCAAAAGATGAGCTGGTTGAGAAATACGCCCAAATATTAAAAACAAGAGCATCGTTGCGCTATGAAAAGTATTTTGTGCAATTTCAAAAGTATTTTGAAGTGGTTGCCTATTCCCCGGAGCCTCAGCAGGTGGCCGTGATCATTTCCGATATTACCGAACGCCGGCAGACCGAAGAGAAAATTCGTTACTTAAGCAATCACGACTACCTGACCGGGGTTTATAACCGCCGCTATTATGAAGAAGTGTTGACAACGCTTGATACTGAAGAGAACCTGCCCTTGAGCCTGGTGATTTCCGATGTCAATGGACTGAAGCTGATTAATGAATCCTTTGGACATGCCCTGGGGGATGAGTTACTCAAAAAGGTGGCTGAAGTCATCCTTAAAGCGTGTCGTGAAGGAGATGTGGTGGCCCGACTCAGTGGCGATGAATTTATTATTCTGCTGCCAAAAACGGATGAAAATCAGACGGCCGAAATTGTCAAACGGATGCGAACCGTGGCCCAGCAACAGTCCGTGGAAGCCATCGATTTTTCGATTTCATTCGGCTACGAAACCAAAACCGATGTCGAGCAGAACATACAGGAAGTGTTGAAAAATGCCGAAGACAATATGTACCGCCATAAGCTTTATGAAAGCGCCAGCATAAAAAACAAAACCATCGATCTGATCATGAACACGCTCTATGAAAAAAGCAGCCGGGAGATGCTGCACTCCCAACGCGTCAGTGATATTTGTGAGAAGATCGCCATGGAAATGAATTTTGACCAGGATGATATCCGTCAGGTCAAGGCCGCTGGCTTAATCCACGATATTGGAAAAATGGGAATCGATGAAAAAATACTCAATAAACCGGGAGGACTGGACCCGGATGAGTGGAAAAAAATTCAACGACATCCGGAAATTGGTTATCGGATTTTAAGTTCATCCAGCGAATTTTCAGAGCTGGCCAGGTATGTGCTGGAACATCAGGAACGCTGGGATGGCAAAGGCTATCCGAAACAGCTAAGTGGCGAAGCGATTTCGATTCAGGCCCGGATCATTGGGGTAGCTGATGCCTTTGATGCCATGACCTGTGACCGGGCCTATCGGAAAGGGCTGAGTGTGGCAGAGGCGGTGGCTGAATTGGAAAAGTGTGCCGGGACGCAGTTTGATCCGGAAGTGGCAGCGATTTTTATTGAAAAAGTACTGATGACGGACTGACTTTGGTGGAATAATAGAAGTTGTGATTGTTATCAGGATATAATGGTAACTTTAATGGGAGAAAAAGATGATAAAGACAATGATTCATACGTCAGCTGAAGCTTTGCAGGCGTTGATTCAGGGAAATAAAACTTTTGTGGCAGCTCAAAAAAGCGGCAGTGTGATGCGCGAAATCACGCCGATAGCGGCTGCCGATGGGCAGCAACCCTATGCGGTGGTGGTAACCTGTTCAGATTCTCGGGTACCAGCGGAATATATCTTTTCCGCCGGCATTGGCGATCTGTTTGTGGTTAGGACCGCCGGTCATGTAATTGGTGAATTTGAATTGGGCAGCATTGAGTACGGCGTCAAATATCTCGGGGCCAAGGTGGTTCTGGTTCTCGGACACAATCATTGTGGCGCCGTCCAGGCTGCCATGGGCAGCCACGGACATGGCTATGTAAAAAAAATCCTCGATGAGATCATTCCGGTGATTACCGGCGAAGATGATGTGGAAATCTGTGAGCGGTTGAACATCGAAAATAGCATCCGTCGCATCATGGAAAGTGATCTAATCAATCAGGCGGTTGAGACTGGGCGTTTATGTGTTGCGGCGGCAAAATATGACATTGAAAGCGGCGAGGTCGAATTTTTTAGGAAGCATTAATGATAACAACACCGTAAGAATATAAATCAAATTAAAAAAACAGGATTAAGCGTGATTTCTTGATCCTGTTTTTTTACGGCCGCGATTTTATTTCTGTAATCGTATAAATTAAGTAAAAGTGGTCAGATAACTTGACAAAAAAAATAATTGCACTATGATAAATAGGGACTACCTAACGATAGGTAGGAAAAGGAGGCGCGAATTGGAAACAAAGCAAAAAATCATGAATTCAGCCTTTCGGCTTTTTGCTGAAAAGGGAACTGAATTTTCACTGACGGAGGTGGCCAATGAAGTGGGCATCAAAAAAGCCTCGATCTATGCTCATTTTGCCAGCAAGGAGATCCTGCTTTATGAGGTGATTGATCAGGAGATTTATGAGTATTTTTTTGAGATCGATGAAAAGCGGCGTGATCTGAAAAGTACCTTTGATATGATATTGAATTATTACAGTCGCTCCAAAACAAAGCGATATTTCTGGAAAAGACTGCTGCTTTTTCCGCCAGCTGCTTTTGAAACGAACCTGATGCAAAAAATAAACAGGCTGACAGAGCAGCGCTATGAAACCATCCGCGATCTGATTGAGTCAGACATGGAAAATGGCGTCATCCGGCGGCAGTCTCCGGAAACCATCTTATATTCTTTTCTGGCGATGATTCACGGGCTGGTATCGATAACCATTATTTATGAATCTGAGAATTTAAAAATCAATCAGGATGAGATCTGGCAAAACTTTTGGAATGGCATCAAATAAGGAGACGAAATGTTACTTGCACTAAAAAATATCGGCGAACAAAACAATTTATTTCTGGTTGCGGTGCTGCTTTATCTGCTGGCAGCGGTTGTTGCATTGGTGCTGAAGCGAAATCACAAAACCTGCAATCGGGTGACAAACAGCATCTGTATGGCGGCAGCGCTGATCGGGATTGTCGCAGCAATTTTCAGGATTTTGGCAGACACCAGCCTGACGGCGGTTACCATTTTTCAGTCTCGGATACCATCTTTGTTTCTGGAAATTAAAATTGACCATCTTTCAGCATTTTTTGTTCTTTGCTTGTCAGCGCTGGTGCTGTGTGTGTCAATTTATTCGGTTGGTTATAACGCCCAATACTACCAAAAACGAAATGTCGGCTATTTAAATTTTTTGTATGCCTTATTTATCATGGCGATGTTGCTGGTGATTATTTCCGGGAACGCGATCTTTTTTTATCTGGCCTGGGAGGCGATGTCACTGGTTTCTTATTTTCTGGTAATTTTTGAGTCAGAACATGAAGAAAATCGCAGGGCCGGCCGGTTGTATATCATTATGACCCATCTGGGTACCGCCTTTTTACTGATTGGCTTTATGATCATGTTTGCTTATACCCAATCCTTTGATATGTTTAGCAGCTCGGAAGGGATTCCTGAAACGGCCAGGAACCTGATGTATATCTGTTTTCTGATTGGATTTGGAACCAAGGCCGGGGTTATACCGCTCCACATCTGGTTGCCTTATGCCCATCCGGCGGCACCTAGCAATGTTTCGGCATTGATGTCGGGCTTTATGATTAAAACAGCAATCTATGGTCTGATCCGTTTTGTACTGTGCTATCTGCAGGTTCAACAGGTGTGGTGGGGTGCAGTTATCCTCGCCATCGGGGTCATTTCGGCGGTGCTGGGGGTGGCCTATGCCTTGATGGAACATAACATCAAGAAACTGTTGGCTTTTCACAGTGTTGAAAACATCGGTATTATTCTGATTGGCCTGGGAGTATCCTTCATAGCCGCAGCCCAGAACAACGGTTTTCTGAGTGGCCTGGCGCTGGTGGCGGCCTTGTTGCATACCTTCAATCATGCTTTATTTAAAGGTGGGTTGTTTTTGGGAGCGGGATCGCTGCAATTTGCGACCCACACCAAAGACATTGAAAAGCTGGGCGGTCTGATTCATAAAATGCCCGTCACCGCGGTATTGGTTTTATGCTTCTCGCTGGCGATTTCGGCGATCGTTCCGTTTAACGGCTTTATCAGTGAATGGCTGACCTATCAGGCTTTGTTTTTAAACATTAATCAGGGGATGGCGGGACTCAACATTCTGTCGATTTTATCCATCGCCGCTTTGGCCTTGTCCGGGGCGCTGGCAGCAGCCTGTTTTGTCAAACTTTTCGGTATTTCTTTTCTGGGGCTGCCCAGAAGTGAGCATGCCCAAAAAGCCCGGGAGGTGCCGCTGATGATGAATCTTGGCATGGGGATTTTGGCAACGCTTTGTCTGAGTATTGGGATTTTCCCGGCCACATTTGTAACACTAACCGATCGGGTGGCCGGCAGCATCATGGGGTCGAGCGTTTCTGGTACGCTGCAGTCCGGGTTCCTGGCGGCGACCGTGCCGCTGGCAGTATCAGGAAACAGCATCGCTCCGGCAGAAGTCCTGGCGGCATTGGCAGTAATCATTCTGCTGGCGCTGCTGATGCTGCGGATATTTTTTGGTAAAGCTCAGGGTCGCAAATATAAAACCTGGGATTGTGGTTTTGAAAACGTCAATGCCCGCATGCAGTATAGCGCTACCGGATTCTCCAAACCGATCCGGATTGTTCTGAGTATCTTGTATCGTCCCGGCAGAAAAGTAATTATTGAGGAAGGCGACTCGGATTATTTCCCCAAATCGGTCAAGTATCAGGTCTGGACCGAGGCGATTTTTGAAAAGTACCTCTACAATCCACTGATCCGCGGGTTAAAAGGTGGATCCGAAAGAATAATCAATCTGCTTCAGACCGGCAGTGTCCACGTTTACCTGTTGTATATTTTCATATCAATCCTGGCATTGATGTTTTATAACCGAGTGGTATAGGAAGGGATTTTGTTATGAATGACATGATATTATTTTTCATCGTACAAACCGTTTTTGTAATTTTGGCAGCACCGCTAGTCAATGGCATCATCAAAAAGATCAAGGCGCTAACCCAAAAAAGAACGGGTGCTCCGTTACTGCAGATGTACTATGACCTGTTTAAATTATTCAAAAAAACCAGTGTGGTCTCGGATGTCGCTTCCTGGATTTTTCAGGTGACCCCCTACATTGTCATCGCCACGGCATTGGTGGCAGCGCTGATTGTTCCGGTTACGACGCTGATTAAACCGTTGTGGAGCACCGGGGATATGATTCTGCTGGTCTATATTCTGGCTCTGGGGCGATTTTTCATGATGCTGGCGGCGCTGGATACCGGCAGCACCTTCGGCGGGATGGGGGCCAGCCGCGAGGCAATGATTTCGGCGTTGATTGAACCGACGATTTTGGTTGCGTTGATTACGGTCGCTTTGATGGCTAATTCGACATCGGTGTTTGAGATGATGCGCTTTATGCAGACGGTTGATCATCCCTTGATTCATCCGGTTTATCTGATGTTGTTTTTTGCCCTGGTGATTGTCATTCTGGCCGAAACCGCCAGAATACCGGTGGATGATCCGGCTACCCATCTTGAGTTGACGATGGTTCACGAGGCCATGCTGCTGGAGTATTCCGGGCGCAGTCTGGCACTCATGGAACTGGCGGCGGCGATCAAGCAGCTGGTTTTTATCACGCTACTGATCAATTTGTTTTTGCCGCATGATCAGATTTTGGGGCTTGGCGGGGGGGCTGCGGTCGGGCTTTCGCTGTTGCTCTATTTGGCCAAGGTTGTTATGGCGGCCGTGCTGATTGCGATCGTGGAAGTCAGCACGGTTAAACTCCGACTGTTCAGTATCCCCAATCTGGCGGCTATATCTTTTATCCTGGTCTTTATTGGATTTTTGCAGTGCTTTGTATTTGGAGGTTGACAATGACAAATTATCTTGATGCACTCTCGGTATTATTATTGGTGTCGACCTTTATTCTGATGGGAAACAAAAGAATTGGTTCTTATATCAAAACCTTTCAGTTTCAATCGGTATTGGTTGCTTTGCTGATCGGCATCATCGGAGTGAACAGCTTATTGGAGGAAGGACAGGTCGATGTGTTGATCATCGGTGCAATTGTCGTCGCGATTAAGGTGGTATTTATTCCTTATCTGCTTAGAAAAACCTATGCTGGGGTTGCCTACCAGGTTGAAAAAGACTTTTTTTTAAACATCCCACTGCTGATTATGATCAGCAGCTTAATCGTTGTTTTCTGTTATTTTTCGTTTGCAAAAACGCCGGGAATCAATACCGGAACAATCAATAATCAGATTGTCAATGCGGTTTCGGTGATTCTGATCGGTCTGTTTTTTATGATCAGCCGCAAAAAAGCCATCGGCCAAATTGTGGGATTTCTGGTGATTGAAAATGGTATTTTTGTGACGGCCTTGTTTGCCACTCGGGGGATGCCGTTTATCGTGGATATTGGAATTTTGATCGATATTCTGGTGGCGGTGGTGATTATGGGGATGATGGTCTTTAAAATTGATGAAAAATTTGGCTCGATTAACGTGGACAAAATAAAAGATTTGAGAGGATAGAATAATGGGATATGTGTTATTGGCAGTACCAATTCTGGCAGTTCTGCTGTTTTTTGTTGCCAAAAAAAACCAACTCCAGCATGCTATCAGTGTTGCGGCAGGGGTGGTCCTGGTGATTGCCGCCGGGGTTTTAACAGGGACCGTTTTAAACGACGGTTTCGTTGAATATCTGGCCGGGGACGGATTTTTTCGGGTTGATGGGCTGAGTATCATCGTGATTGATATTGTCGTGGTCATTAGCCTGATGACCAGTATTTTTTCGATCGGCTATCTGGAAAACGAAATTAAGCAGGGCAAACTCACCCCAGTCAGAATGCGTCTTTATTACGCGTTAATGTATGCGTTCATCTTCACCATGCTTTTGGCATTGACGGTGCGAAACATTGGTATCATGTGGATCGCGATTGAGGCGACTACCCTGGCGTCAGCCTTTCTGGTTGGTTTTTACAATGGGAAGGAGGCCCTTGAAGCCGCCTGGAAATATATTATCATCTGTTCGGTCGGGATAGCGATTGCGCTATTGGGGATTATTTTTCTGCAGTTTTCATCATTGGATGTTCTCGCGAGTACGCAGTTTTTGGATTGGCCGGCAATGATTGCTCATGCGACCGAATTAGAAGGGCCAACGTTGCGGCTGGCATTTATCTTTATTCTGGTAGGTTTTGGCACCAAAGCGGGGCTGGCACCGATGCATACTTGGCTACCGGATGCCCATAGCCAGGCACCATCGCCGATCAGCACCTTGATGTCGGGGGTGCTGCTCAATGGGGCGATGTATGGGATCATCCGGATTATCGCAATTGTCAACCGCAGTTTTGGAAACGGTGAGTTTGCCGGCAGAATTCTGATTGCGGTGGGAATCCTATCAGTGGTGACGGCAGCGGTGTTCATTTTTTCTCAGAAAGATTATAAAAGGCTGCTGGCATACTCCAGTATTGAACACATGGGCATTATTGCCATTGCGATCGGCTTGTTTACTCCGATGGCAGTATTTGGCGGACTGCTGCATATGGTCAATCATTCGTTTACCAAGTCGATGCTGTTTTTGGCGACCGGAAATATTCTGCAAAAATATCATACTCGGGAAATTTCTAAAGTCAGCGGACTGTTTAAAATGCTGCCGGTCACCGCCACCGTTTTTTTGCTGGGTTTGTTTGCAATCGGTGGAACCCCACCGTTTAGCGTTTTTGCCAGCGAAATGGTGGTGATTTCGGCCATCTTTCAGGAGCGGCATTATTTAATCGGCGGACTCTTGATTCTGCTGCTTGCGCTGATTTTTACCGGTTTGGTCGTGACCCTGTTCAAGATTTTTTATGGTCAGGACATCCCAAAAGAAACAGCGTTAGGCGAAATAAATTTTCCCGGGGTAGTCGTCATTGCGGGCCTGCTGGGCATCATCACGGTGATGGGACTGTATATTCCCGAAGCTATAAGTGTCTTGATCGATCAGGCAGTGGAAATTGTAATTGGAGGATAGACCATTGACAGGGATTGAAATAAATAAAAAACTCGTTAAAGCGTTTAGCGAGGAGATCATAAAAACCGTTAAAGCGGATGAATGCGAACTGACCATTGAAATTAAGGCCGATAAAATTCGTGAGCTTAGCGGTTATCTCAATTCGGAAATGGGCTACCCATTGGTCTGTTTATTCGCCAATGATGAAACCGCTTTGATGGGCAAGTATGCCATCTATTATGTCTTTGCCGACCGTTTTTCGGGGGTCTTACTGACCTTGAAAACTGACATTGAACCCGAGCAGATGCGTTTCAAATCGATTGCCCGCAAAGTTCATGCGGCGGCGCGATACGAAAGAGAAATCAAGGATTTGTTTGGCTTGAATCCGGTCGGACATCCGAATCCGAAGCGGCTGGTTTTTCACAGCAACTGGCCCCGGGATACTTTTCCGCTGTGCAAAACTTACGATTTAAAAAAACAACCAGAATTTGCAGATGAAAAAGTCAATTTTACAAAAGTGATCAGTTCCGGGGTTTATGAAATTCCGGTCGGTCCGGTTCACGCCGGGATTATTGAGCCGGGACACTTTCGTTTTAGCGTAGCCGGTGAACCGATTATCAATCTGGAAGCGCAATTATATTTTGTCCATAAAGGCATCGAAAAAATGTCTGAAGGACAGAGTCTTGAAAAAGGCCTCTTTGTGGCCGAGCGGATTTCTGGCGATGAGAGTTTTACCAATTCTTATGCTTATTGTCAGGCGATTGAAAAGATTGCCGGCCTCAAAATCCCAAAACGGGCGGAGTATACCCGGGTGGTCTTTGCGGAGCTGGAACGATTGACCAGCCACCTTGGCGATCTGGGGGGAATCTGTGTCGACGTGGCCTATGGGTTTGCTGCTTTTCAGTTTCGAATGATGCGGGGCTGGGCCTATGCCATTGCCGATGAACTTTGTGGGATGCGCTTTTTAAGAGGGGTCAACCGGCTGGGCGGGGTCAGAGAAGACTTCGTCGCGGGAAAAGAGGCGTCCGTTATCAGCCAGCTTCAGCGGATTCGCAAAGAGCTTGAAGAAACCGTGGCGATTATTAAAGCCAACAGTCTGTTTATCGATCGGGTCGAAAATACTGGAATCGTTGATGCTCAAATTGCGATCGATTTAAATGCGGTCGGACCACCGGCCCGGGCGGCTGGAGTCGCCTGGGATGTCCGAAAAAGTTTTCCCTACAGTGCTTACAACCAGCTGCCATTTATGACCCCGGAGCATCATAATGGCGACGTCAACTGCCGAATGAATGTAAAAATTGAAGAATGCTATCAGGCCATCGACTTGATGTTGGCCGCCATTGACAGTATGCCCGCCGGCCCGATCAGAGAAGCAATCACAACGGTGGTACCTTATCAGTTTGCCTTTGGGATGACCGAGGCCCCCCGGGGTGAAAATATCCACTGGGTAATGACCGGCGAAAACAATTCCATTTTCCGCTATAAGATCAGAACCCCGTCATTTTGCAATTGGCCGGTACTTTGTCATGCGGTCAAGGGCAATCTGGTCCCGGATTTTCCGCTGATTAACAAGAGTTTTAATTTGTCCTACGCAGGCAATGATTTATAAGGAGCGATGATGTTTAAGACCATTAAAAAGATAATCAAGTATCCGAATCTGACCCAGAATTATCCCCGGAATGCACTGCCGGTGCTGCCGAAAACCGGTAAAACGGTCATTGATAGCGAAAAATGCAGCGGCTGCGGCGAATGTCTTAAGCGCTGCCCGTCCCAGGCGATTGTCCGTGATGCCAATATCGGAGCCCTGGGAATAAACCTCGATAGCTGTGTGTTTTGTACCCTCTGTGAAGAAATCTGCCCATCCGGGGCAATTGTGATGACCAATCAGTTTGAGTTGGCGGAACAAGAACGGTCGGCGCTTCGAAGCAGCCCCCTGGTCATCGCCGTAGATCAGGCCATTGCCATGCCTTATGAAGCAATCTGTGCCGAACTTGACAAGCGGATCGGCAAGACATTTGGCAGAAGTCTGAATATCCGCGAGGTGGATGCAGGATCCTGCAATGGCTGCGATTATGAAATCAACGCCCTCAACAACCCCTTTAACGATGTGGAAAGACTGGGGATTCATTTTGTCGCCTCACCTCGGCATGCCGATATGCTGTTGGTGACGGGAACAGCCACCCGGAATATGCAACTGGCATTGATTAAGACCTATAATGCGACCCCGGATCCGAAACTGGTTGTGGCGGTTGGTGCGTGTGCGTGTAGCGGCGGTATCTTCAGAGATTCATACGCCACCAGCAACGGGATCGACGGCATTGTCCCGGTTGATGTCTATATACCAGGCTGTCCGCCGCGACCTCAGGCAATCCTTTACGGTATTTTAAAGGCCATCGAAAAACTGTAAAAACAGAATCGAGGGTGTGTGAAACTTCGCGGTGAATTCAGAATAAAAGTCTTAATTGTGCGAAAAAAAGTTGTAATTTATCCGGATTAAAAGTAAGATTAAGACTGAGCGTGATCTGGACGGAGCATCAGGACCGATCGGCATCAAAGGATCACGGAAGACATTACTTTTAAGGCAAAAGAGAGGGAAAAATGGGATTTTTGGAAATTTTAAAAGCAATCGTTCTGGGGATTGTTGAGGGTGTAACCGAGTGGCTGCCAATCAGCAGTACCGGACACATGATCTTGGTGGATGACATCATTAAATTAAATATGTCGGAGCCATTTATCGAAATGTTTTTGTATGTGATTCAATTAGGCGCAATTTTAGCGGTTGTTTATATTTATTGGCATAAATTGGTGCCGTTTTCCTTTAAAGATAAAAAAATAATGATCCGCAAAAACACCGTGATTTTGTGGTCGAAAATTGCAGTCGCCTGCATTCCAGGGATTATGGCCTATTTGCTGCTGGATAGTTTATTTGATACTTACTTTATGAATTCGATCACCGTCGCAGCGATGCTGATTCTCTATGGGATTCTTTTTATTGTGATTGAAAATCGTAATAAAAGCCACCAACCGGAAGTGGTCAAGTTATCGGAGCTCAGTTATAAGCGGGCCCTGCAGATCGGGGCCTTTCAGGCCTTGTCAATTGTTCCGGGGACATCCCGATCCGGGGTAACAATTCTGGGGGGAATGATATTGGGGACATCCCGAACGGTGGCTGCCGAATTCACCTTTTTTATGGCGGTCCCGGTGATGTTTGGCATCAGTCTGCTCAAACTGATTAAATTCGGTTTTGCCTTTTCCCTCTGGGAAGTGGTGATTCTATTGGTCGGGATGATCGCGGCGTTTATTACATCGGTATTGGCGATCAAGTTTTTAATGACCTATATCAAAAAACATGACTTTAAAATCTTCGGTTGGTACCGGATTGTCTTGGGTGTGATCGTCTTGCTGTATTTCTTTGTCACCGGTAATTAAAAGGGGCCAGGGCAGACCGAACAATTAAGTGAATCGGCAACGATTCAGACTAGGCCGTTAAACTAAACCCAATAAGGTTAGAAGGAGATAAAATGGCGTATCTGGAATTTAGAAATATTCAGTTGCAATATGATCGGCGGCTGATTTTTTCAGGTTTTAATCTGGCCATTGAGCAGGGTGAAAAGGTTCTTTTTTGTGCGCCTTCGGGCCGGGGAAAGACAAGCCTGGTTAAAATGCTGCTGGGCTTTGTGATACCCGATGTCGGTGAAATTGTGGTGGCGGGGGTTGTCTTGAGCAGGGCAACCGTCAATCAGATTCGCAGCAAAATTACGTATGTCAGTCAAGATGCTGATCTCCCCAAAGGGATTGTCCGCGAAGTTTTTGCGGCGATTTTTAAATTTGAGGTCAATCGTCATCTCAACTATCAGGAAGCGGTTTTGAGGGAGTGGCTTACGACCATGGCGCTGCCGCCAGACACCCTGGAAAGAGATGTCGATGCCCTTTCAGGAGGCGAACGGCAACGGCTGGCCCTGATTCTGGGGATTCTGCTGGATCGCGAGATCTGGATTTTGGATGAAATCACCACCGGGCTAGATCATGAGCTGAAGACCAAAATGGTGGAGCTGTTGTTGAGCTATAATAAAACCATTTTAGTGGTTTCCCATGACGACATTTATCAAAAGTGGGGACTAAGGGAGGTGAGCTGGTAATGGGCGTTCAGGAAATACCTTTCTATACTCCGTTCTATCTGTTGATCTTTGTGCTGCCGATGGCCAGTATCAATTATAAACTGGGAATCGGACTCAATAAACGGACTATTTATGCGCTTTTCCGGATGACCATCCAGCTGGTGCTGGTCGGCTTTTTCCTGCAGTATATCTTTTTATTCAACAACCTCTGGGTGAACTCGGCCTATGTTTTATTTATGATCGGGGCGGCGGGATTATCGACCGTTAAAACCTGTGGGTTGACCATCAAAAAGCAGTTTATACCGATTGTGATTGGTTTTGGCGTTCCCAATCTGGCGATGATTCTGTTCATCAATCAATTTGTGATCGGTCTGGACAATATCTTTGATGCCCAATACTATATCCCGCTGATGGGCATGTTGCTGGGCAACAGTCTCAGCGGTAACATCATCGGGATCAATACCTTCTACAACGGCTTAAGGCAAAATGAACGGCAATATCAGTATCGGTTGGCGTTGTCGGCTAATCAGTGGGAGTCCACCCTGCCCTGGTACAAGGAGGCGATCATTGCCTGCATGAATCCGATTATCGCTTCCACCGAAACCATAGGTCTGGTCTCCCTGCCGGGGATGATGACCGGACAGATTCTTGGCGGTTCAATGCCAATGACCGCCATTGTCTACCAGATTGTGATCATGGGGGCGATTCTGATCTCCCGCTACTTTGGGATACACTTCTCGATTCTACTAACCCGGAAGCAGGCTTTTGATGATTATGACCGGTTGATCCTCTAGGCTGAGCACAAAATATTCCCGTTAGTCAAATAATTAATGCATTTATTTCTGCTTCTCGCCGTGATGAAGGCCTTAAATAATCGGAATAAAACAAATCAGATGAATTAGCGCCAATAATAAACTCAAGCGATGTTAGTTTGAGTTTTTTTATTGGCGAAAAGCCGGTGCGGGAATGTTATTTTTTTCGGAAATGTGGTAAAATAAAAATACGAAAATAGGTGGGAACGCGTGACAAAAATCTTTTTTTAAAAAGGGAGGGCTAAGCGAAACACAGGGGTAAATTTACAGACCGGACGAGAAAGAAAAAGCATGGCTGAAATCGATTATAAATCTTGTTTGTCGGTCAGGTGACGGTAATGATAATTCGAGTGATTTACAGAAATGAGATTCCGGCTATTTGCGTAAAAATTATTATTCAGGAGGAAAAAGTCATGAAAAAAAATAAATTTACACTTTATCTTGTGGCCATAACCATCATGATGGTTGCAGTGCTTTTTATGGGGGCCAGCTGCAGTGCCACCTCAGCTAACGTCAGCAATGCAGTGATGACAACCGGGGTAGATGACCAGTCGATGCCGATTGACAAGGTCAGCTCATTTCCGGTCAATACCGATGTTTATGTTGCTGCAGAACTGCATAACGCACCGGATGATACCGATATTACCTTTATCTGGTATTTTGAAGGACAGGTAGTCGATTCCGTTACCATCAATAACGGCGATGTCAGTGATGCACCGCTGTGGGGTATTCTACCGGCTGATTTGGTAACCACACCGGGGAACTATGCTGTTGAAATTTATATTGATGACCGTGAAGATCCTGATACCGTTACCGAATTTGTTGTAAAATAAAGCAGCAGTGAAGGAGAAATTAATCGAACGATGGGAAAAAATGAAATAATTGCCAGTATTGCCAGACAATATGAAGAAATCGGAATTACTTGCAAAATTGGCGGCGCAACCGATATCTCGGTTGATCAGGAATTACTGGATGCCAAACATCCGACGGGAAAAGTGAAAATCCATTATGAAAATGCGATGCTGATCAACGAAAAGGATCAGACCATTTATTTCTGGGAGTTGACCAAAGAAATCAAAAGCGGGTTTTCATTTGGTTTCAGTAGTGACAGCTTTTCTCAAAGCGGGTCAACCTTATCCCGTAAGGTTAAGGCGGTTCAGTATACAGTCGATGGCAAGGCATATGAATACGATTTTGATCTGGGCCAGTTCAACAAGATTGTTAAAACTGCCGCCAAGGAAAACGGCTGGAAATTCAAGGTCGTGCTGTCGAAGAAAAAAGCATTATACTAAAAGCATAGTACTAAAGTCAAAAAGCGCAGGGTAACCTGCGCTTTTATCATGCGCTTAAAATGCAGCCTCGGATAATTCATAAGGGGTTTCCTGATAGACGTAGTAATTCAGCCAGTTGCTGAACAACAGGTTAGCGTGACCGCGCCAGCGGACCACTGGCGGCTGGCTGGGATCATCATTGGGGTAATAGTTGATTGGGATGTTGATGGGCTTACCCTGGGAAACATCGCGATCATATTCACCCTTGAGGGTCAAGGGGTCATATTCGCTGTGGCCGGTGACAAAAATCTGGCGGCCGTTTTGGGCCATGACGATATACACCCCCGATTCTTTTGATGAAGCCATGACTTCCAGTTCTGGGTGGGCATCGAGGGCTTCCCGATGAATTCCGGTATGCCGCGAATGGGGCACATAAAAGGTATCATCAAAGCCCCGAAACAGTTTGACATAATCCTGTTCCAAGTGGTGTTCAAAAACACCAAAGGCTTTTTCGGGTAACAAATACTTCTCAATCCCATAATGATAATAAAGTCCGGCCTGGGCGCCCCAGCAGATATGCAGGGTAGAAAAGACATTGGTTTTGCTCCAGTTCATAATCTGGGTGAGCTCATCCCAATAATCCACTTCTTCAAACGCCAGGGTTTCGATCGGGGCGCCGGTGATAATCAGGCCATCAAAGCGCTGCGCCTTGATATCCTCAAAATAACAATAGAAGGAGCCCAGATGCTCGGAAGAGGTGTTTTTACTTTCGTAGGTTTTCGTTTGTAACAGGGTTACCTCAATTTGCAGCGGTGTATTTCCTAAAAGCCGTAACAGCTGGGTTTCAGTGGTAATTTTAGTCGGCATCAGGTTGAGAATAACAATTTTTAAGGGTCGGATATCCTGATGGCTGGCCCGGTCAGCATCCATCACAAAAATGTTTTCATTGGTTAGAATCTGACTGGCGGGCAAGTCAGTGGGTATTTTTATCGGCATATGTTCACCTCCGGGGGATTGATTATAAAACTAAAAGGCGTTAGAAAAAGCCTGATCGAGATCAGCCAGAATATCATCACTGTGTTCGAGTCCAATCGACAAACGAATCATGTCTTCGGTCACGCCGGCGGCAATCAGGTCGTCACCAGACAGTTGCTGATGGGTGGTGGTGGCCGGATGGATCACCAGCGATTTGGCATCGGCGACATTGGCCAGGTGAGTAAACAGGGTCAGGTTGTCGATAAATTTACGGGCGGCGGCGATCCCTCCTTTGATTCCAAAGGTGAAAATCGAACCGGGTCCTTTTTTAAAGTATTCATCAGCAAGAGTCTTGTAAGGGTTGTCGGGCAGTGACGGATAGTTTACCCATGAAACCTGAGGATGGTTGCTTAAGTAGGTGACCACTTTTTGGGTATTTTCCAGATGCCGATCCAGGCGCAGCGACAGGGTTTCCAGACCCTGCAGTAGCAGAAAGGCATTAAAGGGACTGATGCAGGCCCCGGTATCGCGGAGCAGCTGCACCCGGGCTTTAACAATAAAGGCGGCAGCGCCAATATCGCTGGCGTAGGTAATGCCATGATAGCTGGCGTCCGGCGTCGTAAACAGCGGGAAGCGGCCGCTGCCGGCCCAGTCAAAGCTGCCGCCGTCGATGATGATCCCGCCGATGGTGGTGCCGTGTCCACCGATAAACTTGGTCGCCGAGTAGACGACGATGTCGGCTCCAAAGTCCAGCGGTCGGAATAAATATGGGGTAGCAAAAGTATTGTCAACAATCAGCGGCAGTCCGTTGTCATGGGCGATTTTGGCTACCGCTTTGACATCGACAATATTGATGGCCGGATTTCCCAGCGACTCGATGTAAATAGCTTTGGTATTTTCGTTGATGGCAGTTCGAAAATTTTCAGGATCATCCGGGTTAACAAAGCTGGTTTTAATACCCAGTCGGGGCAGGGTAGTATTGAGGAGATTATAGGTGCCGCCGTATAGGGTCGATGCGGCCACCAGTTCATCACCAGTGCCGGCGATATTGAGAATGGTGGCAGTTATGGCGGCCGAGCCGGAAGCAAAGGCCAGGGCACCAACGCCGCCTTCCAGCAGCGTCATTCGTTCTTCGAGAACACTGGTGGTGGGATTCATGATCCGGGTATAGATGTTACCCGGCTCTTCCAGTCCAAATAATCGCTGAGCGTGTTCGCTGTTATCAAAAACATAAGAGGTTGTCTGATAAATAGGTACCGCCACCGCATGGGTGGTGGGATCGGGGGTTTGTCCGCCATGAAGCTGGAGGGTTTCAAATTTTCGGGAATCTTTCATAATCGTATCTCCTTATATCATTATTTGCAGAATGAAATACATATAAAACCAGTAGGAATTATAAGCAATATAACATATGCGATGGGTGCTTGTCAACACGTAAAATAAAGAATTAATATTTAACACAATTTTATTTGACAATGATATAAAAGAGGTCTATAATGGACCAAATACACATTATCATACGATAAGTTGCGGAGAATTTATTTTCTCGTCAGTAATGTGTCCTGAGAGGAATATCATGGAAGATTTAAGAAGAAACTTAAATGAATATTATTACGTTAACACCCAAAGCTATTGGTTTTTTAGCTTTGGTTATTTTGCGTACGATCAATTAAGTTCCTATAAGAATCCCAACCCATGAGAAATTTTTAGCGATACTAGTGTATTGGATAAAAGTTGATTTTTAGGAGGCTTCTTAGGAAGTCTCCTTTTTTTTTCGCAAGGTAAAGGCTCAAAAGTATGTTTGTAAATAGCCAGCCGCGTGCGAATCACGGGAAATCAGGTGACCGGTTTCCGGTGGTCTTCGGTGCACAGAAGATAAAACCAAGCGGTCAGTGAGTCAAAAATGGAGGAAGAAATGATAATAGTTGTTAAACCAAACACAAATGAAGAAGATATTCAGAGGTTAATCAAGATGATCGAAACACAGGGATTAAGCATTCATTATTCAAAAGGTGTGGATCACACCATTCTGGGAATAGTAGGGGATACCACCTTGGCTGATGTTGAAAAAATCCGTTCAAACCGTATTGTAGAAAATGTGTTACGGGTTCAGGAACCTTATAAAAAGGCCAATCGTCTGTTTCATCCCGCTGACACCATCATTGACGTCAAGGGCCGAAAAGTCGGCGAAGGAACGATCACGGTGATGGCTGGCCCCTGTTCGGTGGAAAGCGAAGAACAGGTCGTGGCGATTGCCAAAAGTGTCAAGGAATCCGGAGCCACCTTTCTCCGTGGCGGCGCTTTCAAGCCGCGAACCTCGCCGTACGCCTTCCAGGGCTTGGGTTACGAGGGATTGGAGTTGTTGAAAATCGCCAGAAAAGAAACCGGACTTCCGATTGTCAGCGAACTGATGTCGCTTGAGCATTTGCCGGCCTTTGAAGATGTTGATATTATCCAGGTGGGTGCCAGAAATATGCAGAATTTTGATCTGCTCCGGGAATTGGGCAAAATTGATAAACCGATCTTGTTAAAACGCGGAATGTCATCAACGATGCAGGAATTCCTGATGTCGGCCGAATACATCATGAAAGAAGGAAACGAAAAGGTTATCCTTTGTGAACGGGGAATTCGTACCTTTGAAACCGCCACCCGTAATACCTTGGACATTAGCTGTATTCCGGTGCTCAAACAAAAAAGCCATTTACCGATTATCGTAGATCCCAGCCATGCCACCGGGTTGTCCTGGACCGTTGAAGCATTGACAAAAGCGGCCATTGCTGCTGGTGCCGACGGCGTGATGATTGAGGTACATAATAACCCTGAAGAAGCACTGTGTGATGGCGAACAGTCGATTACTCCGGAACAATTCCATAAAATTATGGTTACCGTGAAAAAATACGCTGAGTTTGAGAACAAGGTGATGTAATGAAAAGCAGAGCAGATTCCATCGTTGGCTTTATTGGCCTGGGTTTGATGGGCGGGGCCCTGGCCATGGGACTCAGGAAGCAGGGGCCCAGAGAAATCTGGGCCTATGATCTAAACCCGGCGGTGATCGAAAAAGCGTTGGATCAAGGTGTAATTGATCAAGGCGTCTGGGATTCAGCAGGGCTACAAAAAATGCTGCCTCAATGCGATCTGGTTTTTATCTGTCTGACACCGATGGACACCCTGGCTTTTCTGGCGCTCTATATGGAAGACTTCAAACCGGGGGCCATTGTCACGGATATTATTGGGGTCAAAGAAGTGGTCTTTAAAAACCTCGGCAATCTGCTGCGCAAAGATATTGATTATATCCCCGGACATCCGATGGCCGGCAGTGAAAAAGAAGGGTTTGGCGGGGCGGATGATCGGATTTTTAAGAATCGCAATTATATTCTAACCCCCTTGCCCACCAATCAGCCGGAAAATATCCAGTTGATCCGGGACATCGTAACCGATCTGGGTTTTAACCATATCGTCGAAACCTCCACTGAAACTCATGATGAAAAAATTGCCTTTACCTCTCAGCTCTGCCACGTGATTGCCGCCGCCCTGGTAGACTGCGAAGATGATTTGTCGATCACGGATTTCGAGGGCGGTAGTTTTGGCGATTTGACTCGGATTGCGATGATTAATGCACCGATGTGGACCGAGTTGTTTATGTGCAACCGCAAAAATCTGCTCGATCAGATCGAGAAATTCGAGTCTAGTCTGGCCGCCATGAAAGAAATGATCCGTTTGGATGAAAAGGAAGAATTGATTGCCCGGCTTCAATCGGTCCGCGAAAAGCGAGTTGCAATGGGGGAGATTCGGGAGGCGAAAAACGTAAAAAATCTGTGAGTTTGCTTAAGAATTACACAGTGAAAACTATTACATCAGCCTGAAAATGATTACGCTATTGACTTAATTAAATATCCGAGTATACTCTAGATAGAGAAATGTTTATCATCACAATTTTTAGTGGGAACAAAATGATGAGGGCAAAAGTTAAATAAATAATTGGAGCAAAAAGATCATGAAATTATGTCATCTGCCATCGCTTGGTATGAGAAACATAAAAACGGTGCTGGCAGTATTCATCTGTGTGGTGGTATTTGCAATCATGGGACCGGAGTTTAATCCACTGTTTGCTGCAATTGCAGCGGTGCTTACCATGGGGCCGAGCATTGAAAATTCCATCGAAACCGGTTGGAATCGGATATTGGGAACCATCTTTGGTGGAGCCGCAGGACTTTTGGGTATTTTTGTTACTAATTTAATTCCTTATGAGTACGCCTATGTGGCCATCATTCCCCTGGGTATTTTGATTCTGATTTATCTGTGTAATAATTTCAACAAGGCGGGTGCCATTGTGATTGCCTGTGTGATGTTTCTCAGTGTGATGACCACCTATCCCCAGGAGATGGGTAGCTATATGCTGGCAATTTTGAGGCTTTTGGAAACGGCGTTTGGAATCATCGTGGCGTTTTTGGTCAATCGCTTTATCAAGCTACCGGAACCTGATGAAAAGTCAACCGAAAGTTCATCAGAAACGGCACATGAACAGATTGAAGATAAAGCGCAATCAGAAAACAATCCCCTCAAATTTAAGATAACAAAGCTGTTGTATATGATTTTTAAACCCTAGGTTTTACGTTTTTTCTGGATTTTTGTGACGTCTGGAATGACTAAAATATATGATTACCTCTCCCCTTTAAAAAGAGACTACCCTTAATACCAGGTGGTCTTTTTTTATTTGAATGGCATCGGGCGATGGCAGGTTAGCCGATGTTAAAGGAAAGTAGTTTCCTTCGGCATTGGATTGGGGGTAATTTCTGGTGGGATGATTCGAGAAAAGGATGGGGTTAAGCAAAAAAATCACGCCAAATATTCCAGCTATAATTCATTGTCTAAAACCCTTGGAGTGTGATACAATACAGCACAAAATGATTAATACTAAGAGGTATAAAAATTGATTCTAATGATCGACAATTATGATTCATTCACCTACAATTTAGTCCAGTATCTGGAAGGACTGAATGAAACGGTGATTGTAAAGCGAAATGATAAGATCACTCTCGACGAGATTGCAAAAATGGCGCCGTCGATGATTGTTTTATCACCGGGGCCTTGCACCCCCAACGAATCCGGCATCTGTCTGGATGTAGTCCACCGCTTTAAGGGTGAAATCCCGATTCTGGGGATTTGTCTGGGCCATCAGATCATTGGCCAGGCCTTCGGCTGTAAGATCACAAAAGCGCTGGAACCGGTTCATGGTAAAGTCCATGCCATCGCCCATGACAACGTTGGGGTCTTTGATGGCCTTAATAATCCCTTGAAGGTGACCCGTTACCATTCTCTGGTGGTGGAGAACCAGGAAATTCCTGAATTTTTTGAGATCACCGCCCGGACCGATCAAAATGAGATCATGGGGATGCGCCATAAGCACTATCCCATCGAAGGAGTTCAGTTTCATCCGGAGGCGATTCTGACTGAAATGGGCATGGAATTATTGGACAACTTTTATCAAACGACAAAAGAAAATGGTGTAAGATGCTAATACAAGAAATTAAAACCGACTTAAACAGTTTTGAAAGCTATCTTTTATTTAAAGATCAGCCCTACAGTTTCTTCCTTGACAGCGGAAGAGACCCTGACAGCCTGGGACGCTACTCATTTATCGGTGCAGATCCGCTGCTGGTCTTTACCAGCAAGGGCAACGACATTACCGTCAAAACGCAGACGGAGACGAAAACGGTTACCGGCGATCCTTTTGATGAACTGCAAAAACTGTTAAAACAGTATAAACTGGACTATCAATCGCCGTTTCCCTTTTTAGGCGGAGCGGTGGGTTATTTTTCCTATGACCTCTGTCATCATCTGGAAGCGTTTCCCCGGACTGCCGTGGATGATGTCAATGTTCCCGATTGTTTTATGGGTTTTTACGATGGGATTGTGATTATTGATCACAAGGAGAATAAAACCTATGTGGCCGCTTTGGGGATTGAAGAAAACGAAGCCGATATGGTCAGTCGCTTGGCCGCAAAGTTTGCCGGTGATCCCAAGGTCGCCATCCGTACGGATTTTAAAATCAATGAGAATCTGGAATTCCGGGGTAACTTCACCAAACCCGAATATATGAATGCCCTGGATGCGGTGCACGAATATATTCTGGCCGGTGATATCTATCAGACCAACCTGACTCAGCGGTTTAATGCCGATTTAC
This sequence comes from uncultured Lachnospiraceae bacterium, assembly GCA_964510565.1. Taxonomy (GTDB): domain Bacteria; phylum Bacillota; class Clostridia; order Eubacteriales; family Eubacteriaceae; genus Acetobacterium. The sequence goes on along the minus strand of CAZEBY010000002.1, from coordinate 46,468 downwards.
AACTTAGCCCCCTGGAGCTTTACAGTGAACTGCGAAAAATCAATCCGGCACCCTTTGCCAGCTATATCGATTTTGGCGATGGCCAGATTGTCTCCAGTTCACCGGAACGGTTTATTCTGGTTCAGGGCCGACAGATTGAAACCCGGCCGATTAAGGGCACCATGCCCCGGGGTAAAACCCCGGAAGAAGATGCCGCCAACAGGGATACTTTGGTCAACAGCGAAAAGGATAAAGCGGAGCTTTTGATGATTGTCGACCTGGAACGAAACGATCTCGGTAAAATCGCCAAAACCGGCACGGTCAAGGTTCCGGAATTATTCAAGCTGGAAGAATATCAGACGGTTTTTCACCTGGTCTCCACGGTGACCGCAGAATTAAAGGATGATCTCGATGCCATTGACTGCGTCAAAGCCACCTTCCCCGGCGGCTCGATTACCGGGGCGCCGAAGATCCGCGCGATGGAGATTATCGACGAGCTGGAACCGACCCAACGAAACATTTACACCGGTTCGATCGGTTATATTGATTTCAACGGCGATCTGGATCTCAATATCGTCATCCGGACGATTGTCTGCAAGGACGGCAAGGGCTATTTTCAGGTCGGGGGCGGGATCGTCTGGGATTCCGACAACGAGTCTGAATATCAGGAAACCTTCGATAAGGGTCGCGCCCTGATGGACGCGTTGAAACGGTATTGATTGCGATAAAACGAGTTTAGAGGGAACCCAATGGATTACGTCAGTTATAACGGAGCAATTGCAAAAGAATGCCAGATGCCTCTGGATCAGGGCTTTCTTTATGGCTATGGGGTGTTTGAAACCATCAAGGTGACCGACGGTAAGCTGGTTTTCTTTGCGGATCACATGGAACGGCTCAAACAGAGCGCCCTGGTGATGGGCCTGAACCTGACGCGTCACCCCGATCAGATCGGGGCGGATTGTTTGCAGATCATTAAAAAAAATGAGATGCTTCGCGGTGCTCTGCGGGTGACCCTCAGTAAGGGCTTAAAGGCAGATAACCTGCTGATAACCGCCCGGGAAAACCCTTATACCCGCCAGATGTTTGAACAGGGGCTAAAAATTTGTACCAGTGATTCGATCCGCAATGAAAAATCCCGGCTGGTGTCGATCAAGTCCAATAATTACCTCGAAAATCTGCTGATTTTAAATGAGGCCAAGGCCCGGGGCTTTAGCGAAGCCCTTTTTTATAACACCCAGGGCCATCTGGCTGAGGGCTGCATGACCAATATCTTTTTAATCAAAAACGGCCGAGTCGGTACCCCGGCAAGGGATTGCGGGCTACTGGCCGGGATTGTCCGAAACAAGGTGATTCAGTTGATAAGTGATCAGGGCATCGCGGTGGCAGAAGGGCGTTTCAGCAGCGATCACTTGCTGGCTGCCGACGAGGTGTTTATCACTAATTCGCTGATGGAGATTATGCCGGTCAATCAGGTCGATAATCGGTGCTTTGGAATTGGGCCAGAAACCCTGACGCATCGGATTGATGCACTGTTTCAACAAACCTGGGGATCTTAGCTGAAAATTAGAATAAAAAAATAAGGACAAATGAAAAATTAAGCACTAGCCTTGCCATCGAGAGAAAAATCTGTGGCAGGGCTTTTGTTGGTGATAAAAAGCTTAAGAATTTGCGACTGTTTTGTCCATTGGATGCAAACTGTGTTAAAATACCTTTAATTAAAAAGTAAATAGCGGGAGCAAAAACCGACGCAATGGCTGTTTTGCCATTACAAAAGGGCAAGCTGCCCTTAAATTTTAAAGAAGCACGAGGAGATAAAATGAGTACACAATTGGATCGCGAAAAAGCACTGGCGTTATTAAAAGAATATAATGAGAGCGAATCCCTGGTCAATCATGGCCTGGCGGTGTCGGGAGTGATGGAACATTTTGCCAAACTCGAAGGGGAAGACCCGGATTACTGGGGCATTGTTGGGCTGCTTCACGATCTTGATTATGAAAAGTACCCCGATCAGCACTGCGTTAAGGTAGTCGAAATCCTGGAAGCCAACGATTACGAGCGAGCCTTTATCAACAGCGTCGTCAGCCATGGCTTTGGTCTCTGTGCTGATGTGGAACCCACCCATCAGATGGAAAAAATTCTTTATGCCACCGATGAACTGACCGGACTGATTACTGCCTGTGCCTATATGCGGCCTTCCAAAAGTGTCAACGATCTGGAACTAAAATCGGTGAAGAAGAAATTCAAAACGGTCAGTTTTGCCGCCGGGGTCAATCGCGAGGTAGTTACAAAAGGCGCTGAGATGGCTGGTTATTCACTGGATGAGCTGATGCAGGAAACGATTCTGGGAATGCGGGCAGTCGCAGACGACATCGGTCTGGGAAGTAATGAAGCATAATCTTCCGCTTCCGGTAAAAAAGGTCTTTAAACAACTGGAAAGCTGTGGATTCTGTGGATATCTGGTGGGCGGCTGCGTCCGCGATTTTCTCCTTGACATCCCGCCGACTGACTTTGACATGACCAGCGATGCCACTCCGGAAGAAGTCATGGCCTGTTTTGCCGGTCAGCGGATCCTTGAAACCGGCCTCAGCCACGGTACCGTGACCCTTATTCTTGAGGGGATGGCCATCGAAATCACCACACATCGGATTGAAGGCGATTATTCGGACAGCCGCCGACCGGATGCGGTTGCGTTCACCAGAAATCTGGTCGATGACCTGGCCAGGCGGGATTTTACGATCAATGCGATGGCCTATCATCCCGAGAAAGGTCTGATTGATCCGTTTGGCGGCGCTGCGGATCTTAAAAAAAAGATCATTCGCGGCGTCGGTGATCCGCAGCAAAGAATGGCCGAGGACGCCCTGCGGATGCTGCGGGGACTGCGTTTTGCGGCCGTGTTGGGATTTACTCTGGAGCCGGAAACCCGCCGGGCGATCCGGCAGAATTGTGGACAACTGCGTAACATTTCGGCCGAGCGGATTGCTGCCGAGTTGAATAAACTGATCTGCGGAAAAAATGCCAGGGCCGTCATTTTAGCCGAAACCGCCGTGCTGGGGGTGGTAATCCCGGAGCTATTGCCGGCTGAAAACTTTGATCAGATGAATCCCCACCATTGTTACGATGTCCTGACCCATACGGCAGTGGCCATGGAAACGCTACCGCCGCTGCCGCGGCTGCGTTGGGCGATGCTTTTTCACGACCTGGGGAAACCCCTAACCTTTACCAGGGATGCGGCTGGAGTCGGTCATTTTAAAGGCCACAGCAAAATATCCGAAGCGATGGCGCGTGAGCGACTGACGGCGCTGCGGCTCAGTAAGAGCAGCGTTGATCAGGTCTGTTTGCTGGTAAAATACCACGACACGCTGATTGATGTGGATAAAAAGAGTGTCAAGCGCTGGTTAAATCGTCTGTCCGAGCCCTTGTTTCGGGAGCTGCTGGCAATTAAACGGGGCGATAACCTGGCGCAGGCGCCGCAGTATCGTGACCGGTTGGAATCACTTGAAAAACTCGAGGCACTGCTGGATCAGGTGCTGGTCGAAAAGCCTTGTTTTTCGATGAAAGACCTGGCGGTTAATGGTGATGATCTGATTGCCATGGGGATCACCAACGGCCTCGAAATCGGGCGGATTCTTAAACTGCTGCTGGAAGGCGTCATCGATGAAGTCTATCAAAATGAAAAAGAAGTTTTAATTGAAAAAGCAAAGGAGATACACCAATGTTAATTGACAGCCATGCCCATATCGACGATCAGAAATATAACGAGGACCGCGAAGCGGTGCTGGAAAATGCCCGGGCAGCCGGGGTGGAGCTGATTATCAACCCCGGCGCTGACGAGGCCTCCAGCTTCCGGGCGGTGGCAATGAGTGAAAAATACCCGATGGTTTATGCTACCGTGGGGATTCATCCTCACGATGCCAAGGATTACGTCCCCGAAAAACACGATGCCCTGTTAACCGAATGGGCTCAAAAAGAAAAGGTGGTGGCGATTGGCGAAATTGGCCTCGATTATCACTATGACTATTCCCCCCGTGATGTCCAGCAGGAGGTCTTTATTCGCCAGTTGATTATCGCCAAAGCGGTGCAGCTGCCGATTGTGATCCATAACCGCGAATCGATGGAGGACATGGTCCGGATTTTAAAGCAATACTTTGCCCCGGAGTACGGCGGGATCATGCACAGCTACAGCGGCTCGGTGGAAATGGCGAAGGTTTTTCTGGAAATGGGCTTTCATCTGTCGATTTCCGGGCCGCTGACCTTCAGCAACGCCAGGAAGCTTCCGGAAGTTGTAGCAATGATGCCATTGGACCGGCTGCTGATTGAAACCGACAGTCCTTATCTGACGCCGACACCGCATCGCGGTAAACGCAACGAGCCGGCCTATGTACGTTTTGTGGCCGCCGAAATTGCCCGGATCCGGGGGATGGCGGTCGAAGAGGTGGCTGAGATGACCACTCGCAACGCCAAAAGGGTGTTTGGGATTGGCGAAAAGACGAAATAAATAAAAAAGCAAATCAATTATTCATTTTCCTTGACAATTACAACAAATTCAGATAAAATATTTAGCGTACCTTCGGGACAGAAAATGAATAAAGGGGTATCGCCAAGCGGTAAGGCAATGGACTCTGACTCCATCACTCGCAGGTTCGAATCCTGCTACCTCTGCCATAAGAAATTTGACCTGCTTTTTAAGACCGCTTAAAAAGCAGGTTTTGTCATACCTGCGAGGCGGGTTAGACCAGCTGCGCAAAATAAGAATCAGGAGAAAATGATGCCGGAACAGAAAATTAGCGCTTTTGATATTTATGAATATCTGCCGCATACCAATTGTAAAAATTGTGGTGAAAATAACTGTATGGCTTTTGCTGAAAAACTGCTGCAGGGTAAAAAGAACATCGGTGGATGTTCGGCCCTCAGAGGAGACCAGTATGAAAATAACCGCCAGGAAATTCAGGCATTAGTAGATGAAAGCAGCGACGAAAGAGCGGGCAGACAATAACCGATTGTTTGCCTGCTCTTATCTTTTCTAGTATAATCTAGGTATCGATATCAAAAGAAGTGATTCTGAGTAATTTAAAATAATGGCCAACCTGGGACAAATGGAATTGGCGCAAAGATTAATCAGATCAGTGCGGGAGAGAAAATGGAAAACCCCAAAACCCGGATTTTTATTGCTGACGTTCGCAGCTTGTCAAAACCCTATCGTTTAGCCGCGGCCCTAAAAGCGGTATCAACAGAAAGACAAAAAAAGGCCCAGCGGTTAAAAACACCGGCAGCCAGGGCGCGATCGGTGGGGGCTGAAGTGCTGCTTAAAAAAGCACTCGCCCAGAGCTATGGTATTCAGGAGCCGCTTGTGATCAAGAGGGGCAGTGATGGCAAACCCTGGCTCGCCGATTATCCCGGGATCTTCTTTAACCTCTCCCATTCCGGGGCTTATGTGGTCTGTGGTTTGGGATCAGATTCGATCGGGGTCGACATTCAAAAGATGAGTCATCCGAAATTAAGGCTGGCCAAACGTTTTTTTGCCCCGAGCGAGGCAGACTGGCTTTTGGCCTTGCCGAAAGAACAACAGCAGCAGGCTTTTTATGATCTCTGGGCGTTGAAAGAGGCCTATATGAAATATACCGGCAAAGGCTTTAATCTGCCGATGGATGCATTTACAGTTAAGCCGGACGATCCAGTATCGGGATTAGCGAGTCCGACAATCTATCAAAATGAAAGAAAAATTTCGGCGCGGATTAAAAGCTATTCCGGTCTGGCCGACTATGTCATCTGGGCGGTTACCGAACGGGGCGATTTTCAGGAAGAACTGGTATGGATTGACTTATAGGGGGAAAATGGTTTGGAAGAAAAAAATATTTATCGGGAAAAACTGACCACTATTTTTCTGACCTTTTTAAAAATCGGCCTGTTTACCTTTGGTGGCGGCTATGCGATGATCCCGTTGATCGAATACGAAACGGTGGAACGGCATCACTGGATTGAAAGTAAAGATATTCTTGATATCTTTGCGATTGCTGAAGCGACTCCCGGGGTGATTGCGGTCAATACGGCGACTTTTGTTGGTTACAAGGTCGCCGGTTTCTGGGGTTCGCTGCTGGCCACTTTGGGGGTGGTCATCCCCTCATTTGCGATTATCAGTGTAATTGCGCTGTTTTTTCAGGAGTTTCAAAGCCTGGAGTGGGTCGGTTATGCTTTTAAAGGAGTCCGGGCCGGGGTCATTGTATTAATCCTCGGGGCACTGGTTAAAATGGGCAAAAAGGGGGAGTACACTCGCCTGACGGTACTGATCTTGATGCTGGCTTTTGGCTTGGCTTCGTTTACCGACATCAATGTCATTTATCTGCTGCTTGGTGGAGCCGTAACGGGACTGGTTTATCAGATCGGGTTAAACAAAAATCAGGCCGATAAGAATAATGACGAGGTGAGCAAATGATCTATCTGGAGCTATTTATCACCTTTTTTAAAATCGGGCTCTTTACCATTGGCGGTGGCTACGCGATGATTCCGCTGATTCAGCAGGAAGTGGTGGCTCATGGGTGGTTGACGTTATTGGAACTGACCGATTTTATTGCCGTGGCGGAATCGACCCCCGGGCCCTTTGCGGTAAATATTGCCACCTTTGTGGGTATGGAAATGGGTGGGCTGCCAGGAGCGGTGGTCACCACTACGGCGGTAGTGCTGCCCTCATTTATCATTATCCTGCTGATCGCCAAAGCGTTTACCAATTTCCAGCAGAATAAATGGGTGCAGGGCGCTCTTTATGGGATGCGACCGGTGGTAATTGGCCTGATTGCCTCGGCAGTAGTGTTGCTGATGTCCAGTGGCTTTATCGCTGAGGGGATGGACATCCACTCGCTGGGTGATTTTTTTGCCGGTCTTCAGTATCGGGAAATTATTATTTTTAGCATTGGCGTCTTTATCTATTTCCGCTTTAAACTCCATCCGATCAAACTGATTTTGATCTCAGCGGTACTGGGGATGTTGTTTTTTGGAGTATGGCCGATGTTTTTTTAAACACCAGGATCTGCTGTTTCGGCAGGTCTTATTTTTTTTGAAAAAAAATACCGAAACGATTTTGAAAAAATGACTTAAGTAATAATTAAAAAGGTGCTTTGGTCACAGAATTATCACAAAAACATGATAAACTAATAAAATGACACAAAGATGTCACAATCCTCTGTTATGATAAGAAAAAAGGAGGGATTAAGATGACTACAATCATAAACGTATTAACGGCCTGGCTAAGCGTCATTTTTGCCGCTTTACTGGCCATCATCTATTTATTGCGAATTGTCAATAAGGGACCCAGAAAAAATAAATTCATCACCAAAATAAATCGAAATCTGCGAGATTCACATAAAACCATGGGGATTGCTTTTGTGATCACTGCCTGTATCCATGGGTTTTTCTCATCGGGAGCGATTCTGTCATTTAATTTTGGAACCCTGTGTATGGTGATGGGGGTGTTGCTGGGACTGACCTATTTCCTGAGAAAGGCTTTTCCTAAAAAATTAACCTGGATTAAGCCGCACCGCTGGTTAACGGTGGTTCTGATCGTCTTTCTGGGAATCCATCTCTGGGAAGTTGGCGGAATTATGGGACCGGAGGCTTTTTTCAACAGTTCGTTAAAGGAAGTGGAGACCTCGGTAGAAAAATTGTATGGCACAAAAACGCCGCCGGCCAAAGACGTGGCCGATCAAAGCGATGCCGTAACGGTAGAAAATTCCAGTACGGCGACCGCTGAAAGCACCCCGGCAACAACACCGGATGCTACCGTGACCGATACGGTGGTCACCAAAGCCAATCTGTTTTTGGGTAGTATCGATTTGAAAGACGGCACCTATACCGGGGTGGCTGAAGGTTATGGACCGGAGCTGACGGTTAGTGTCACGGTGGCGGAAAATGTGATTACCGCTGTTTCTGTGGTCTCCCATAACGAAAACAATGTCAAATACTATGGCAAGGCCATTGATGCGGTACCGGCCGCGATTATCTCGGCCCAGACCCCGGTGGTTGATACCGTTTCCGGCGCAACCTATACCTCAACGGGCATCATGCAGGCCGTGATCAATGCCTTGGGGCCGGCGGTAATTTCCGGAACCCTGCCCAGTCTGTAAAATCAGCACGTTGATCAAATGGGGTTGTTGCCAGAGAAAAAAATCAAGTTGAAATTTATCAGGAAATTAAAAGAAATTTCAATCGGATGATAAAATGCGTAGACACCCTTACCCTTAGATTTGTACAAATGTCAAATTTAAAGGGTGGGGTGTCTTTTTGTCTAAAAACTTCTTTAATATTTTACAGAAAAAGGGGTAATACTATTTAAGAGAAAAAATTAATCAGACAACAGAGAAAGCGCAATTCATTATCGATTTAAGTGTGGGACCAGTGACAAAAAAATAAAATTGTCAGCTTGCATGTTGCGGTTAAGCCAAACATTAATGCTAAAGCGGTCGGGTTTAACATAACATGACTTATACATTACAGGAGGAAGAAAGATGAAATTTGAATTAAGAGATTGGAAACTGGATGATGCCGAGAATTTGGTGCGTTATGCCAATAACCCCAAAGTTGCCTGCTTCTTGCGAAACTCGTTTCCATCACCCTATACTTTGGATGATGCCCATATGTTCATTGACCAGTGCATGCACCGTGATCAGACCAAACAATCGATTAAAGCCATTGTTGTTGACAATGAACCAATTGGTTCGGTCGGTCTGATGCTCCAGGATGATGTCAGCTGCAAGAGTGCCGAGTTGGGATACTGGCTGGGCGAGCCCTTCTGGGGAAAAGGAATTATGACCAAGGCGATTATTCAAACCTGTGAATATGGTTTTGCCAATTTTGATATTTTCAGAATTTATGGCCGCCCCTTTGTCGACAATGTCGGTTCCCGGAGGGCCCTGGAAAAGGCTGGCTTCCAGCTGGAAGGAATCTGTAAAAAAGCGATATTCAAAAATGGCAAGATCACTGATCACTGCATGTACGCTCTGATCAAGTAAAGTACATGATGAAAGTGAAAAAAGATGCTGGATGACAACACTCATTCAGCATCTTTTTGTTATTGCATCCTAATCGCTTCCATCGGGCAGGCTTTGGCACAGCGGGTGCAGCCGCTACAGCGGTAGTATTCGTCGAGCACCGGGTAGGCTTTCTGGTAGCGGTCGATATCGGTTTTACGCAGGACGATGCAGCTCAATGGGCAATCGCCGGAACAGATTCCGCAGGCCATGCAGCGCTCATAGTTGATAACTGGTTTTTTCTGATCAGCCATGGGTTATGTCCTCCATTTCCAGATCGCAGAAGCCCAGATCCTCCAGGGCCGTTTTGGTGGGGATGCCGGTTTTTTTGTCCCAACCCATAAACTGATAGTGAACGCTCATCATTTCATCCATGTTAAACTGTTTACCTTTTAATGGTCCTTCAGTCAATGGTGGTTTGCCGCTGAGACGGTCATTCATTTTAAAATCCCGGGGATTGATCCCCTCCCGGACGTTAAAGGCCTGGCGCAGGGTTTGCATCCGCAGACCGATGGTCATGTATTCGTTGGCGGTCTTCTGCCAGCCGGTGGCGGCGTTGAGATAGTCAAAAATCTTAAAGTGGTTGAGGCCGCTGACCAACGCAAAAAAACAACCGCCGGAACCATCGAGAATTTGTTTGATACAGGCATTGATCATCGATTTCAGGCCGACCTGATTGGTAGCTTGGTATTCGTCGTTTTTATCTTCCCCCAGTTTGACTTTGGGCGCCCAGGTGACATCCTCCCAGATCCGCATATAGGTGTAATAGCTGCCGGCACCGATAGTGTGGCGGCCGGGAGTGGGGTCGCAGGAATAGTGGATGCCAAGGATCGGATCGAGCCGGGGATCATGCATCCCTGGTTCCTGGCCACCCGCATGGATGGCCAGGGAGGTGGACTCAAAGCCGAGAATTTCGCTGGCTTTTTTGACACCATGCTGAAGGATGGCGCCAAAGCCGGTACCGGCAATCATCTGTTCGACAAGAATAATAATCGCTTCGGCATTACCCCAGGTGAGCTGAAGTCCGTTGGTAGCCTCCAGGCTGAGCCAGCCTTTTTCGTAACACTCGATAGCAAAGGCAATGGTATTACCGGCCGAAATGCTGTCCATCCCGCCGCGGTTGAGGAGTTCGTTGATGATAAAAATCGAGTCGCGATCTTTATTCAGAAGCAGTGCCCCAAAGGCGGCAACGGTTTCATATTCCGGCTTGTGAGTGTGTGGAAAACGGCCTTTGGAAAGACCGTTGATCTCACAGACTCCGCCGCAGCCAATCACACAGGAGTAACAGTGATATTTTCGGGTTTCGTGTTTTTGAATCAGATCGGGATTCAAATGACGGTACTTGCCGTAGGGGAAATCGGCAACTGAACCCTTCCAGTTTTTGACCGGGGTATCGCCCATCGTCATGCCCATGGTATTGGTAAAGCCGGTGCCCCATTTTTTGATGATAGCTGTCGATAACATCCCGTCAATCGGGATGGCCTTATCAGTCGCTATCATCGATTTTCCCATCATCGGCAGCATCGCTCCGCTGGCCAGCGGCGGCAGATTGGCAGCTTTGACTTTTTGGGCGTAGCTCTGGCTGATGTTTTTGATGGTGTCGGGATCGTGACTGCGGATCAGCCTTGAGCCGGCCAGAACAACAGCTTTGAGTTTTTTAGATCCCATCACGGTGCCGACCCCGGAGCGGGCGGCCATCCGGCCGCCGTCGTTGGAAATTCCGGCGATCAGGGACTGGTGTTCGCCGGCCGGTCCGATGGTGGCAATGGCCAGCTTTTTATTGGCTGTAATTTTCTGATTGATGGCGGCTTCGGTTTCCACCGTATCCAGGCCCCAGAACGCCGCGGCATCAAGCAACTGGGGTCCGGTATTGTCAATAAAGAGCATCATCGGGGTTTTGGCGCAACCCTTAAAAAAGAGCCCATCATAACCGCATTGCTTAATCGCCGGCGAAAAGGTGCCACCACAATTGGCATCGCCAAAGCCCCCGGTCAGGGGCGATTTGCAGACGGCCAGCCAGCGCCCGGTCATAAAACTGCCAGTACCGGTAAGGAGACCACTGACAAAGCCGAGAATATTGTTAGGCCCCAGGGGATCGGCGCCTTTAGGGATGTATTTGTAGAGGATATAGGCGCCCAGACCGACCCCGGAAAGAAAATGTTCGTAAACCGCGTCGGGAATTTTGATTTCCTCAAAGGTGGCATCCGAAAGATCCACCATTAATATTTTTCCACAATAACCTTTCAAAAATTACCTCTCATCCGCCAGTTAAAGGGAGCATAAAACTGATTATATCTCCATCTTTTAACTGGGTATTTAATTTGACGCGCTGATAATTCACCTGGCAGACGAGCAGTGGCTGCAACAACAGGGGGATTTGCAGTCGCCGGTAAACGGTGAACAGCCGGGCTCCCTGGGGCAGCGGCATCATGCCATCCTCATCCAGCTCGGTCAGCCGGGCAAATGGCGGGGGATAGACCTGAACCCGCATTTAGGCCTCGGGTGCTGTTTCTGGACAAAGCTGTCTGAGGATCTCGCAGCATTCCTGATAATGCATAATTCGGGGGACCGGGTAGGTAGGATTGCCTTCTTTAAGAATCCGTTTCGCCAGTTCGGGAATATCCTTTTCCTTCAGAGCGTAAATTGTGGTGGGGATGCCCATATGGGCATTCATCGACTTGATCTTTTCGATTAACAGCTCGGCTAGGGTTTCGTCGTCATACATGGCTTCCCCGAGACCGCAATAAAAGGCTAGCTCCGCCAGTTTTTTTTCGGCGGCGCTTTTTGAAAACTCCAGCACGTAGGGCAGCACAATGGCGTTCGCCAAACCGTGGGGAACCCCGTATAAGCCGCCCATGGCATGGGCGATGGCATGGACGTAGCCGACATAAGCCCGGGTGAAGGCCAGCCCGGCATCAAAGGAGGCTTGGGCCATTTTTAGTCGCAGCTCCAGATTCTGGCCATTGTGATAGGTGTCTTCCAAAGAATTAATAATAATTTCGGTGGCGTTTAACGCTTTTTCCTTAACAAATGACGTATCGTATTTGCCGATATAGGCTTCGATCGCGTGGGTCAGGGCATCCATGCCGGTGCTGGCGGTCAGCGATGGCGGCAGTCCGGCAGTCAGTTCGGGATCCAGCACCGCGGCCAGGGGCACCAGTTTGGGATCATTGATGGAAAATTTTTCATGGTTTTTGATATCAGTGATGACGGCACAAATGGTGGCTTCAGAACCGGTTCCGGAGGTCGTCGGGATTGCAAAAAATGGTGGCAGCCGGCGGGTCAGTTTAAAAAGACCGCGCATCTTTTCGATACTTTTACGGTTGGTCACCTTGGCGGCGATGATTTTGGCACAGTCGATCGGGGAGCCTCCGCCGAAGGCCACTACCCCCTGGCAGTTGCTGCGATAGTACAGAGCCAGACCGTCTTCAACATTTTCAAAGGTGGGGTTGGGATGAACCTTGTCAAAAACAATCGCGTCAATGCCGTTGGTTTCCAGAGCGCCTAAAAAAGAATCCAGTAAACCCATGGTATAGAGTGGCTTATCGGTGACGACAAGAACTTTGGTCACTCCGGAAATCGCAATAATTTCAGGAAACCGCCGCACCATCCCCGGCCCCTGAAGGACCGGGGGAATCGGCAGTTGCAGTACCTGGGCGACTTGTTTCATTACCAGCTGGGAACTGCGGTAGGGAACGTTTTGAATGGTATTTAATACTCTTTGCATCAGTTGCCTCCAATTTGTTAAGTTTTCTATTCAATACAGCCCTGTGGGAACTCCGGAGAGCAGACAATTTCTTCATAGTCCAGTTCCGCATTGTTAACCATCCAGAGGCCGTGGACATCACAATAGGCGTAAACCCGGATAACATCGCGGGATTCAACCGTGAAAAAAGCTTCGGGAGGATGTTCCGGGGTCAGCTGGACATATTGGCCGCCGGTCCGGGTCTGGACAAAGATCCACAGAATCGAGTGATCGGCGGTCATCGGGTGGGGGACGCTGCCCACCTTAACTTGAAGCTGATGATCGCCAAAGAAAAGCACCGGGATGTGCTTTTCTTTGGCAGCGTCGACGGTATTGGGCTTAAGCAGGGTTTGGGAGTGGTTGCAGTATTGAGTCAGGGTACCGTTTAACTCCAGCAGTACGGCGTTGCAGTCATTGCACTGGTAAAATAATTTGGGATCCATCAGAGTACCTCTTTTCTTTCTAAATTTTAAATCAGATATAACTGTTAATCAAGGCCTGGATTGCGCTCTGGGGAACGTCTTTATCAATCAGAGGCACGCGATCAAACAGTTCCGGACGTTTATCGGCATAGGTGGGGGCCGGTTGTTGATAGAGGATGCCAATCGGGATGGTGTCGCCGAAGGTCATCGCGGTTTCGATCGCGGCCAGTTTATTGGTCGGGTCATAGGACGTATCCAGCGGTTTAATCCGTTGTTTATAATAGGCAAAGGTGTTGGTTTTGTTAAAGCTGACACAGGGCTGGAGGATGTCGACCAAAGCGTAGCCGCGATGTTTGATGGCGGCCGTCATCATCTGGGCCAGATGATTTTTATCGCCGGAAAAGGAACGGGCCACAAAGGTGGCGCCGGCGGCCAGGGCGACCAGCAAGGGATTAAAGCTAACCCCCATGTTGCAGGTGCTGGTTCGATGGGACGGCTCACAGGGATTCGAGGTCGGCGAGGGCTGGCCTTTAGTCAGACCATAGATCTGGTTATCGTGGACAAGATGGGTGATGTCGACATTCCGGCGGATATTATGAAGAAAGTGATTGCCCCCTTCACCGTAGGAATCACCGTCGCCGGTATTGACAATGACTGTCAGTGCGTCGTTGGCAATTTTAATGGCGGCCGCGGCAGGCAGTGAACGGCCGTGGAGACCGCTAAAGCCGTTGGCGGTGATGTATTGGTTGGTTTTGGCAGCCTGGCCAATCCCGCCGACCAGCACAATCTGATGGGGTGCAGTTCCCAGCTGGTTTAATACTCCGGTCAGGGTTTCGAGAATCGCGTAGTTGCCGCAGCCGGGGCACCAGGCTGTTTCATAGGTGGAAAATGCTGGTTTGTTCATGTCAGAAACCTCCCTTATGATTTTTGATGCCGTTGAGAATATCGTCGACGGATAATTGCCGGCCATCATATTTGAGAATACTGTAGTCACAGTTGATCAGGGCTTCCTGCCGGAGTAGGGAGGCCAGCTGGCCGGTGGTGTTTTGTTCGACGTTGATGATTTCCACCACTTGGGCGGCAAAATGCCGGAGTCGTTGAGTCGGCAGCGGATAGACATCCCCGAACAGCAGGGCGCCGTAATTTTTTTCGTCCTGATTGAGGATGTCAACGGCTTCTTTAATGGCGCCGCTGGTGGAACCGAAGCCGATCAGCAGCGACTGGCAGTGATGATCGCCCCAGAATTCAGGCTCGATCAGCTCTTTTTTCAGGCCTTCCAGCTTTTTCATCCGCTTGGTCACCATCTGATTGCGGACGGCAGCTGATTCGGTGATCTGGCCCCAGGAATCATGTTCGTCGCTGTCGATCCGGACCAGGGCTTCGCTTTTTCCTGGGATGGCCAGTGGTGAGATGCCATTCTCGGTCAGGGCATAACGTTGGTAGGGCAGTTCCGGAATTTTGCTGACCGGCTCATTGAAGCGGACAACTTTTGCCTCATCGAGAATTGGGATCGTCGTAGTGGCATCGGCCAGATATTGGTCGCTTAACAGAATCACCGGCAGCTGATATTTTTTGGCCAGCGCCAGGCTTCGGGCAGTCTGGTAGAAACAATCACGGTGATCGCGCAGGGCAATGACCATTCGCGGAAATTCGCCCTGGGAAGCCGAGATCACAAACTTCAGATCGCTTTGTTCGGTCCGGGTCGGAAAGCCGGTGGCCGGTCCCGGTCGCTGAACATCGACTGCCACCAGGGGGATTTCAGCGATCCCGGCCAAGCCCAGGGCTTCGACCATCAGTGAAAAGCCCCCGCCGGAGGTGCCGGTCATCGCGGTGGCCCCGGCATAGGAGGCTCCGATGGCCATGTTGATGGCGGCAATTTCGTCCTCGGCCTGTTCCACGGCAATCGCCATCGGGCTGCTTTGGGCATTGAAAAAATCCAGCAGACTGGTCGATGGGGACATCGGATAGGCTGAATAAAAACGGATTCCGGCAGCCACAGCGCCCAGGCCAATGGCGGTATTTCCGGATAACAGCAGCTGGTCGGTCGTCTCGGCCGGGGCAAAACGGTAATTGGCTTCCAATAAAGCGTAACCCCTTTCGATAGCAGTCAGGTTGATTTCGGCCAGGTCAGCCCGGAGACTGGACTTGATGATTTCAGCGGCGTGATCAAGCGGGATGTCAAAGAGTTTGAGCAAGGCGCCGGCGGCCACACTATTAAGGACCTTGGGGTTGCCAAGCTCAGTGGCAATTTTTTTTAGGGGACATTTGATGGCCCGGAAATCATCGATCGGTAAGGAATCGTCGCATAAAATAAAACCATCATAAGCAAGCCGGGACTGGTGTTCCTGATAGGTGGTCGTATCGATTGCAAAGATCCCATTGAGGGTATCCCGGTGGGCGTGAAGTGGTTGATTGCCAAAGCGGATTTGGGTAAAATTATGGCCACCGCGGACCCGGGACATAAAATCACGGATTGTAAAAAGATGACAACCCGACTGTTTCAGCATTTTTTCAAAAAGTGCGGACATTGTTTCAATGCCGTCGCCGGCAGCGCCGCCTAAAAGTATGTTATACATACAGAATCCTCCATTCAAAGATAATAAAAATATGACTCTGTTATTAATTACCCAATTATTGGGCTTCTAAAAGAATGATTCTGATTTTATCTTTTTTTTATGTGTCGGGATGAAAAGTTTTGATTTGACGGGGTAAAAAAGATAAAATAACCGTTATGAAGGAATTGGAATAAAAAGGAGGAATATGATGAAAACAACGATAAATCGCCAGATATCGGCGGCGCTCTTGGCGGTGCTGATTCTGGTGACCGTGATATTTGGTGGCTGTGCCCGGACAGTGACGGAGGTGGATTACAGCAAGCCCGAGAACTGGGCCTATCTGCCCGTGACTGAGGCCCTGACCAAAGATTGCGATGTCTTTTTTGTGGCTCCGACCGTTTTTCTGGGAACGGATGATGGGCATTCCCTGGATTTGGCTGACGAAGTCACCAAGGCCCAGTTTTTAGGGGCCACCAATATGGAAAAAGGCCTTTATGACGGGGCGGCCAATTTTTTTGCCCCCTATTATCGTCAGGCCGGACTAAATGCCTACACGATGGATTCAGCCGATGCCAAGCCGTATTTCGATCTGGCCTATGCCGATGTGGCCAGGGCCTTTGATATTTACATGGAAGATTATAATCAGGGTCGACCCTTTGTACTGGCGGGATTCAGTCAGGGCTCGGAAATGCTGTTGCGGCTGATGGAAGAGAAATTTTCCGATCCGGCCTTAAATGATCAACTGGTGGCCGCTTACCTAATTGGCTGGCGGGTAACCCCCGACGATCTGAGCCAGTATCCGCATCTGAAGATGGCCCAGAGCGCTAGCGATACGGGGGTGATTATTTCATTTAATTCTGAGGCGGAGGGGGTGGAAACCTCGCTGATTGTTCCCGATCAAACCCTGGGGATTAATCCCCTGAACTGGAAAACCGATAGCACCCCGGCGACGGCTACAGAAAATAAGGGGGCCGTCTTTACCGACTACGATGGCGCGATTGTCAAAGAGATTCCCAACCTGACCGGGGCCTATCTGGATGCCGCCCGCGGCACGCTGCGGGTCACCGATGTCACCGCTGCCGATTACCCGCCGGTATTGGATATTTTTTCAGAGGGCGTGTATCATCTCTACGACTACCAGTTTTTTTACCGCAACCTTCAGGAAAACGTCACGCAGCGGATTGGCAATTATCTAAGCCAGGCATCCTGAGGCTTTCTTAAGAGATTTGTTTCAGCGATTTATTTTTTCTTGTCAATTATTAAGGAATAGGCTATAATAATTAGGTCGTGCTAGATGGAGAGTTAGCGGTGCTTTGTAACCTGCAATCCGCTGTAGCAGGGTTGAATTCCCCATCGAGGCGCCAAGGTTTGAGGTCTGCCAGAGGAAAGTGGCGTTGAGAGTTGGACCCTTCGCAATAGAAACTTATGAACCCCGTCAGGTCAGGAATGAAGCAGCGGTAAGTAAGACCTTCTATGTGCCGGAGGATCATCTGATTTGAGCTAACTGCCTGTGTAACGCTTGGAAGTTGGTTGTCGAAGTGGGGTGCACGACAAAAAAAGTCTATTGAATGCCAAAGTGGTTTTGGTGTCCAATAGACTTTTTTTCGTTGCAGTCGAAGGATGATACTTAATGGTCATCATCGAATAAAAATTAGGGATAACCTGTATTTCAATAATAAATCTTGCTATAATGAAAATAAAACTATTGTGCGTGATGTCGTCTTGACGGAGCGAATATGTGAAGAATGTGAGGAAAAACCGATGCGATTTTTTCAAGTGAAGCCAGCAATTTATTATGGGGAAGGTGCCCTGAAACAAATAGAGAAACATAATTTTAAAAATGTCTGTATTGCCACTGACCAGGGAATGGTCAAGTTTGGTCTGCTTAAAAAACTGACCGATCAACTGGATGCCAAAGGCATCAGCTACCATGTTTTTGCCGATATCGAGTCGGATCCCTCGACTGAAATTGTCGAAAAGGGGTTGATGCATATTATCATGAACAAACCCGATGCATTGATTGCGATCGGCGGTGGCTCGGTCATTGATGCCGCCAAGGCGATAATCTTTTACTGCGTCAATTTCAAACGGATTTTTTTTGAAGACCGCTATGTTCATAAACCTACTTTTATCGCTATTCCGACCACCGCTGGAACGGGTTCCGAGGTCACCGAATATGCGGTCATCACCGATAAACAGAAAAACACCAAGATTCCCTTAACTGATATTCTAATGATGCCGGATGAGGCGATTCTTGATCCCCAGCTGATTGAAAGCGTACCAGCCGGAGCGACCGCTGCTACCGGTATGGATGTGATGACCCATGCGATCGAAGCGTTTATTTCGACCGGGAATAATCCCTTTGCCCGCTGTTATGCCAACAAGGCCGTGGAACTGGTCTTTCGCAGCCTCTATCCCAGTTATATCAACGGCTCCGATCTCGAAGCCAAGGGCAGCATGCAGATTGCTTCCTGTATGGCCGGAATCGCCTTTAACAGCGCCGGTCTGGGCATTACCCACAGTATTGCCCATGCCTTCGGGGCGACCTTTCACCTGCCCCACGGGCTGGCCAATGCCATTGTCCTGCCCTATGTGATTCGTTTTAATGGTCAGGATGACAAAGTCAAACACCAGTATGAACGGCTGTTAAGCGGCTCGGGGATCTTAAACGTCTCCGGCAATGCTACCGAAACCCTCTATAACAGCGTCGTGACACTCAGTGCCTCGTTAAATATTCCGGCTTCACTAAAGGCGGCCGGGGTTTCGGAAGTGGATTATCTGGACGCCCGCGAAGAAATGCTTAACAAAGCCAGGGCTGATATCTGTACCACCACCAACCCGGTGGAAGTAACCCGCGCGAAGCTCGAAGGGGTGATGGATCAGGCCTATTACGGCGTCTAAATAACAGTTACAATCAAATAAGAACATAGAGTTACACCTGTCTAAAGACTGTGAAAAGTCTTTAGACAGGTGTTTTTTTGAGCCTGATTAGATTACCTGTTAAGCTTCAATCAGGGGGATGATTTTAGTCAGGACAAAGGCATCGTCATACTTATAGGTGTAATAACTTTTGATGGAGGGGGTGTTAAAATCCAGTAACGGGATTGAGATCAGTGAGTAATCCTCAAGATATTGGGAAATTAGACTTTTGGGCAAAAAACTATAGCCAATGCCATCTAATAAAAAGGGGATCAGTTTACTGCTGTTATCAATTTCAAATTTGAATTGATGATGAGGAGGGAATAACTCGCGGATGAACATTCCCACTTTCTGAAGGGCAAAATTGCAGAAAAGATAATCAAGTGAGATCAGATCTTTCTGAACAATGCCGCTGGCAAAAGCGTGATTGTTTTTGCTAGTCACCAGAATCAATTCATCTTCCTTGAACGGCATACAGACATAACCATTTTTGGTAAAAGGAATATAGGTAAAGGCGATGTCGACTAAACCATCCTGAAGAAATGAAAGCACCTCGAAGGAATGATTGATGACAATTCGGGTGGACATGTTTAAATCATTGGATAACACTGAACGGATAATCGGATACAGATAGTTTTCATAAATAGAATTGGTGGTGCCAAAACGAAGCAACCTGCGGTAAAATTCAGGGGCATTGATTTGTTCGATGGCACTTTCTTCCAGTTCCAGGAGCCGTTTGGCATAGCCAAGAAATAATTGTCCCTCGGTAGTTAGCGAGACCTGTTTTTTATCCCGGACAAAAAGCTGTTTGCCAATTGTTTTTTCCAGCTCGTTGATCCGGTTGGTGACGGTGGATTGAGCCACAAAAAGCAATTTGGCGGTCTGGGTAAAATTCTTGGTATGTGATAGCTGAACAAACGTTTTTAAGGATTGGGTATCCATGAGAACTCCTTTAATCATAATTTCGAATTGATGAGATCAATAAGATCTATTTCACAAATTATATAGCATCCGTTATAATAAAACAATCAATCAAAAAAATTCCGGGAGGACAAGAAGATGGAAGACTGGAATGTAACACGGTATCATCAATTTGAAAAAGAACGCGTGCAACCGTCACTGGATTTGGTAAACAGAATCGCAGGTGATTCATTTAAACGGATAATCGATATTGGCTGTGGCTCGGGAATGAGTACCCAGCCGTTACGAAAGCAATTCGCAGAAGCTGAAATTCTGGGAGCCGATTCGTCGCCATCAATGTTATCACAGGCAAGATCAACATTTATGGATGTAACCTGGTTGGAACGAGACTGCAGCAAACCACTGACGGATTTAGGGAAATTTGATCTGGTTTTTTCGAACGTCGCACTGCAATGGTTTGAAGATCAGGCGACAGTGATCAGAAATTTCAGTGATATTCTGATGCCGGAAGGGATTTTGGCAGTTCAGATCCCTTATTTCTCGGCTATGACCATTGCCGGATGTATTGCCGAAGCAGTGAGGAGATATGATGCGGAAATTTTCAAAGGTGTTGAAAAAGATTTATTCCGATCCTATTCACCGGGATATTATTACGAACAATTGGCAATTCATTTTTCGACGATTGAATTGTGGCAAACAAATTATTTGCACATTATGAATAATCATGAGGAAATTCTGCAATTTTGTATGAGTACAGGTTTAAGACCCTATGCAAATCGATTTGAGGAATCACAGAAGGCGGAATTCTATAATAGGGTATTGCATGAGATTGAAAAAGGGTATACTATTCAGAAAGATGGCAAAATTCTATTTGAATTTAAGCGGATATTTTTCATTGCGACAAAATAATGCGATGATGTTAAACAGATTCAGGAGCTAAAAGTGCTTTAATTTAAAGATCAGACGGTGGGGCTTTACACAATCAATCAGGAAGAATGAATTTAAGAGCGACGTTGCCGAAAAAGACGAAAGGAAATGAGGGGAAAGTAATGATAATGACACTGGTATTTTATGGATTGGCAGCCCTTGGATTAATTTTTTCCTTGGTAAAAAGCAGGGAAAATACCATTCTGGCATTAAAAAAGGCGTGGAAGGCCTTTGTGAATATAATGCCTCAGTTTTTGGGGATTATTCTTTTAATCGGAATTCTGCTGAGCATTCTCTCGGCCCAGCAGATTTCCCAGCTGATCGGAGCGGATTCCGGCTGGGTTGGGGTTTTAATTGCTTCGATTATCGGTTCGATCACCCTGATTCCGGGTTTTGTGGCCTTTCCGTTGGCAGCGGCATTGTTGGAAAATGGTGCCGGTTATATGCAAATTGGGGCATTTGTATCGACCCTGATGATGGTGGGGATTGTGACGATGCCGGTTGAATTTCTGTATTTTGGTAAGAAAGCGACGCTGCTAAGAAACGGCATGGGTTTTGTGTTTTCAATTCTGGTTGCCGTTGTTATGGGGATTTTATTATGAAGAACAAGAAAAAAATGAAAGAAGTTAAACGCTATCGGTTTTTGATCATTATGCTGGTTATTACACTGGTTATCTTCGCAGTTAAGCCGGTCTTGGGCATGGAGATTTATGAGCGGGCGTGGGATAACGTTCTCGGAATGTTGGGGGTGCTACCGCCGATCTTTATTCTCATCGGATTACTGGATGTGTGGGTAAAAAAAGAAACCATGGTTAAATATATGGGTAAAGATTCCGGTATCGTTGGGATATTATTGGGCTTTTTTCTGGGCTCAGCCGCCGCTGGCCCTCTCTATGGAGCCTTTCCGGTGGCCGCTGTATTTCTCAACAAGGGCAGCCGACTGGCCAACGTGTGGATTATTGTTGGAGCTTGGGCTTCCATGAAAATACCATTATTACTGTTTGAAGTTTCATCCATGGGCATCAAATTCACCTTGATTCGTTTTGTCATGGATGTGCTCGGGGTATTGATCATCGCTTTTGCCTTGGAAAAAATTCTCACCGATGAGGATGAGCGTCAGATTTATAAACTGGCCAAAAAGATGAGTCAATAGGCTAAGATTGTGTCATGACATAAAGAAACACCCATTTTTTAAGAAGTGTTTTGGCGATGCGGTAGATTCGGAGATGAATCAAACCAGCTCGTTAACCACAAAAAAGGGCACCCTTGATTGGCTTAAGGGTGCCTTTTGATTTTTGGTGAATCGATTACAATAAAATCAGGACATCGAAGCGGCCAGGCCAAACAGCGCAATCATAGCGACAATGGCAATCACCGCAAAGACGATGTTGATAATAATCAGCACCAGACCAATGGTTTTACCGGTCTTGGCTTTTTTATTATCCGGATCAGCCGCATATTCTTTTTTGCCATAAACAAAAGCCATGATGGCAGTAACCAGACCGGCCAGGCTGACAATTGAGGCGACGCTGCTCAGACCGATCGTCGTCAAAATGATATTGACGCCAATACAAATTAAAGAAATAATACCAAAGGTGAACCCCTTCATTCCATCTTCAAAACTCATAATCATACTCCTCCCTAATTCAAATTTGTTTCTGGCTTTATTATACCCGATTATGCCAGTCGTAAACAGAGTAAATATTTTTCGGGGCGATTTGGCCAGACTGGATTAAAAAAATGATTTCAGCTATAATAAAACCATGAAAAATTTTGACGACTTTAAACAATCGTATCCGATCAAACTTAATTCTCAGCAGGAACAGGCAGTGGTGCGCACCCGCGGCCAGCGACTGCTGCTGGCGGTGCCAGGCAGTGGCAAAACGACGGTGATCATCTGTCGGATTGCCTATCTGCTGCGGGTCGAGAAAATCGATCCCGGGGCGATTCTAACGCTGACCTTCAGTCGGATGGGGGCTCGGGATCTGAAGGAGCGTTACAGCAAACTGTTTGGCGCTGCTCAGGCCGAAACCCTTCATTTCAGCACCATCCACAGTTTTGCCCTGGCGGTAATCCGCCACTATGAACGGAGTTATCGCCGTCGGGCCCATATGGTGCTGGGCAATACCACTCCGGTCATCCGGGACCTGTATCGGCAGCTGTTTCAGGAACATCCCGGAGAAAACGAGCTTAGTGAAATCTGCCAGCGGATCGGGTTTTGCAAAAATATGATGCTCACAGCGGCAGAAATCAAACGGCTGCCACCGCTGGAGGTCGATTTTCTGGAAATTTTTGACGCCTATGAAACCCATAAGCGTGAACAACAGTTGATGGATTTTGATGATATTTTAAAATACGCCTGGGGACTACTTAAAAAATATCCCGAGATGCTGGCTTTTTTTCAGAAAAAATATCCCTATATCCATCTGGACGAAGCTCAGGATACCTCCAAAATTCAGTTTAAGATCATTGAACTATTAACTGGGGAAATCGGAAATTTGCTGATGGTTGGTGATGAGGATCAGAGCATCTATGGTTTTCGGGGGGCCTTTCCTGAATCGCTGCTGGCTTTTGAAGAGACCTGGCCCCAGGGCGAGGTGCTGCTGATGGAAACCAATTACCGTAGCACCCGGCAGATTGTTGACAAGGCCAATGCTTTTATCAAGTTAAACCACGAGCGCTATCAAAAGGAAATGTCCACTCCCAATGGCAACGGGGTGCCGATTGCCCGGGAATGGGTCAAATCCAGCGAAGCCCAGTATCGGCTGATTATCGAGGCGATCAAGCGCGAGGGTAAGGAGATCGCGGTGCTCTACCGCAACAATGAGTCGGCCATTCCGCTAGTCGATCTGCTTGATGAGGCTGGGATCACTTACCAGATTAAGGAACATACCCCCCAATTTTTTGGCCATTTTTTAATTCAGGATATCCGGCTCTTTTATCAGCTGGCTTGTCATCCCGGTGATTTAAGCTTATTTACCCAAGCTTACTATAAGATGGATGCGGCGATCGCGCGAGAAACCATCAATCAGCTGGAACGGCAGCAAAAGGCCAATGAGAATCCCTTTGACATCCTGATTCGCTTAAGCGGCGAGCGGGCCTGGCAGGTGAAACGGTTAAAAGCGCTCAAAGCAGGGTTTGAAAAACTGAAGACTACCCCGCCCCAGCGTGGCATCGCGATGATGCTCGATGATCTGGGGTATCGCTCTTATCTGAATTTTCGGATCAGTTCCGGCCAATCGGAAGACAGCATTGAGCAGAAACTGGCAGTGCTGAAGATTCTTGGTGGGCGGGTGGCCAGTTTCCCGGAATTTTTTGAAAAACTGGAAAGGCTGGAAGAAAAACTTAAGGAGCCGCAGCTTAAAAAAGCCAAGATTCCCCGGGTGACTCTGTCGACCATCCATTCCAGCAAGGGGCTGGAATTTGAAAAGGTCTTTATCATCGATGCCACCGAAGGACAGCTGCCCAAGGTTGCCAATACGCCGGAGGACGCCAAGGCCTATGCCGAGGAAGTGCGGCTCTTTTATGTGGGGGCTACCCGAGCCAAAGCCGAACTGATTTTTATCTGTGTTAAACATCGGGAAAAGGAGATTAAACCCTCGCCGTTTATCGGCTATTTAATCGATGGCCTGCCAAAAAAAAAGTCACTGCCGGAAAAAACGACTCCCCAGCGCCGCGAAAGCTTTGGCCGGCAACCGGTTAAATGGCAGGATTATCATAATG
Source organism: uncultured Lachnospiraceae bacterium (assembly GCA_964510565.1). GTDB lineage: Bacteria > Bacillota > Clostridia > Eubacteriales > Eubacteriaceae > Acetobacterium. The sequence continues at coordinate 22,260 of CAZEBY010000002.1, read as the reverse complement.
GCGAGGCCAGCGCTGTGACGGTGGATCTCAGTGCTTTTCAGAAAGGAACGGTGGTGATACACCAGCGCTTTGGATCGGGAACGATTCTCGAGTGTAACGGCGCCATTGCCAGCATCCGTTTTGAGAGTGCTGGCGACAAGAAAATGAATCTGGCCGTCTGTCTGGAAAACGGCGTGATCAAATGATGGCCTTGACAAAAATAAAAATTAGGGCTATACTCAGAAAAAACAAACCGGTGATGGTGGAGTAAAGTCAGCAGCGCATTTAAAGCGAGTCGGGGGCGGTGAGAGCCTGACAGGAAGCGGACTGGCATAATGGGCACCTGAGGGTGTGAGGAAAGGGCAGGGCCTGAGTATTTCACAACGTTTCATCCACGTTAAGGGATGGCAGATGTGATGGCATTTGCAGATAAAGTGCACAGGTTTAATTAAGCCTGTGAATAAAGGTGGTACCGTGGGTTATTTTGACTCATCCTTTTATTGTTGTAGACAATAGAGGATGGGTCTTTTTTTATATTAGGAAAGAGGAAAAGAACGATGGAAACATTAAAAAATTTACAAGCGCTGGTCAAGCGGCTGGAAGAGAAGAGTCCTTTTTATCAGCAACGTTTTAAGGAAGCCGGGATTGTCGCCGCCGAAATTAAGACTATGGCGGATTTTGAAAAACTGCCGTTTACCGATAAGGGCGATCTGCGCAATGCCTACCCCCTCGGTTTGCAGGCGGTACCGGATAGAGAGGTAGTGCGGATTCATTCATCATCGGGAACCACCGGTCAGCCGGTGATCATTCCCTATACCGCCGGCGATGTGGTTGACTGGGCGGAAATGTTCGCCCGCTGCTATCGTTACGCCGGGATGACCGAGGAAGATCGAATTCAGATTACCCCGGGTTACGGGCTGTGGACCGCCGGGATCGGCTTTCAGGCCGGCGCCGAGAAAATGGGGGCGATGGCAATCCCGATGGGGCCGGGGAACACCCAGAAACAACTGCAGATGATGGTCGATTTAAAGACCACGGTGTTGGCTTCAACCTCCTCCTATGCGTTGCTTTTGGCCGAAGCGGTGGCTGAGCAGGGGCTTGGCGATCAGATTCATTTACAGCGGGGGATCATCGGTTCAGAGCGCTGGGGCGATAAGATGCGCAGTCGGATTGCCGAAGAACTGGGGATCGAGCTGTTTGATATTTACGGCCTGACTGAAATCTATGGCCCCGGGATTTCGATCGACTGCAGCGAACACAACGGGCTGCACTACTGGTCGGATTATCTCTACTTTGAAATTCTTGATCAGGAAACCTTAAAGCCGGTGCCAGAAGGGGAGTATGGCGAACTGGTGATCACCACCTTCCGGAAAGAGGGGGCACCGCTGTTGCGTTATCGTACCCATGACATCACCCGCTTTATTCCTGGTTCTTGCGCTTGTGGTTCAGAGCATCCCCGCCATGACCGGATCATTGGCCGTACCGATGATATGGTCAAGGTTAAGGGGGTCAATATTTATCCCGGTCAGATTGATGAGCTGTTAAAAACGGTCGACGGAGTCAGCAGTGAATACCTGGTGACGGTCGATCATCAGGAAGGCAAGGACTGTGTTTTTCTGGCCTTTGAAATTCTTTACGGGGTTGACCAGCATGATATCGAGGCCGAGGTCAAACGTCAGTTTAAATCGCGGGTGGGCTTAAGTGTTATTCCGATGGCCGGTTCGATTGGCTCCCTGCCCCGCTCCGAGAAAAAAAGCGTCCGCATCATCGACCGCCGCTTTGCTTGATTTTTCCTCGAGGATTGGTTATAATGAAAATGGCCACCTTGATTTAAGAGGAGAAAAGATAAAAATGAAAACAAAAAAACACAAGAAAAACCGCTTTAAAATTGTCCTTCAAGAACCGACCGGAGAGACTTCCGGGTGTAAGATCATTGAAGACACCGAAACAGGAATCAATTATTTATACCATTTTGATGAATTTGGCGGCGGACTGACAGTACTGATCGATGAGGAAGGTGATCCTTTGATTGCCCCTGAAAAATAAAAACCATGGCCCTGAAAGAGCGCTTCTTTTTCAGGGTTTTTGTATGTATTTTATTCCGGTTTAAAGTTTATTTTCGCAAATTAAGTGTATAAACTAAGATAGAGGATTATACGGCAGCGGTGACGGTTCGCGTCAGGCGGTTTGGCGATGATTCGAAATCAAAAAAACGGAGGAAAATATGAATACTTATATTGAAGATATTTTTGCCAGAGAGATTCTGGATTCCCGTGGGAACCCGACCATCGAGGTGGATGTGATGCTTGAAGACGGCACAATGGGTCGCAGCATTGTCCCGTCCGGGGCTTCTACCGGGGCTTTTGAAGCCGTTGAACTGCGGGATCAGGATTGCAGCCGCTATCAGGGTAAAGGCGTGTTAAAGGCGATCGACAGCGTTGCCTATGCTCAGGAGTTTCTGGTGGGGATGGATGCAACCGATCAGATTGCCATTGATGGGGTGCTGATTTCGCTGGATGGCACTGAAAACAAAAGCAAGCTGGGAGCCAATGCGATTCTCGGAATTTCGATGGCGGCAGCCCATGCCGCAGCCAAATCTCTGGGACTGCCTTTTTATAAGTATCTGGGCGGGGTCAATGCCAAACTGCTGCCAACCCCGATGATGAATATAATAAATGGTGGCGAACATGCGGATAATAATGTTGATATCCAGGAATTTCTGATTATGCCGGTCGGCGCCCGGGATTTCCGGGAAGCCGTGCGGATGGGCTCGGAAATCTTCCACCAGCTTAAAAAAGTACTGGGCGAAAAAGGAATGGCTACCGCAGTGGGCGATGAAGGCGGTTTTGCGCCCAATCTCAAATCCAATGAGGAAGCATTGCAGCTGATTGTTCTGGCCATTGAAGGGGCCGGCTATGTTCCGGGTGAAGATGTTCAGTTGGCGATGGACGTGGCAGCTTCAGAAATGTATAATGAAGAAACAAAAAAATATTCGCTGGCCGGTGAAGGGGTGCAAAAAACCGCCGCCGAAATGATCGATTTTTATGAAATGCTAATCGATAAATACCCGATTATTTCGATCGAGGATGGTCTCGATGAAGAGGACTGGGAAGGCTGGAAAATGATGACCGAGCGGCTGGGAAAAAGAGTCCAGCTGGTTGGGGATGATATTTTTGTCACCAACACCCAGCGGCTCAAACGCGGCATTGATTCCGGGGTAGCCAATTCGATTCTGGTCAAGGTCAATCAGATCGGCACTCTGACGGAAACCCTGGACACGATTGAAATGGCTAAACGAGCCGGCTATACCGTGGTGGTTTCGCATCGCTCCGGTGAAACCGAGGATGTCACGATTGCCGATCTGGTGGTGGCGGTTAATGCCGGGCAGATTAAAACCGGGGCGCCTTCGCGGACCGACCGGGTCGCCAAATACAATCAGCTGATGCGGATTGAAGAGCAGCTGGGTCTGCTCGGCGACTACGCCGGAAAAGATGCCTTCTATAATATCAGATAAAAAATAAGAAAATAAGGAAGTGAGACAATGTATTTAAAAGGATTGGGCATCGCCTGCCATCCGCCGGTGTTAATCCCGGAGGTCGGGCAAGGCCGAGAAAATGAAGCACAAAAAACGATTCGCGGGCTGCGGGATCTGGCCATGAAGGTGGCGGAGATCAAGCCCGAGGTGATTGTCTGTATTACCCCCCACGGCAATGTGTTTCGTGATGGGGCAGCCGTGATTTATGAAAACCAGATTAAGGGTGACTTGCGCAATTTCGGCCATCCGGAAATTGCGATGGAAAAAGACTGCGATCTGGGCCTTTTGGATGAGCTGAATATCGGTTTTGGCAAGAACAACTGCCATACCATTTTTTTGAATCATCAACTGGCCAAAGAATATCGGATCGACCTGGATATCGATCACGGCGTGCTGGTGCCGCTATATTTTATCGAAAAATACTATCGGAACTATAAGATTGTTCATATTACCATTGGTGATCTGAGTTTGATCGAATTGTATAAAATGGGGACGGTGATTCGCGAAGCGATTGAAGCCCGGGGCAAAAAAGCAATGATTCTGGTTTCGGCCGATCTTTCTCATTGCCTCAAGGATGAGGGTCCCTATGCCTTTAATCCGATGGGACCGCTGTTTGACGAAAATATTGTCACCGGCATCAAAACGAAGGATTATTACTCAATTTTAACCGTTCCCCACCAGGTTTATGAACCGGCTGGTCAATGCGGGCTAAGACCGATTATTATGGGCTTGGGTGCCATCGACGGTTGGGAAACCGAGGCGACGGTCTTTTCCTATGAAGGGCCTTTCGGGGTCGGCTATATGTCGGCCTTTATCGAGGTGGCTGATCAAAAAATCCCCAGCCTGCTGAGCCGTTACGAAGACGATAAAATGCTTTCCTATAAAGAACGGCGTTTAAACGAGAGTCCTCTGGTGGCGCTCGCCCGGGCGACCATCAATACCTGGGTACAGCGGGGCCGTAAGCTCAATTTTGAGCACTATAAAAGCCAGGTCGAAATCCCGGCGGATGTGCTCGGCGAGCTGGAAAACAGCCAGGCCGGGGTTTTTGTCTCGCTGCATAAACACGGCGAACTGCGGGGATGTATCGGCACCACTGGACCGGTGACCGAAAGCATTGCCCAGGAAATCATCCGCAATGCCATTGAAGCGTGCACCTATGATCCCCGCTTTATGCCGGTTGAAGAGCAGGAACTGATTGAGCTCGAAATCAAAGTCGATGTACTGGGCGTGCCGGAACCGGTTGTCAGCGTGGCCGAGCTGGATGCCAAAAAGTATGGCGTCATTGTCGAAAAGGGGCTGCATCGGGGCTTGCTGCTGCCGGATCTGGAAGGGGTCAACAGCCCGGAAGAACAGCTGGCTATTGCCAAACGAAAAGCCGGCATCCCCGAAAACGACAGCGATGTGATACTGCAACGCTTCCAGGTGATCCGGCATCAGTAGGGATTATAAACTGTCCAATAGATCTAAAAGCTTCAGATTTAAAAGCTTCGAAAAAGCAACGGGTAAGGCTAGCTCATCGATCTCGCAAAGGCGTTTGAATTGCTGTCGGGATTGCAACTCGCTGGGGAGGTGGCCGTAAGAGGCCGGCGTTTCACGGAGTTGCGTAGGGAGATTAAAACCATAAACGGACATTTCCCAGATGAGATGCGAAAAGACGTGGCGGCTGGTCCCAATAAAAACCGGTTCACTTAGCTCGGGGAAGAATTCTCCGAGCTTTTTTTTGATCGTCTGACCGTTGCTGGTGCGGGTTTCGGTAATCGGGAAGGACCACATCCCCGCCAACAGGCCGGAATCGGGGCGACGGACAAAAAACAGGGCGCCGTTTTGGCGGACGATGCCAACCTCCATTTTTTGGATAACCTGCTTCTGTTTTTTCTTCTTCACCGGTAGCTGCGCGGTGGTGCCGGCAGCAAAACTGTGGCAGCCATCGCGGATCGGGCAGATCAGGCATTTGGGGCTTTTGGGGGTGCAGATCATCGCCCCCAGTTCCATCAGGGCTTCATTAAAATCCCCAGCCGCCGTCGGCAACAGGCTGTCAAGCCAGGCACTCACCGCTTTTCGGGTTTTGGCATCGCCGATGTCCGCAAAGCTGTTGCGGTAGCGGCTGATTACCCGCAGCACATTGCCGTCGACGGCGCTGACCGGCTGATTAAAGGCAATGCTGGCAATGGCCGCGCCGGTATAAGGGCCAATTCCCGGTAGCTTGATCAGGGCAGCTAAAGTATCAGGAATGGCGCCATCATAGTCGGCGACGATGATTCGGGCCGCCTGATGCAGGTTGCGGGCCCGGGAATAATAGCCCAGACCCTCCCAGGCTTTGATGACTGCATCTTCAGGAGCCTGGGCGAGCGAAAAAACAGTCGGGAATTGATTGATAAATCGGTGATAAAAGGGTATCAATGTATCGATCTGGGTTTGCTGGGCCATGATTTCCGAGACCCAGATAAAATAGGGGTCTTTGGTTTGGCGAAAGGGTAGATCCCGTTTGGATGTGTTAAACCATCGTGGCAGATCCACCTGTAAAATTTCGATGTGCGGCTGATTTTTATTTATATCGGACATAAGGTCTCCGTTCGTTTTTGTGATTGTTTTTAGAATACCAGATCTAGTATAGAACAGTTGTCTAAAAACTAGCTTATCGGAGTTGCAATGACAAAAAAAGCCATTGGCAAAAATTTACCCATTCCCCCATTATGGCCTCAGAATGGGCAAAAACACAGTTTGTTATTGGGATGGAGTCACCATTTACACCCGCAAAAGCGACAAAAAGATTGACATAAAATGGGGAGGATGGTAAACTAACTGTAACAAAGATGTAACCTTTATTTATGCAATTTAGACAAAATGAAAGGTATGGATTATGAACAGAGAGAGAGAAACAGCAGGTTTTCTCAAGAAATATCCCGGCGTCAAGATCGGAATCATTGCCATGATTCTGCTGCTGGTCGTGGGTGTTTCCAGTGCTTTTACCGTTGAAAAAGAAGTTGCGGTCAACTTCGATGGCAAGGTATACACTGCCCATGGAAAACTGCTCCAATCCCTGGAGGAAGTGTTGCTTGCCAACGATCTTCCAACTAGTGATGCATATAAGTACAGTGTACCCTTAAATACCCTGTTTAAGGATGTCATTGATGTAACTATTGAAAAAAAGATTTCCGGAAAAATTTTGGTAGATGGAAAGACCATTGACTACCTTTCCGGTGGTGCTACCGTAGCCGATGTGCTGGAAGAAAATGGTGTCAAACCGGACGAAGACGATAAGGTTGAGCCAGGGCTCAATAGTCCGTTAACCGAGAAAACCGGCGACATCAAAGTAACCCGGATTTCCTATGTGGAATCAACCGGGATTAAAGATGTGCCGATGAAGGCGACCATTGTCGAAAAAGCAGAATTGCCAGCCGGCACCCGGATTGTGGTGCAGGTGGGACAAAATGGTAAAGCCAACATGAAAGAAAAAATCCGCTATGAAAACGGCATCGAAGTCAGCCGGGAAGTGGTAACCTGTGAAGTGATCATGCCGGCGTTGCAGGAAATTATTGAAGTCGGACCGGCGACCACCATTGTGATGCCCGAAGCTATCGAAGTTTCATCAGTAACTGGGGATGTTAAGGTCGAAAAAAGTGCCACTGGAGATGGTAGCGCGTCGCTCAATGCCGACAGCGGTTTTAAAGGTAGTATGGTGGTCAGTGCCACGGCCTATACGGCTACTGGTAACAATACCGCATCGGGGACTGTGCCACAGTCCGGCCGGACGATTGCCACTTGGGGTGGTATTCCCTTCGGTACCAGAGTTTATATTCCCGCCCTGGGCGGTGTCTATACCGTTGAAGATCGCGGTGGTGCGGTTGGTTATGGTATTATCGATATTTACATGGACAGTGAAGAAGCCTGTGAGGCCTGGGGCCGACAGAACATTGAAATCTATTTTGTAGACTAGCAAAACTGGACGATGGGTGACCATCGTCTTTTTATGTGCCGATTTTTAATGACCGGTTGGCGAAACGACCAGAAAAATGTCGTTCCCCAGCGGCAAAACAAAGATGACGTTTACAGGGAAAAGCCCGTGCAGTAATGTATTTCGAAAAAACATTATTCGACAAAAATACGCTTGTACTTTGTATACAAAGCTTGTTATACTAATTCCATAAACGAAATAGTGTTTGTTTTGCTATGAAACTCGGAGGTAGACATGGAAATTAAAATTGTTAAAACAGCAAACCCTAAGGAAAAACCGGAAGAAGATTCGTTGATCTTTGGTGTCGAATTCACCGACTACATGTTTGAGATGGACTATACCGAAGGGATTGGCTGGCATGATGCCGTCATCAAGCCCTACGGTCCGATTGAGATCATGCCTTCGGCGATGGTGCTTCACTATGCCCAGGAAGTTTTTGAAGGTTTAAAAGCGTATAAAACCCCAACCGGTGAGGTGCAGCTGTTTCGGCCCGATGAAAACTTCAAACGGATGAACCGCTCGAACGCCCGGATGTGTATTCCTCAAATCGATGAAGACTTTTTACTGGAAGCCCTGAAAACCCTGGTCAAGCTGGACGAAAGCTGGATTCCTAAATCACCGGGAACATCCCTTTATATCCGACCCTTTGTTTTTGCCACCGATCCGTTTATTGGTGTCCGGGTTTCCAAACGCTACAAATTTATGATCATCATGTCGCCGGTGGGATCTTACTATAAAGGCGGGATGGTTCCCAGTCGGATTTACGTGGAATCGGAATTTGCAAGGACTGTCCGCGGTGGTACCGGTGAAGCCAAGTGCGGCGGCAATTACGCCGGTGGTCTGGCGGCCCAGGAAAAGGTTCATGAAATGGGCTTTGAGCAGATCCTCTGGTTGGACGGTGAAAAAAGACAATATATCGAAGAAGTCGGCACCAGCAATGTCTTCTTTGTGATTGACGGTGTTTTTGTTACTCCTTCGCTGGAAGGCACAATCCTAAATGGTATCACCCGCAAAAGCGTCATCGAATTATTAAAGCACTGGGGTGAAACCGTAGAAGAACGTCGCATCACCATTAATGAGCTGTATCAGGCGTATCAGCAAGGAAAAATATCCGAAGCCTTTGCAACTGGCACAGCGGCCGTTATTGCGCCGATTGGCACGCTCGGGTGGAAAGATGTGGAGATGACCTTTAATGATGGTAAAATCGGTGAATATTCGCAAAAAATATATAATACACTCTATGATGTCCAGACCGGCAACCAGGAAGATCCGTTGAACTGGATAGTCAAATTATAAAAAACAAAAATATTTAAAAAGTTTATCAAAACACTTGACAATATCCGTTTTCACTGGTAATATTAGTCTTGCATTTTGAATTACGAGAGGTACCGAAGTGGTCATAACGGGGCGGTCTTGAAAACCGTTAGGGTGCAAGCCCACGTGGGTTCGAATCCCACCCTCTCGGCCATCAAATGCTTGAAAAGTGAATAGTTTATTTGCATTATTACCTTTGGAGAAGTACTCAAGTGGCTATAAGAGGTGCCCCTGCTAAGGGTATAGGCCGTTAACGCGGTGCGTGGGTTCAAATCCCACCTTCTCCGCCACCATGAACTACGCATCAAATATGATGTTAGATAGAACCTGTTACGATTGTAGCAGGTTTTTTTATTGTCAAATTTGAGTAAATACAAAAGCCCAAGGCACTATGCCCGGGCTTTTATGGTGATTGGCTAGTATTTTTGGCCAGGTAAAATGGCGGCGAACGGGCAGCCTAAATTTTTTCGATAGTTGCCAGTATTTGTTCCAGGGCTTTGATAAAGGCGGGATACAGCACATCGATTTCGGTTTCGGCACTGGTATCAAGGGCTTTTTGCAGGGCTACGGCAATTTCGTACAAGCGCTTTGCGCCGATGCTGCCGGAGCTGCTTTTAACCTTATGGACGATTTGTACGGCATCATGGTAACGCCTCGCCGTGATGGCATCTTTCAGGTTTTTGCCCACGTGCTGATTTTCCTCGCCATACATGACTAAGACCTGTTGGTAGAGCTTTTCATCATTGCCCAGATATTTAAGACCCGCCGCCCGGTCAAGAATCTCGGAATCGCTTGCTAAGGCTTCAGCCACTGCGGCAACGTCATGGGTTTGAGCTGCTGGGGGATTTTTCGGGGGGGCGGCTTTTAGAAGAGTGCTGATGGTCTGAACAAAACGTTCCGGATCAAAGGGTTTGCTGATGTAATGGTGAATCCCATAGGTTTCGCATTTTTCTTTTACTCCTGTAATCACATCTGCCGTCATCGCGACAATCGGAGTATCCGGGGAGATTTCCCGAATCCGTGCGGCCGCATCATAACCATTAAGGATCGGCATATGCAAATCCATCAGGATCAAATCAATCTCCGGCTGATGCTCCTTAAAGTGCATAATACCGTCCTGACCGTCATTTGCCAACCAGACGGTAATCCCCGCCGGTTCAAGCAGCGATTTCGCAATCAGCTGATTGGTCTTATTGTCTTCAACGACTAAAACTCCATAGCCAGGCGCAAGCAGCCCTTCTTGCGTTTCAGGTTGTTCATAGCTTTGATTGGCAGCCACCGCTTTGGTTTTAAAAATCTCCAGAATGCCATTGAACAAAACCGAAGGAATCACCGGCTTGCCGATCCCAATGTCCACCCCGCTGGCTTCAAGCTGATCAAATAAATCTTCACGCATCATCGGCAAAAGCATAATCACTTTTGGTTTCTTGACGATTTTTTTATTTTCCCGAAGCAGCGCAACAAAGGCAAAACCGCCGGCCTCCGGGGTATCATAATCAAGAATCAGTAAATCAAAGGGTTTGGCGAATTTGCCGTTTTCAATTTCCAGCATCGTTACCGCACTCTGCGGCGAGGTGGTCAGCTCGCAATTCATCCCAAAAGCACTCAAATAGCTGTCTATAATGTTCATATTGGCTCCGGTTTTTTCCAGCACCAGGGTTTTAATGTCATTAAAATATAAGGCCGAGACCTGTTTCTGATAGGCTGCTTCGTTTTCGGAATCGAGCTCCAGTACCAGCTGGACAATGAAGGTCGAACCTTCATGGGGGGTACTGTAGACCTGAATTTCGCCGTCCATCATTTCAACCAGACTTTTAACAATCGAAAGCCCCAAGCCGGTGCCGCCGAAGCGCCGGTTGATGCTGACATCACCCTGGGCAAAGGGGGTAAAAAGCTCCTGGATCTGGGCTTCGGTCATGCCGATGCCGGTATCACTGACGGAGAAGGAAAGGTGGTATTGCCGCGATTCCCGGGCGACCAGGCGGATTTCCAGGGATACTTCGCCGGCTTCGGTAAACTTGGCGGCGTTGCTTAAGAGATTGAGCAGGATCTGTTCAATCCGTTTGGCATCACCAAAATAACAGTTGGGAATTTTGGGATCCTTGATCAGTTTAAAGCCGATCCGCTGTTCTTCGATTTTGTAGGAGACGATATTGATCACATCCTGAATCACGTGATCGAGATTGAAGGCAACCCGCTCCAGTTCAATCTTGCCGGCTTCAATTTTTGAATAATCAAGGATGTCATTGATTATGCTGAGCATCGTATTGGCGGACTGCGTAATGCGATCCAGATACATCTTTTGCGTCAGTGTGACTTGAGTTTTTTTAACCAGATAGGCCATCCCGGTAATGGCGTTTAAGGGGGTCCGAATCTCGTGGGACATCCTGGCCAAAAAACTGGATTTGATATTATTGGCGGCCTCCGCTTCCTGTTTGGCTATTTCCAGATCATTTTGAATCTTTTTACGCTCTGAAACTTCGCGGCGAAGCCGTAAAATCCAGTAAATCGATACTAACCAGATTAACAGAATAACGGCGCTGACGATCAGCACCACCTGATAGACTGGGCCGTAATCCGGCGCAACTTCGACCCCAATCCATTTATTGTTGATGGCCGCTTTTTCTTCGACGGTTACCGTCGCCAGCACTTTATTGATAATACTGATCAATTCCGGCCAGTCATTGCGAACGGCAAAATGTAAGCCCTGTTGTTTTTCTGGTTCAAAGGACACCAGTTTCAACCCCGTCAAGCCACCGGAGCGGATTAAATATTTTGAAGTCGCCAGATTGCCGACAAAGGCCGTTTCGGTTCCGTTGGCAACGGCCGCCAGGGCGGCTTCAACCGAGTCATACAGACTCAGACTAATCTGCGGGTAGGCCTCCAGGTAAGTCTGATGCGAACTGTACTTTTGGACCGCCACCGTTTGTCCAAAGAGATCCTCAACGCCATTAATGGTTTTGGTTGTATCCATGATCACGATGACCCGCTGAAAATAATAGTAGGGGTCGGAGAATAAAAAATACTGCTCCCGGGCCGGTGTTTTCGCGATCGCTGGTAGCATATCGAGCTCACCACTGAGGGCTTTCTGATACGCTTCCGGCCAGGTCAGTCCGGGTTCCACCTGAAACTGCAAGCCGGTTTTTTGGCTGATCAGCTCGAGATAATCGGAGGTGATGCCCTGGTAATTGCCGTTCGCATCAAAAAATTCATAGGGCACAAATTGGGGGTCTATGCCTAAGTGAATTACGGGATGCGCTTCCATAAAGGCAATTTCTTCCGGGGTCCAGTTAAGCGACGCGTCCTGGGCGTACCCAATTGTCGCAAAACTTAATACCAGAAAAAACAGCATCATCACAATGAACCCTTTTCGCATCAGGCTTCCTCCATTTCACCGACACCGGCATAGGATTGGGTGATTTTTTTAAAGTCATCCTTAATTTCAAAAAAAGCGGCGACAATCTCCGGATCAAAATGCTGGCCGCTTTCACTGCGGATATATTCCAGGGCCTCGTCAAAATCATAGGCCTCTTTGTAAACCCGCTTATTGGTTAAGGCATCATAAACATCAATGATCGCCATGAGCCGTCCCGGCAGAGGAATGGCTTCGCCGGCTAAACCGGCCGGGTAGCCGGTGCCATTGTAGCGTTCGTGGTGGCTGCCGATGGTTTCCATCGCCGTTTTAATAAAGTGGGGCACCTCTTCATCTAAATACAGTTCATTCATCAGGGCATCCACGCCGAAAAGCACATGTTTTTTCATAATCTCAAATTCCCCATCGGTCAGTTTGCCCGGTTTTAACAGGATTTTGTCGGGAATGCCGACTTTGCCAATATCGTGAAGCGGCGTTGTGGTGACCAGTTCATTGAGATAATCATCACTGAGCAGATCTTGAAACTTGGCTTTGGTCCGTAAATGTTCGCAGAGAATTTTCATCATTTGCTGGGTGCGGATGGTGTGTTTGGAGGATTCAATATTGCGCACTTCCAGCAAGCCAACCAATGCCTGAATGGTAATGTCACGGGTGGCGATCACTTCCCGGGTTTTCTTTAACACCATTTCATCGAGTCGTTTATTATCCTGCTCCATTATTTTTTGCGCCCGTTGCAGTTTGACGTGAATATCAATGCGGATCCGTAATGACTGGATGTTCAAGGGCTTTCTAATATAATCAACCGCCCCCAGTTCAAGGCCTTTGACCTCATTATCGATTTCATCATAATTGGTCAGAATGATGGTGCGAATTTTGCGACAGCGGGGATCCAGCCGCAGCGCCTCAAGCACCTCAAAGCCGTTCATCACCGGCATGTTCAGATCCAGAATGATCAGATCAATATCGCTATTGGTGGCGATCACGTGTAGCGCTTCTTGACCATCGCTGGCGGTCAAGGTATCATAATCACCTAACATGTTGCTGATGATCAGGCGATCCGTGGCGGAATCATCGACAATCAATATCCTCGTACACATTTAACTTTATCCTCCATCACAGCGGTTTTCTTGATTGAATATTAAGCGGATGTATTTGTTTGTTCGCTTCCCATTGACATACCCTGAAAAACCGCGATTATTCATAAAAAAAATAAATTCCGGAAAGTTTATAAACAGCTGGTAAAGAATGAATAACACAATGACGGATTAAAATTCTTATTGCCACGACATTCTTTGCATTTTCCGGACCACGCCAAGAATCACGATGTGCTCATTTTCCGCCCGGCAGGTTTTGGGCGGGTAATCGGGGAGCGTAAAACAGCGACTTTTCGATGGAGAATCCCTTCACCGGATCAGGAATTGAAACAACTGCAGATACTGGCCTTATGAATGGTTGAAAAGCACCCTTTAGCAAGAAATTGAGACTTATACCCAGCAGGAAAAGGCGGCAGCCAAAGAAAAGGAACTGCGCGAAGCCGAATCCAAGGCGATGCAGCAGAAACAGCTGACGGAGTCAAATATCAACATTCAGATCCAGAGTAACGTCGGTAAAGCGGATTATCAAAGATCCCTGCAGGAAGCCGTCAAGATCAAAGCGCTGGCAGAGGCGGAAGCCGAAAAAGAAGCCCGGGTCGGCGTTGGGAAAGCCATCGCCATTGAAGAATGGGTCAAAGCGTATGGCGGACCCGAATATCAGGTTGTTCAGGATGTCATGACCAAGTTCACCGCGGCCATTGAAAAGGCCAAGATCGATATTGTACCCAAAACGGTGATGAATATGGGTGGGAAAGACGGCCAGGGCAGTTCCGTCAACGCCTTGGAAATGCTGATCGATCTGTTAATCAGTGAAAAGCTGGGGGGTTGAACTGAGTCCGGAAGGCAAAACGGATGATCCCCGGGTTAAAAAGATCAAAGAATCGATTCTGCGGGGCATGGAACAGGAAATGGAAAAGGAAACGGCGGTATCGACAAAGCTGACGGAACCCGAAACAAGTGTGAAATTATGATAAATGAACAGAAAACGTGATTAAAAAGAACCTGTCAGATTATTAACTAGCAGGTTCTTTTAAAAATAAGATTATTCAGCCAGATCGACAACCTGGTTGCGGCCATTTTTTTTGGCCTGATAGAGTGCCTTGTCAGCCATTTTGACGAGATCCTCGTGGTGGCTATGGCGGTCCGGCATCAGGGTGGCAATCCCGATGCTGACGGTGACGCAGTTTTTCACCAACGAGCCTTCATGGGGAATGGCCAGGGCTTCAATCTTTTCAAGCAGGCGATGGGCATTAAGCAGGGCCTCGGATTTGTTGGTTTCGGCAAGGAGTACGATAAACTCCTCGCCGCCGTACCGCACCACCATATCGGTCGGCCGGGACAAAGCGGTCCGCAGGGTGTCGCCGATTTTGATCAGGGTGGCATCGCCGGCGACGTGACCGTAGCGGTCATTATAGTTTTTAAAATAATCGACATCGATAAAGAGCAGCGAGATCGGGCGTTGTTGTCTTAAACAACGGTTCCATTCCAGGACAATCGATTCATCATATTTCCGGCGGTTCCACAGTTCGGTCAGCGGGTCGCGCAGGGAGAGCCGCTGCAGCTCATGGTTGATCAGTTCCAGTTCATAATTCTGCTGCTCGATCCGGTCGTTGGAAGCAGTCAGCTCACGGGTTCGCTGGGCCACCAGTTCATCGAGATGATCATTCATTTCAGCCAGCTGTTCACCCATGATGGTGCGGTATTCCAGTGATTCAGTAAAGGTTTTGGCCAATAAAAAAGAATAGAGGACCGCAAAAATCAGTTGGCCGGTGGAAGAGTTGGCATCGCCCTGAAAGATCAGTTGCAGCAGCGGTGGCCAGCTGTCATTGATCAGGTCACTCAAAGCGATAATATCAATAAAACAGGTGGCGATTAGAAACAGACAGCCTAATATGATCAGGCCGCTGTTTTTTTCCCGCTGACGGGCAATTTTGATCAGCATCGTAAATAGGTAGACAATCATCAAAACAGTCCAGATCTGATACAGGGGATTGATGATGGCTGCGATCCAGGTTGGGGTAAGAAGTACCACGAGTGTATAGATACCAGCAATAATCTGAGTCAAGCGGATGATCAGCTGATTGAAATATTGTGGTAAAATCGATCGGAAAAACATCAGAATCAAAGGAACCCCTAAATAGAATGACAGGGTTTGGATTTTATAAATGCTTTCAAAATCTAAAGCTTGAAAAAACGAGAACAAAAATGCTTCTCCGATAAACAAGGTGCGGATTGCCACCAGTGTACAGAACAGCCCAAAATACAGCGGTGCCTTGTCTTTCCGGCGAAATAAGAACAAGGCCAGATGATAAACCCCCATCATTATCAGAGCCCCAAAAAGGAATAGCTCATAGCTCAGATCGAGGTAGCGCATTTTGAGAAGCTGGGTTTCCCCGCCGATTAGGATAGGATTTAGCAGTCCGCCGCTGGGTCGGTAAAAATTGGATATCTGCAGGACGATCTCATTGTTCCCTGGCTGGGCGTTAAAAGCCACGACCTGGGGCAGATATTTGGGGACCATGGTCTCCCGGGTGGTGCCGACGGTACCAGTGGTGGTAATCAGTTCGCCGTTGACCCAGAGTTTATAGGCGGTGCGGACCTTGAGAATTTTCAGGGCCAGGATTTGTTTCTCGGTTGTCGTAAAGGTCAGTCGGTAGGTGGCATAGCCGGAGCCCGGTATTTTTTCACCATCAATTTGATACTTATTCCAGGAGGACGGGAAGGGGACATAGCCACTGAGCAGCCCCTGATCGATCTCGTCGGGGCTTAGCAGCTGATCCCAGTAGAAGGCCCAGTCGCCGTTTAAGGGAATGACTTCGTTTTGTAAGTTGACGGCGCTTAAATCGAGACGGCCCTGCTCGGCTTTGTTGGTTGTTTGAGTTGGCGCTGCGGCACAGCCACCCAGCGCTAACAGCATCACGATTAGGATGGTGGTGATAACACGGCGTTTAAGCATCGAAGACCTCCGTTCGTTTCGGGTCGGAATAAAGGGACATGTTATTAAATGGCCATTAAAATCAGATGGAGACGTGATCGTTACGCCTCCATTCGTAGAGTTTTTTGAGATGTTTTTACAAATTCAGATGCTCAGCCGTCATGGTTTCAGAACCTGATGTATTGCGTTTAGCGATATTTCATTATACAATGAGACAATCAATTCAGTCAAATGAGATTTTGGAGAATGAACAGGACAATTTGATCCGATGAGGATAAAATATTTAAAGTATGAGGCGAATAATGACAAGAGCAAAGATTGAAAAGAAAATCAGTGAATATCCGATATTTGAATATGCGTTTTTTGATCCGGCAGAAATCAATTTCTATCCGGCGGTGCGCACCATCTGTGAGCTGGAATGCCCGCAGTACGGCCAATCGTGGTCCTGCCCGCCGGCCGTGGGAACGCTTGAAGAATGCCAGGCCCGCTGCCTGGACTATGAGCACGCCCTTATTTTCAGCACCATCTCGGAGGTCAGTGACATCCTCAATATGGACGAAATGCTGGCGACCCGCTGCGAGCATATTGAAATTGTTGAGGCGCTCAAGGCGGATGTTTTTGACAATTATGCGGACAAGCTGATTCTCACTGCCGAATCCTGCGCCATCTGCGAGGAATGCGCTTATCCGGATGCGTCCTGCAAGCATCGGGATAAAATGTATCCCTGTGTCGAGAGCCATGCCATCTCGGTGACGGATATCTGCGAAAAGCATAACCTGTCATTTTTAAACGGCTATAATGTGATCACCTGGTTTGGAATGATCCTGTTTTAGTCGGAAACGAGTCAGAAATTTTTGGTTTGAAGTAATTGCGAAAGGATCGTGAGCGGTTGATCCAGTTTCGCAAATGACCATTTGATATTAAGAAAGAAGGTGCAAGATGGATTTATCATTTTTAGGGATTGTCGCTAATCCGATTACCGTTTTTACTGCAGCCGACAAGGCGGCTTATTTAAAGAACCCTGAGGACATTGATGACGGCATCCGGGAGCTGGTCGATGCGATTAATGCGATTGAGCCGTTTTTTTCGATGAGCGCCTGCCAGGGATTTTTGATTGAGGAGGAACGGGACGACCATTGCCCGGAAACCTATGTCGACTTTTATGTGACCGACGGGAAGTACTTGCTGGCGCAGCAGTTGCTTGGCTCACTGGCTAGTAAATTTGGCGCCAGCATCGACTGCAAGATGGTCTACGAAGCCGATTTTGATGTGACCGAAACGGACGAAATTGTGCCAACCGGCATGGTCAAGCTGCGCCACAGCATCGAACTGTATGAGCTGCCGCAGGATTTAATGAAGCGTACCTATCAGGAGCTGGTCGAGCATATCCGCAAATTCGGTGCAGCCGTCAGGCAAACGGTTTAAGGCTTAGCTAAACGCTTATAATTTCCAGTGATGTAAAAATCAGGAAGGCAGGGAAGAAATGATCGAACAGAAGACCAAAGCTTTATTTGAACCCGCAACAATCAATCAGCTTGAGCTCAAGAACCGGCTTTTTATGGCGGCAATGGGAATTGTCACCGCCGATGAAAACGGCGCTTATACCAAGGAGGCGATCGCCTTTTATCGGGCCCGGGCCAAAGGCGGAGTGGGGCTGATCATCACCGGCGCCAATACGGTAGCTGGTTCAGCCGGGAAAAAGACAGCTGGTCCTGAGCCGTCGCCTTTGGTGAATCCCGATGCTTATATTGCCGCCGGTTTGGAGCTGACCCGGCAGGTTCATCAGCAGGGCGCCAAGATTTTTGGGCAGCTGGCCGCCAGTCAGGTGGAGGGCACTCCGGTCGAACAAGGCAAATGGTGCAATGAAATGACTACGGCTCAAATTCAGGGGCTGGTGGCCTCTTTTGCTGATTCAGCGGGGATTGTCCAGGCTGCCGGTTTTGATGGCGTCGAAATCGAGAGCGGCGAATTGCTGGATGGCTTTACGCTGGCACTTTTAAATCAGCGTAGTGATGGTTATGGCGGTAATCTGCAAAACCGCTTCCGGATTATCACCGAAATCATCGCTGCGATTAAAGCTGCCTGTGGCAGCAATTTTCCGGTACTGCTGCGATTCAGTCTAAAAAGTTATCTCAAAGCCGCAGGCCAACAGGCCTTGCCGGGTGAAACCTTTGCAGAACAGGGGCGGGATCTGGACGAAGCCCTGGCCGCGGCGGTCTTGCTGGTCGCCGCCGGCTGCGATGGCTTTGATGTGAGTGCCGGCTGCAGCGCCTTGGGAAAAGCCAGTTACTGGAAATATCCGCCGGTCTATTTTGATAAAGGGGTTTATCTGCAGCTCAGTGAAGCCCTGAAAAAAGCGGTGTCGGTACCGGTCTTAGCCGCCGGAAAAATGTCTGATCCTGAGCTGGCGGCTCAGGCGCTCCAAAATGGTCGACTCGATATGGTCGGCCTGGGTCGGCCGCTGCTGGCTGATTCCGAGCTGCCGCAGAAGCTAAAAAACGGACAGGGTGATGCGATCCGGCCCTGTCTTGGTTGTAATGACGGTTGTCTGGCTCAACCAATCGCTGGGTTTAAAGGTTCCTGCACCGTTAATCCGGCCTGTAACCGCGAACTGGCGCCCGCGATCGAAATCACCACAAGCCCCAAAAAAGTAGTGGTGGTCGGCGGCGGCCCGGCTGGGATGGAAGCGGCCCGGATCAGTGCGCTGCGGGGCCATCAGGTGACCTTGTTTGAAAAGAGCTATCGTCTCGGAGGCAAGCTTAAATACAGCAGCAAGCGGATACTAAAAACCGCCGATTACGAGCTGATCCACTGGTATGAAATCCAGCTGGAAAAATTAAAGGTCGAGATTCGCTTGGATGAACCGGCCACCCCGGAAAAGATCGCCGCCATCAATCCAGAGATCCTCTTGATTGCCCAGGGCGCAGAAGCCCGGACGCTTCGTTTCCCGGGGAGCGACAGCGAAAAGGTGACCAACGCCCTTGATGTGATTACCGATAAAACTTTTGTCGGACCGCGTTGTCCGGCGATCGGCGGCGGTCTGGCCGGATGTGAGGCGGCCCTTCACCTGGCGATGCATCGCCATAAGATGACCATCGTCGACTCTGCCCCGGAGATTTTATCCGCCGGGATTCCCCTGGCTCCGGCCAATAAACAGATGCTTAAAGATCTGCTAAGTTTTTATCGCAGTGAAATCATCACCAATGCCACGCTCAAAGCTGTCACTGAAGCGGGCGCCATAATTGAGAAAAACGGCGTCGAACAACTGCTTCCGGCCCATCATGTGATGATTGCCGTGGGCTTTGAACCGGCCCCATCCTTATATGAAGAATTACAACACGATTATCCTCAGGTTTACCAGCTTGGCGACAGTCAGGCGGTAAAAAATATCCGGGCGGCGATTTGGGCAGCCCACGAAGTCGCCGGGAGCGTTTAAGCAAACGGATAAAAATCGCTGGCCGCAAATCGTAATTGATTTCGGGCAAGGACCTGAGTTTCAGGCTTCGCTAAACCAAAGAAAAACAACATCAACAGGAGACAAATTTGAAAGATCGCTTACAGAATAAGGGTGTGGTCCTGGCCTTGGCCACGCTCTGCTGTCTGCTCTGGGGCAGTGCCTATCCCAGTGTGAAAATCGGCTATCAGCTTTTTGAAATCACCACCACCGGTAGTCAGGTGTTATTTGCCGGTTATCGTTTTACCCTGGCCGGGATTTTGACCGGGATCATCACCAGCTTTTACTTTAAAAAAATCGTGGTGCCACGAAAGGATGAGTGGGGTCGGATGATCAGCCTCGGGCTGGTACAGACGACCCTCCAGTATATTTTCTTTTATATCGGTCTGGCCAATACCACCGGGGTGAAGGCCTCAATCATCAATACCACCTCAACCTTTTTTGCGATTCTCTTTGCCCATCTGATTCTGAAAAACGAAAAGATAACCCGGGCGAGAATTGTGGGTTGTATTTTGGGGATGGCCGGGGTGATCATCATTCAGCTCAAAGGGGGCCGGATCGACAGCAGTTTTTCGCTGCTGGGCGATGGCTTTCTCTTTTTGGTCTGCATCGCCTCGGCGCTGGGAGTCGTGATGACCCGAATCTATACGCAAAAAAGCGATGCGATGATTCTGACCGCCTATCAGCTGATGATCGGCGGGGCGGTGCTGGTTGTGTTGGGCTTGCTGATGGGCGGAGAAATCAGCCAGATCACCATCCCGGGACTACTGCTGCTTGGTTATCTGGCGACCTTATCGGCAGCGGCCTTTACCATCTGGACGATTTTACTCAAGCACAATCCGGTCGGAGTGGTGGCTATCTATGGTTTTATGATTCCGGTTTTTGGGGTAATCCTGTCCGGTATTTTTCTGGGCGAAGCCTTTCTCAGTCTGCGGATTCTCGTTTCCCTGGCTTGTGTCAGTGTCGGGATCTGGCTGGTTAACCGGGAGGCTGTCCGAATCTGAGAAAAGAGCAAAAAAGGTGCCCCCGCTTGGCGATCCTGCCGTTATTTCGGCCGACGCCAGGTGGGTGCACCTTTTTATTTATGGTGCGCTGGACAGCTTAAACAGGACCATTGACGATCGCCTGATACCCTTCGGGATCGGTATTGCCTTCGGTGCTGAACAGCAAAATGGTGGAATTGTGATCAAGCTTTAGCGACTGTTTCAGGGCAGTAAGACTTTGGTCAGTACATAAAGAAATCAGCAACCCCAGACCGACCGCCCCGGATTCGCCGGAAACAATAGCCTGGTCAGTGCCTTCGGGATGGGCCAGGGTTTTCATCCCCAGTCTCGTGACCCAGTCCGGGCAGCGGGCATAAAAGCTGGCTAAGTCCCGCAGAATCGGCCAGGTCAGGGGATTCGGTTCGCCGCAGTTTAAACCGGCCATAATCGTCTCCGGGTTACCGCCAATTGCCACCGGCTGACCCTGGCCCTGCTGCACCGACTTAAAAATGCAGGCAACGGTGTCCGGTTCGACAATCGTGGTGATCGGTGGATCCTGATTGTAATAATGGCTCAGATAACCGAGCACGCCCCCGGCCATCGAACCAACTCCGGCCTGGAGAAAAACATGGCTGGGCTTGGCGATGCCGCATTCCAATAATTGCTCCAGAGCTTCGCCAGCCATGGTGGTATAGCCCTGGGTGATGGCGTTGGGGATGGCCTCGTAGCCGTCAAAACCGGTGTCCTGAATAAGGATGTAACCCTTCTCCTCAGCCAGCTGGGCAGCCCGGCGGACGCAATCGTCATAATTCATCTCGGTGATCTCAACTTGGGTATCATTGATCGCTCGGATCGCCGCCGCCCGGCTGGGCTTTGTGCCTTTGGGCATCAGCACGATCGCCTGGCAGCCAAAAAGTCCGGCCGCCCAGGCCACCCCCTTGCCATGATTGCCATCGGTGGCGGTGATAAAGACCAGATTCTGTATCTGCCGGCGCACGGCCACAGCGCTTAGTAACGAAAAATTAAGTTTTGCCATATCGGCCTGGATCTGCCGGGCAATGATGGTAGCCATGGCATAGGCTGCCCCCAGGCCTTTAAAGGCGTTGAGTCCGAAGCGGTGGGATTCATCCTTGACACAAATAGTGCGCACGCCTAATTTCTCGGCCAGATTGGGCAGGGCAGTCAGCGGCGTCGGCTGATACTGGGGCAGCGATTGATGAAAGCGGCGGACAGCGGCCACGGCGGACGGTGATAACATTGGGGTTAAACTTTGATCGAAGTGATGACTCTGGCTGGTGCCGGGGATGATGGTGATCGGTGGTTTCATCGGGCGCTCCTTATTTTGGGGTGAATAATAATTTTCGGATTTTTTATTGTAGTCATTATACCACAATGCGATAATGTGGTTAGAGAAAAGATAATCATCCGGGAAAACAGGGAGGATAAGTATGAAAGTTGGAATAATTCGCTGCCAGCAGACTGAAGATATGTGTCCGGGAACGACCGATTTTAAAGTGATCCGGGAAAAAAAGGGCGCCTTTGCAGAAGCTGAAGGAGAAATCGAAATCATCGGTTTTAATACCTGTGGCGGATGTCCGGGCAAAAAAGCCGTCACCCGGGCAGCGGAAATGGTCAAGC
>CAZEBY010000001.1:141355-149913 GCA_964510565.1 uncultured Lachnospiraceae bacterium | reverse complement strand
CCTGAATCATAAAACCGGGAATCACCCGATGAAAGATTAATCCGTTATAGAACCCTTCCTTGACCAAGGTTAAAAAGTTTTCGACGGTAATCGGAGCCACTTCCGGATAAAGTTCCACTTCCATGGTTTGGCCATTTTCCATTTCAATTTTTACAATTGGATTTGCTGTTTCTGACATTATTTCCTCCAAAATTTCTGAGAATTTTCATTTCAATGTAGTATACACCAAATGATATGAAATGAAAAGAGGCGATCCCAGTCTTAAGCATTTAGAAAAATTTCTTTAAACAGCGTATTTGTATTCACCGGTTTGTTGATCGAGATCGTAAAAATCGGCAAAGCTTAAACTGAAAACATCTTTGTTTTTGCTGGCAACATCAATTTTATTCTTAATCAGATATTGCCAGAAGCCCGTTCCGCCAATATTCCCCTGAATGATAACACCCTGAACAATCCCATTTTTAAGGACCACTTTCTGATAATTATTACGGTCTTCGCGGATTAGAATCTCACAGTTTTCTTCGGGTTCGGGATTGATATTCCCCAGCGACAGCGTGGTCAACCCATAGAAATTAACCGTATTTTTCAGGGCATAGCGGTCTTCATATAAGAGTTTTTCACCGAGCATGTTGATCGCCGCAATGCGGCCCTGTTTCATGGCGTTCGGCCAGATTCCGGCGATGCCGGTTACATCGCCGGCGGCATAAATATCTTCTAAATTAGTTTTAAGATCGTCCCCTACGAGAATCGCCTGGTTCGTATTTATCCCTGATCCCTCTGTAAAGTTAAAGGCGGGGCGCACTCCAGCTGCAATCACGATAACATCGGTCGAAACAGCGTTTCCGCTGGCCAAATGGATGGTTGTACCACGACCGACATCATTGACATCTACCGAAACAACCTTATCTTCCAGGATAAACTCAGCCCCAGCTTCTTCAAACAGCTGCTGATAGGCCTGCGCGGCTTGATGATCAAGCTGTAAACTCATTACATCTTTAGTCATTTCAATGACGGTGACGTTTAATCCCCGTTCCAATAAGGCCACAGCGGCATCCATCCCGACCAGACCGGCACCGATCACCACCGCATTTTTAGCTGTTTGACATTCCCGATCCAAAAGTTTTGCATCTTTTAAGTCCCGGAACCCGTAGACATTTTTGGATTCCCGCAGTCCCGGGATCGGCGGAATAAAATAGGATGCTCCGGTGGCAATCAGTAATTTGTCATAGCTGATCGTTTGATTGTCATGGGTTTTGACTGTCTTCTGCTCAGGATCGAGACCAATCACCGTGGTGTTATTTAGCCAGGTTATCCCATTTAACTCAAAGAAATCATCGGTAATAAAACTGATCCCTTTGGCATCCCGCTCATGTCCCAAAAACTTATGGAGCATACAACGGGAATGAACACTGTCTTCTTTAGAAATAATCACCACTTCCGTTTCGGGGTCTGAGGCTTTAATGGTTTTGGCCGCGCTGATGCCAGCGGCGCTGGCTCCGATGATTACGATTTTCATAGGTTTACCTCTTTCACAGCGATGGCTTGCTTAGGACAGGCTTTGACGCAGCTGGGTCCATCCGGTTTATCATCGCAGAAATCACATTTAATGACCTTGGTCCGGGTTTTTTTATCCGGTTTTAAAACCCCATAGGGGCAGTTCATCACACACATATAGCAGGCGGCACATTTATTTTCATCATACTGTACATGGCCGGTCTTTGGATCTTTTTCAAGGGCCCCACTCATGCAGGACAACACACATTCCGGTTCGTCGCAATGACGGCAGAAAATTGGCAAATATCCTTTTTGGGCATCAAATTTGATAAAGTTCCGGGTTTCCGAATCAGGACTTTGCATATCTACGGTGTAAAAATTACTTCCTTCTTGATGGGCACTGATACAGGCAATGTTGCAATTCAGACAGCCATCGCATTTTTCACGATCAATGATGATTCGTTTCATGATTACACCTCCTTAGATGTTTAATTCCTGACGTTTCTTTTCGATGATGGCATCCAAGGTTTGGGCTGCTGATTCGGCATTGTCATCAATAATCAATTGTCCTCCAGTGAGGCTTAACATATCCTGAGTGAATACCTGTACGGCTACCGGGCTCCCCGTCACAAACGGTGGCAAGCCCAAATGCAGCGGCAGACCCAGCGCTAAACCAAAGGCACCATCGGCCAGAGCTTGTTCTTCGAGCCATTGCGGAGCCGATAAAACCAGCGGTAATTGCGGCAGATCAACGCCGATGGCTTCGGCCAGTTCAGTGGCGACCAGTTCAAGTCGTCCAATCGCCAGACAGGGGCCAAAGTTTAAGACCGGTGGAATTCCCAGACTTTCACAGACTGCCCGCAGTTTTGGTCCGGCTAAAGATGCAGCGGAAGGTGACATCAAACCAACATTTTCCAGACCACCAGAAGAACATCCCGCTGATAAAACCAGAATATCTTTAGCGATTAATTCTTTGACCAGATTAACCGTCAGCACATCGTGACCACCAGCGGTTAAACTAGAACATCCGACAACGCCGGCAATGCCTTTGATTTCACCTTTGACAATCAGGTCAATCAATGGTTTCCAGTTGCCACCCAGGAATGATTTGAGCGATCCTTCACTAACCCCGGTCAAGGTATCGTCATTACCATGATTGGCATCCAGATTCAGGGCAATCTCTCCCCGTCGCGCCTGATAAGCAGCAATCACCGCATCGATAATTTCGTTAGCCTGGCTTTCCTTTTTTTCAAAAACAAAAGGTTTCATTTCCGCATTGGCTTTTTTTGCCACGTCATCCAGACAGATTTGTTTGATTTTTAATTCATCACAGATCGGTTCGATCCCCGGTAAGGTACAGTTGAATTCCGATAAAACCGCATCGATGGCACCGGTAGCCAGGATCGCTTCACTGGTAAAGTTGTTGCCGGCATGTCCATTGAAGACTTCCTGATAATGTTCTCCCCGTAACTGCAGATCCTGACCGACACAGGTACAGCCGACCAGTTTGAATCCTTTGGCCCCCACTGCTTTGGCTTTGGCAATGACATCCTCCTGAATCAGCTGTTCCTGGAGATAACTAAACAATGAATGCTGATGGCCGGTGATCATGATATTGATGTAGTTGGTATCAATGACCCGTAAACCGACCGGTGCCAGCCTGATCGATGGTTCCCCCAACATCACGTCATTTAAGAGATTCGTCAGGGTCAGACCATAAAGCCCGGTGGAAATCCCCAGTTTTAAACAGTTCAGATACATATCAACGGGATCTGAATTAAGATTGGTAGAAGTTTTGACAACCCCGGCAAATACTTCCGATTTTGCCCCGCCTGGTAGGATGCCCAGTTCTTTCCAACGATCGAAACGCGGTTTATATGCCATTTTTTCGACCAGTTCCATTTTAATATAGTCCGGTTTATATAAATCTGCCAGGACCAGATCGGCAATTTTTTCAGCACAGATATGCTCATCAGCTTCATCGATTTCAAAGATCTCAGCCAGTTTTGCCAGCGCCAACTTGCCTTTTAAAACGCCTTTGCTGGCAGCGGTCTTTTTTAGCATCAGAGCGGTATTTTCAACAATATGAATATAACAGCCGGAACCTGCAGAAACAGCTCTCAGGAAATTTCTGGCGACCATGGTATCGGCAGTGGCACCACAAACACCTTTAGGACTGTCCGGCGTAATGCGACAGGGTCCATTGGAACAGAGACGACAACAGATTCCCTGCAGACCAAAACCACATTTGACACTCTGGCTTTCCATCCGGTGATGGGATGTCTCCACACTGAGATTGGAAATAAAGGTTTCCAACTTTTGATCCGCACTTGCACAAGTTTTACAACTAAAATTTGAATTCATATAATACCCTCCAGTAATTTGTTAATATAATTTTGGTTATGATTTTATATTAACTGGTTTCTTATAAAGAATCAATCCTATTAAAATCATGTCTCGATTATAGCGCTAAAATAAATACTTGTCAAGAATGATTCTAGACAAGTATTTATTTTTTTGTATATAATTTTTATTACAAAAAAATAAAAGCCTGATACCTGAGCATCAGACTTTTTAGATGTTAAATAACTATGCAATTTACAATGGGAGCTTAAGAGTATATTCCTTAATTGAGATCATGCGAAAAGAGACACTTCCATACGATTTAGAGAAATATCTTCAGGGAGTTTATTTTTGAAATAATCAGCAAGTAGAACTTCCAATTCTGGATCAAAATAATCACAAATGCCATTATTATCCTTATTGTAGATATGCACATGAAACTGCGTATTCGCATCAAAGCGCATCACTTCCTGATTGTCCTTCAATTTTAAAATCAGACCTTTTTCAGAGAAGGTTTCCAGAATATTATAAATCGTGCCAACTGACATCACATATCCCTGATTTTCAAGAGCTTCCATCAGCATATCGGCACTCGGATGTGATGTCATTCCTGACAATACTTTTAAGACACTGATACGCTGTGGTGTAGCCTTAAGATCAGCTCCACGGATCATTTCCGTATACATTTGTATTTCTTTACTTTTCATGATTAAGAATAACTCCTAACTAATAATTTCTGATTTAATTATAGTACGATTATCTAAATCTGTCAAACTTCTTTTGTGATTTTTAATGCAAAGTGCCCGATCAACCCTTATCCATATAACATCAATACCATCAGGCAATCGATTAAATCGGATAAGTGGTTATCGGGCACTAAACTCATTTTTACTGTGTTTTTTTAGATATTTCATCATTTAGCCAACTCTCATCAATCACAGTCTCATTGATTTTGGCAGATTGGGTCGATTCTTCATCGCTATAAATCCATCTGCTGTGATTTCATCTCCAATCATTTCTTCTGCAAAAAGTTCATCATTTTCGGTCAGAATTCGGGTTTCCTTTGCCGGTGTCATTTCCCGACCCTGATCCAGTAAGCCTCTTGACAAACTTTCAATTTCAAAACCTTTTTCTGTTTCAAAGCTGAATAGTTTGTCACCGACAATTTCGTCAGCAATCAACTCATCGATCAAAGCGACATCATCAGTTTGTAGCTGTTGCATTTCTTTAGCCGGCGTCATTTCCCGACCACCATCCAGAAATTCCCGTGAAAAACTTCCATTTTCCATCATTTCCTCTTCAAGGAATTCATCAGCGATTTTCTGATCAACAACGATTCCTGTTGTTAAAACCATGCCGCAAAAACTGCATTTTGTATCGTCAATACTCAAAATGTAAGTACATCGTGGACAATACTTTGGCATTTTACTCACTTCCTTCCACCTGCATTTTATCATAAATTCATGTTCTTTACAAATGAAAGCACGGTTTATCCGTGATGAAGGTCATTGAATAAAGGATAGGTTAAGCTATGTAAAAAGGCTGTTTCAGAAATTTCTATTCTGCAACAGCCTGTATTTTATTTATATCGCTAACGCGATCACAATGAATACAAATACTTTTTAAACAAATAAGGTAGTTCCGGCATTCTCATTACTGGCGATATAGGTTCCGACACCGGCAAATTCAATGCCGTCGATCAATTCTTCTTCCTTGATCCCCATCAGCTCCATACTCATGGTGCAGGCAATAAAACGAACACCGGCATTTTGGGCTTTTTTGATCATCGTGTCGAGGTCATCGACATGTTTCTTTTTCATAATGCCCTTGATCATCGCCGGACCCGCCCCCAACATATTCATCATCGAAAGCGGTAGTCTGGCAGCACCTTTTGGCATCATGGCGCCAAACATTTTTTCGATAAAGGTTTTATTGTGACCTTTGCCATCTCGCCTTCTCAGTGCATTGAGTCCCCAGAAAGTGAAAAACAGAGTGACATTTTTTCCCTGAGCAGCCGCGCCCTGGGCAATGATCATCGAAGCCAAAACCTTGTCAAGTTCGCCGCTGAAGACCACCAGAGTGGCATTCTTCTGCGTTGAGACGGCGGGGATCAAACTACAGGTTTCGCCGGCTTCACCTTTTCGAATTACACTGATAAAGCTTTTACCCTCGGTTTCCTGAGATACTAGGGTATGGCCATTCGTTTCGCACCAACTTTTAATATCACTGACAAAGCCAAAATCGGTAGCAATGATTTGAACCAGCTCACCAGCGTTGACGCTTTGAATTGCCTCATAAGTAGCCATCAGCGGACCAGGACATTGAAGCCCCGTGACATCAACCTTCTTTTTGATCACCTGGCTTCCGTCTCCCCCCTGATCGACATCGCCATCATTGGTTTCGTCGTTCTTGGGAATACATTCACCAACTGTGAAGTCCGGCTGGGCCAGCTGATAGTGGGCCGTTTTATAGGTGCTGTAGCCGCCAGACAAATTATAGACATTAGTGAAACCATGACCTTTAAGAATTCGAATACCCAGATAAGCCCGCTGGCCGACTTGACAGCTCACATAAATCGGAGTGTCCTTGGCAATGGTAATCTCATCGATCCGATCTCTTAAGGTATCCAGTTCAATGTTGACAGCCCCCTTGATGGCGCCGGCACTGAATTCAATTGGAGTCCTGACATCCAAAAGAAAGCCGCCGTTTTTGATAATCTCGTCAATTTCGAACCATTCAACGGTTTTATAAACTCCAGCTTCGATGTTGCTGGCAATATAACCCACGACATTGACCGGATCTTTGGCTGATGAAAAGGGCGGCGCATAGCACAATTCAAAATCCTGAAGATCCAGCACGGTAGCACCGGTTTTCATCGCGGTGGCAATGACATCGATCCGTTTTTCAGTTCCGTCCTGCCCGACAGCCTGGGCTCCAAGGATTTTAAGGCTTTGAGGGTCATAAAGGAGTTTCAACGCAATATTGGTGGAATTGGGATAGTAGCCAGCATGGTTGGCCCGATGTGCGATCACAACCTGATAATCGATTTTCTTCATATCCAGCTGGGCAGCGTTGTTTCCGGTTGACGCAATAGTTTTGCTGAAAACCTTAGCGACTGCTGTTCCTTGAATGCCCACATTCTGCGTTTCGATGCCGTTGAGATAATCAGCTACCACACGACCCTGGCGGTTTGCCGGCCAGGCTAAAGGAATAGCGGTTTGGTTTTTGGTAACAAAATCCTGAACTTCAATGGCGTCACCTATGGCAAACACATCAGGATTGACCACCCCGGTTTCAGCATCAACAACTTCGTAGTTGGTAGTCGTGACAATATGACCCCGGGGACCGCATTTGAGGTTGGCATTTTTGCCCAGTCCGTTTTCTGGAACAACACCGATGGCTAAAATCACCAGATCGGCCTGTAAAACCATGCCACTCTCCAACACCACTTCAGTTCCCTGTTTTTGGAAATGATCCACGCCATCTTCCAGAATCAGATTAACGCAATTAGCGTTTATTTCCTGATGAACCAGCTGAGCCATTTCAAAATCGAGAGGTTTCAAAACCTGATTCATTTTTTCTACCAGAGTTACATTGATTCCCAGCTCTTGAAGGTTTTCAGCCATTTCAACGCCGATAAATCCGCCGCCAATGACGACCGCTCGTCCAACCTTGCCTTTGTCAACGATGGACTTAATTTTATCAGTATCAGGGATGTTTCTCAGGGTTAAGACATTTTGGGCTTCTGCCAGGCCGGGAATCGGAGGTGCTATCGGCTTGGCACCCGGTGATAATATAAGCTTATCAAAGCTTTCGGTATAAACTTCGTTTGTCTGGTGATTTTTTACTTCCACAGTTTTTGCGGTTTGATCGATGCTGATGACCTCGCTGAAATTTCGGATATCCAGGTTGAAACGTTTCGACATTCCTTCAACGGTTTGTACCAATAGCTTTTGGCGATCCTTAATCACATTACCGATGTAATAGGGCAAACCACAATTGGCAAAAGAGATGTACTCATCCCGCTCAAACAGGATAATCTCATCTTCTTCGCTCAAACGACGTAAGCGGGCTGCAGCAGTCGCACCACCGGCAACGCCTCCAACAATTAGTATCTTTTTCATAAGTTATCCTCTCCATATAATGCTTTAATTATATTTTGGGCCGGTTTACTGATTACTTCATAATAGATTTCATTGCCGGTCCGGAATCCTTTAACGATTCCAGCATTCTTCAGTTTGGACAAATGCTGGGAAACACCGGATTGCGATACCTCTAAGCATTCTTCCATATAGGAAACGTTACATCGTCCTTTTGCAATTAACCCTTTGGTGATACAAAGTCGCACCGGGTGTCCGAGCGCTTTCAGAATTTCTGCTGTATCCTCATGATCTTTCAAATCCATTTCCATGAAAAACTCTCCTTAATGTTATCATCAAAAATCAGCCTAACATTATTATATTAGATTTTTCTAATATGTCAAGCATAAAAAATATTCGCCTAATTTTTCCTGTTTCTCGAAATACTCAATATCATATTTTTCAGTCTGGTCCATCTTCCTAAACTGTATAATTGTCATTCAAATCAAGTAATTTTCGTGTCAACACAACCGCAAAAGCTGCTTTCCGGAATAAATGAGGTTTATTTCTCCTTTATTTAGTTTCTAATTGCTCGTTGACTACACATTACCACATTCTAATACAATAATCAAGAGGATTGTT
>CAZEBY010000001.1:1667-141255 GCA_964510565.1 uncultured Lachnospiraceae bacterium | reverse complement strand
CACATTCTAATACAATAATCAAGAGGATTGTTATGTTGTTTTTATTTGCTTACCTTAACTTTCTCAGTTAAAAGATATTGTTGAGCGTAACTCTTTATGTCTTGGCTATACTACAATCCGCAATTGAATAGCGTCCATCTATACGCAAGTTTCGTTTTAAAGTTTTTAATAAATTTGATCTCAATAATAATGGGTTCTTGCCAGAATCGTATCACAACAACGTTAAACTGCTGTAGAAACCCAGGTTCTCCGCTATTTAACATTTTAAGCATACATCGAGTTGTTTTTTATAAGCACTTTTTTGCAGAAGAGCTTCAATAATATCGTAAATTTGTCCTAAATCCTGGCATAGAACCATTCAAAAATTAAACTTATGCTTTTTTGATTTTTTTCTCTTTTTTCACTTTTTTTTCGTTTTTGAATCTTGATTTATCTTCCTGGTAACCATAATAGTGAGCAGTCTTTTTATTTTTGACTTTTGTTAATACAACACCTAATAGTACCCCACCTACTTTATCAATATTTTTTTTTGCTTCCACGATCATCGATTTTTTTGTTTGATGCGCTGCAACAACAAGTATCATACCGTCTGCTACTTTTGATACAATATTTGCATCAGCAAAACTTAATACCGGTGGTGTATCAATCAAAATCGTGTCATATTCTTTCCTGCATGATAAAATCATTTTTTCGAAAGCATCAGAATTTAATAGTTCTGTTGGCGAAACCTGTCGACTTCCTGCTGTCAGAATATCAAATTTTTCAAGGTTATTTACTTTATTTAATACTGAATCAAGTGTTAATCCTTCTACCAACATATCTGATAAACCTGGTTTGTTTTCATCTATATCAAAAATCTTACTTACTCGTGATAGTCTCAAATCTGCATCGATTAAAAGTACCTTTTTTCCAGATTGGGCTAATGTAATTGCTAAATTACAAACAGTTATTGTTTTTCCTTCTTCTTTGTTGCCACTAGTAAATATAATAACCTGATATTTGTTCTGAAAATTCGCAAAATTTAGATTTGTTCTTAACAGTTTGTAGCTTTCAGTTATATGCGAAGAGGGATTAGTTAATGTTATTAAACTTGATACGTTCATTTATCTTTTCTCCCCTTTGAATTCTGGAATACTTCCTAAAACAGAGACACCAATCAAACTTATAATTTCATCTTCATCTTTTACAGTATCATTAATCAAGAACAGTATGATTATAATAAATGTTGAAAAAAGAAAACCTAAGATACCGCCAATGATTGAATTTGAAAATTTGCTTGGGGCAATGGGTTTTAAAGGCATGATTGATTGATCTAATATACGGATATTTTGAACGCCGACAATTTGAGATACAGCAATTGTCAATTGTTTTGACAATTCATCTGACACTTTTTTTGCAATTTCCGGATCTGGATTTATAAATCCAACTGTAAAAAGTCGTGAGTTTTCTATTGTTTCAATAATAGTACTGTTACGAAAATCCTTATATGACATCGTCATCGGATCCTCTACTGAATTACCA
The DNA here is from genome assembly GCA_964510565.1 of uncultured Lachnospiraceae bacterium. GTDB lineage: Bacteria > Bacillota > Clostridia > Eubacteriales > Eubacteriaceae > Acetobacterium. The sequence goes on along the minus strand of CAZEBY010000001.1, from coordinate 139,734 downwards.
CCAATACTGGTATCTGTTTTTAAAGTTTCGCTATCTGAAACACTTAAACCAGTGTTTCTACTAACCGCATCAATTACTAATCGAGTTAAAGCAATTTGTTTATAGTCGATAATTAACTGACTGTCTGCTTCCAGCTGACCTACTGAAATCCCGATATTTCCCAGTTCTGATTGTTCTTGACCGATGTATAAAACTGTTTTAGCTTCATAAATAGGTGTAATAAATTTTGATGTGATATAATAAGCTGACCCAAAACCGATGATCGTACATAAGAGGATCAGCCACCATTTTTTCAAAACAATCCTGAACAGCTCTTTTAAATCAACTGCATTTGTCGTTGCCATGATTTGCTCCTTATTTTTTATAGTTAATTTATTTCCAATTCTCTAGATTCATTTCTTCCTTCTTATCAAATAAGTTCCTGATCATATCCAAATCTTCTTGTCGATATAACTCGTACCATAATCCATCAATTACCTCTGAATAGGTCTGTAGTCGATAATTCTCATAAATAATGTCCTTATCCGCACTACCCATCTTAATATAATCTGTTATTTTAGTCAGATTAGCCTCGGTCTTAATTCCCTGATTATAATAAGTTGAGACTAGTTTTATCTTTTCTTTTATACTAAGAGATTTCAAGTATTCCATCAAAGAAATCACGACCTCCTGTTGTCTGCCAATGCGTCCAAAATCGACATCACTGTCACTTCTGAACCGCACGTAGAAAAGTGCATCTTTACCATTGAGAGTCTGCTTTCCCTGATCAACGATCAGAGTGCCATCTGCATCAAAAAATTGTTTCTTTGCGTTGACTTCGATCCCACCAATATCATCAATGAGCTTAGCAAACGTATCAAAATTCAGTTTTACCGTAAAGTCTAGTTTTATTCCCAACAGATCTTCAACAACTTGGTTAATTAACTGCTCCCCTTCATATGCATACGCATGATTGATTTTTGTCATGCCATATCCGGGAACATCAACTCTTAGATCTCTTGGTAACGAAACAATTATCATTTTTTTTATGGTTGGGTCATACTTGATCACCATAATTATGTCACTTCGACCATCTTCTGTTGTATGATCATCAATTCCATAAACAGCAAATATAACAGCTTTTCGTGTATCATTCAGCTTTATCAACTCTTCATTATTCTCGTTTAGTACATCCTCGATCGACGAACTAGTTTCTTGATTAAAAGTGCTGTTGGCTTCATTACTTGAACTATCTGTTTTATTATCCCACATTGCATTACTATCAAAAAAAACATATGTAAACACACCTATGAATAAAAGAATAAAACCAACTGACAGTATCACTTTTTTTGTGTTTTTCATAACAAACGCTCTTTTCTTTCGCAAATACATCCAATTTCTATGATGATATGATTTTTGGTAAATTCACTTCATCACTACTTCGAAATGTTGGTACAATCTTTTTCACTAAATCGATGAGTTCATTGCTATTTTGCGAATTTATGTGCTGCAACAACTCATCCAAAGACTCTGAGAGCTTAATATAATCAATTTCCATAGGTTTACCAATATGAATCTTCTCACAGGTGGTGTCAGATAATCCCTCTTCATTCATAAGCATTTCTTCATAAAGCTTTTCTCCTGGTCTTAAACCAGTAATCTCAATTTTAATATCTTCGTCTAATTTTAGTCCCGAGAGTCTGATTAAGTCAACTGCCAGATCATAAATTCTTATAGGTTCCCCCATATCAAGAACAAATATTTCGCCACCTTTTGCAATTGCACCAGATTGAATGACAAGTTGGGCAGCTTCGGGAATGGTCATAAAATAACGAATAATATCCTTATGCGTAACTGTTATCGGGCCTCCTTCTCTGATTTGTTTTTTAAAAAGAGGCACAACCGAGCCGTTACTATCGAGGACATTTCCAAATCTTACCGCTGTAAACTTAGTGCTACTTTGTTTCGCCAACCCCTGAATTATCATTTCGCAAATGCGTTTACTGGCCCCCATGATATTGGTAGGATTTACTGCCTTATCCGTTGAGATTAAGACAAAACGTTCCACTCCATATTCATGGGCCGCTTCGGCCACATTTTTGGTGCCAAATACATTATTCTTTATCGCTTCGCGTGGAGAATGTTCCATGAGCGGAACATGTTTATGAGCTGCTGCATGGAAGATCACATCCGGTCTATTACTGCCGATAATTGAAAACATATTACAGCGATCTCTTACTGACGCAATAATAATGTCAAGATTTAACTTATCACCATATTCTTTGATCAATTCGTTTTGAATTTCATAGGCATTATTCTCATAATTATCTAGTATAATTAGCTTTTCTGGATTAAATTTCGCAATTTGTCTGCATAATTCCGATCCAATCGAACCACCACCTCCGGTGATGAGAACTGTTTTATGTTCAATATAACTGATTATTTCTGAAGTATGTAGATTCACTGATTCTCGTCCTAACAAGTCTTCAATCTCCACACCTCTAATCTTATTAAGCGAGACATGTCCATCAATCACTTCACGAATACCTGGCATAATCCTTACTTTTGCTGACGTGCGCTTGCATTCTTCGATAATCATTTTCAATGTATAGGGGCCTGCAGTTGGCACAGCAATAATAATTTCATTCACTTTGTATTTATGTACAATACCGTAAATATCATGATAACTACCCAATACTGTAACACCAGATATCGTTTTATATAATTTACTTTCATCGTCATCAACAAAACCGATTACTTGCCCGTAATTCAATGTATGATTTCTGATCTCAGTAGCAATGAGGGTAGCTGTTGCACCACTCCCGATAATCAGTATTTTCTTTTCATGATCAATTCTGCTAAAAATATTTCTGTTCTTGAAACTTCGAATAACCCGATAGCTGAAACGCGTTCCGCCCACAAATGCAATTTCCAAAAGCATTGCAGTCAAGTAAATACCAAAGAATACCCGTTCACCCATTAAAAATAAATAGATTGTTCCCAAAATAGTTCCTGCAAAGCAAGCTATAAGAATTTTAATGAATTCATCGACAGATGCATAGGACCACAAACTGTTGTACAATTGAAAATATTGGTAAATGAGAATCTTCCCAATTGTCAAAATTAACATGCAATTTAAATAGATCGATTGAACTTCATCAGGTATGTGACCCTCATAGTGTAAAAAAAGCGCTAAAAGATATGCAATATTTACTAAAAACACATCTGCTATTACCAAAATTATTTGTCTACTAGTTTTTTTTTGCATCGTATTCCTCTCTGTATACATGAATGACCGAGGAAGCATTCGTATTCATATTTTGATTTAAAATACAAATAATTTTTTTAATAAGTCGGTAGGAGGATCTCTGAGGACTGAATCCATAATCAATAATTCAGGATTTTCAACAAAAAGCAACTGTGCCCACTCACGATTGAATGCTTTATAAATGATGTCATATGCCATTTTCATAGCTGGTGGTCGCTTGTCTAAGTTATGTCCATCTGATGCAACGAGATGGATCAAACCATTTTTTATCAATTTCAATGCTCTTTTTCTCGTTTTTTTATTCATGATATAATTCGAGGAAATCTGGCAATAAATCCCATTATTCACAAACTCCTGGAGCATTTGAGGTTTATTTTCAAAAACCTGATACCTTTCAACATGAGCTAGAATAATTCTAAATCCTTTTTCCTGGAGATCATGCATCATCATTTCATGAAATGGATAGAATTGATGGAATGGTAATTCAAGAAGCAGATAACGACTCAGCGCCATTGTGTTAACCTGTCCGGTTATTATTGCCTCAAAATCTTCCTCACTTAAATAAATCTCATTACCAAGATATAAGCTGAAGTCAATTTCATGAGACGAAATATACTCTTTTAAGATTTCATAGTTCTCTTTGACATTCTGATTGTAATAAAATGGACTGTTGAAATGAGGGGTCAAAATCATTGCATTCACGCCTTCATTTTTCGCTGCATACAACATTTGTATAGCCATATCCAGATCCCTGGCACCGTCGTCTACTCCAGGAAGCATATGTATATGTGTATCAATCAATGGCATCACACTTTCCATTTAGGGATAAAATTGCGAATTGCAACTCCAATTCGCAATAACATCTCTAAAATAACACTCTTTCCGCCAGGAAAATCAATTCAAATCCTTCTTAATCCTGAACTCCGACTTTACGCATTGTCATAATCTGCTCTGAATATTCAGATTGCTTCAAATCGTTAAGGATATTAACAATAAAAACCATATGTTTTCTTGATTCCTCAATCACATTTTTAAATCTTTTGTAGTCTTTCGAATCAACTTCAAAAATTTCTAACTGTCTTTTATATACTTCGATGTAATTTTTTTCTAACTGTAACGCAAATTGCATAAAATCTTTTGCAGATGTAAAGTTGATATTTGTTCTGTTTTCAGCAACATAGTCTGCTTGCTGCTGCGAAAGCACCGCTACAGTAGTGTTTATTTGAGTATCCATAAATTTATTGTCACTCGAAAGATCAATCATAAGTTTTTTGTGTTTTAATTCTTCCTGAGCAAACCCAAAAATAACTGATTTGAGCTTACCAGTTGTATGCTCAGAGAATTTTTCATATAACTCAGCACCATCTTCTTCAATTTTTGCAAGCATTAAAAACCATTCTTGCAAAGTCATCGTTTTCCAGTCACTACTGATTTCTTGATCAATTTCTGAAATAGCGTCAACAGTTGCATTGCTTCGATCGTCATTATTCAACAACCTGTATTTAAATTGTTCCTGTTCAGCATTTAGCAAGTCATCTGTATTGATGGTTTCTTGCGCAGTTACAAACTTATATTTATTATTTTCATCTACTGCATGCAATGCTTCTAATTCAATACTATTGCTTTTCAAAGCCGTTTGATTTGTAATTTCTTCTTGATTTTCATACTTATCTCTAAATTGAAATTGCATTGTATTAATGCCGGGAAGTTTTATCGAATTATTGTCATTTTGCATTTTTGTCAATTCTAGTTCATCTTTCGCGTTGTTGTTTTCGTTATTTTCAATACTTTGGACTGAATCTTTAAAAAGCGAGTGTACTTTTTCAATCGCTATTTCGTCATCAATAAATAAATTTGGCGAATTGTCTCTTATGGTATCCTCATCATCAAAAAGAGAATAAACCTTGTCATTTAAATTATCCTCTCTTGTTCGTAGCGGAGCAACAGACATATCTTTATTTAATGAACTCAATAATAACTTTGCATTCTCAACTTCCTGATTCGTTCTTTTTAACTCGTCATTTGCATTTAATAATTCGTTATTTGTATCTTTTAGCTCTTGTTTGAGCACATCTAATTCGCTTTTTATTGATTCGAGCTTTTGTTTCAGAAGTTCCGGCAAATCATTTTCCTTCTCTAATTCAACTCTAACATTCGCTAATTCTGTTTTAACAGTTTCGATTTCATTTTTTAAAATTTCCAATAGATTATCGTTGATTCGTAATTCATTTCTACTTAGAGCAACCTTTTCATTGACACCCGCAAACTCATCTTTTGCAGCTTCTAAATTTTGTCCATGGTTCTCTAATTGATTTTTTAATGTTATCAACTTATCGTTGATTAGCGCAAGTTCTTCTTTTCCCCTTATTAATTGGTGATCATTATTTTTTAATTCACTATTACCGATTGCTAGTTTTTCATTGAGGTTTTGAATTTCTTTATTCGTAACTTCTAAGAGATGATCGTTGTGCTCCAATTCGTATTTATCGATCTGGAGTTTTTCCTGAACACTATACAACTCTTCAGAAACTACTTTAAGATGGTTGTATTTTTCCTCCAATTCATTTTTAGCATGTGCTAACTTTTCATTGACCTTATGCAATTTTTCAGTGGTTACCATTAAAAGGTTTTCTTTGTCTTCCAGTTCATATTTACCTAGTGCCAACTTTTCTTCGATTCGATGCAATTCTTCACTTGCTTCTGTCAGCAGATAGTCGTTTTTTTCGAATTTTGCTTTATTTTGAAGTAATGCTTCTTGAACTACATGTAATTCTTCCTTAGTTTTTTCCAGAAGTATTTGGTCATTTTGCCATTCATTTCGATCCGAAACCAATTTCTCATTAATAGTCTTTAAATTCTCTGTCGAGATTTCGAAAAGTTTCTCATTCAACTCGATATCGTTTTTTGCCTTCTCCAAAACTTCATTGAGTATTTGTAATTCACTCTTGGACATTTCAAATATTTCGTTATTAAGTTGTATTTCGTTTTCGATCTCGGATAATTCCTTCGCTTTTAAACTTATCGTTCTTTCCAACTTCAAAATATCTTTATACTCATCTTTATTAACTTGCATTCTTGTCTTTTCATCTAAGTTTATTGGATATCTTTCATTACAATTGGCACTATTTTGTGAGCAGCTATTTATTCCATTCTCAAAAATGATAATGTACAACGAAGGTTTCTTAGAATAATTCTCCAACGGTCCTACCGTCAAATTAACAAGAAAATGTCCGCCAAAGGTTTGGACGCTCAAACCTGGTGTATAGACAATTTTTTGTTCAGCTACTGCTTCCTTCAAAGCACGCGTCAATTCCAGTCTAATTCCAGGTCGAGTCATTTTTAATACATTGTTAATTCCATAATATCCTTGCACAGGCTCTAAAAACATACCTGTTTGTCCATGGATAAATTGAATCTGTCCCAGTTCATCAACAACCGCTGCCGCAGGAGTAAACTGCTTTAATAACGTTCTCTCTGTTAACCATCGTAAGGATTTTCTTATCGGTTTTGATTTTTTGAAACAAGTCGTTCTCAATTCCTCATTACCGCCCGCAGTCTGTTCAATAAACTGATCATTGATTTTGTAGTGCGGATAGTCAAATTCCTCTCTTTTCACATTTTCACACTCATATTTCTGCTCTGACATCCCTTTTTCTCCTTTCAAATAATATATCGAAATATTTCCTTGCTTTGAATGTATTTGTAACAAAATTATATTTAAAATTTTAAACGATTCAATCGATCATTCAGTTCCTTTCTAAAATTATATCAGTGTTTAATGGGATTGTCAAAGATTTTATGTCTAATTTGTAACGAAATTACAACATTTTTAAACTAAAATTCTGTTTATTCTGAATATAATTCTTGTTTGTATTTGGCTAGTCGCAATCAACTTAAACTGCCATAAAAAACATATATATTGTCTACGAAATCGATCCGAATTCCATCGGACACGACTTTTTTTATTCAGCGTTTGCAGCATCTGCTAATTGTTGATAAATTGTATTTTAAAATACGATTGTATTCAGTCAATCGCGCTTTGGATATAACGCAAGCCGCTTTTTATTTCTTCCGGTGAACAGATATGTACGCTGTGTGGCAGATAGTTAAAAAACTCTCTGAAGACAATCACAATACCAATTTCATTGATTGTGAGTTTTTCCATCGACTGTTTCATTTCATCATTCAGAATAAATTCAACACTCTCGGCATTGACGAGATAACGAATACATAGATTTTTAGCGCCAGCAACTAGTCCATCTCGTAATACTGATAATGTTGAAATGCAGACACTATCTTTTTCCGTCGTTTGGGACGAATCAGCGGCGGTATTCTTTTTTATAGAATTTTCTTTTTGATTCAAAAGAAGTTCAAGCTGGTCAAAGGCAATATATTTCTCTATTACGTTGTTTTTGCAAATTTTTTCAAAAGAAGACAATGGGTAATCAGCCGATTCCAACGTTTCTTTTTCCACAAAAGGGATACATTTACTGATAATTGCTTGGGATTTTTTCAAATAATAGTCGAGTATTTCGGGATCTTCATAAATAATGGCACTCTCAAAATCCCGATCAATGGTGATAACCTGTTTAGAAGTGATAAAATAATTGGGAACAATGATACTGATGTCGTCGTATATTTTAGTTCCTGAGTAAAAATAATAGGGTTCATAGTCAATGTTATTAAGGCTTTTTAGTAAAAGAACCGTTTTCAGGATATCAAGATTATTACCCAGCTTTTTTTTATTCACTAGAGGGATAATATTTTGAATTTTTCCGCAGTGATAATTTTGAAAGCTGATTCTCATGATCAATTCGTAGAGGAAATGGTGTTTGAAATTGATTGACATGATCACACAAGCATTTTCGAAGCGACTCATTTCTTCCATAAAGCAGCTCCGGATAATCCCCTGAATTCTAACCTTACCTTTGATGATCCGTGTTTTTTCTGAAATGAGCTGGTTTTTTACCTGATATTCTTCAGTTTCAATCCATTTTTTTCCTTGATTGGTCTGAGTACAGATCTCATCATAGAGGCTAAAAATATCCTGACTATTATTGATCACTTCCCGATCGTCATAATCATTTTCATAAAGGGAGTATAACTGCTTTTTTTTATCTTTGCTTAAATTTAAAGCGACCATAATCTTCTGTAGATCTTCCAGATTCAGTCTGCGTTTACCTGACAAAAAATGCTGTAAGGTAGATCGGTCAACGCCTACTTCTTTAGCGAGCGAAAAATTTGTCATATTCTTTTCTTTAATCATCTCTTTGAGTACACTACCGATTTCCTGGTTCATTTTTTCCTCCGCCTCTCATCATTTAGCTGTTTATCATAGCTCTTATTAGTATACCACATCATGTTTTATTCCCGCTTATTATTACATTTTTTGAGAGTTGCTATTATTTTAACTCAAAGATGTAAAAATCAATATCAAATATCGATATTCATACTCTTTAATCATTTTTTGTTATTAGAAATAAAAAAGCGTACATCAGCCCAATGCTAAGTACGCTTTTATAAAACCCGGTTAAATCTTCCCGAATAACTCTTTCCTTGCATGATTAAATGTAATCAATTTCTTTTTGTCGTTCTAATTGTCTTTGTGCCATTTTAATAACACTCTCGGTATTTTCCGTTTCATCATACTTAGTATAGAATCCAAAGGAGACTGATAATTTAATGCTTTGAACTTTTATTTCGTCAAGGTTCCTTTTAAACCGTTCTAAAGCTCGCTCTACTTTAGCCCCTTCAGTTCTTGGCATCAGCAAAACAAATTCGTCATTTTCGTAACGAGCTAAAATATCATCTCCACGAACCCCATATTTTAGTACTTGAACGGCTTTTCTCATTAAGATATCTCCCACCGCATGGCCGTATTCAATATTAACCTTTGACATGCCGTTGATATTCATAAAAATAATTGATAACGGATAGTATTGCTCTTCATCCATTCGTGCTAATTCTTTTTCAAAGAATTTACGATTATAAACCCCAGTCAGTTGATCATAAAAAGAAAATGATTCCAAATTCTGATTCAGACTGTTTTTTTCTTTAAGCATCTCTTTGATATAATTCCTGTTTTCGGTGACATCCTGCATAAAACAGAGAATACCGATTATTTCGCCATTATTCTTTTTGATCGGTGCCCAATGGTTTTTCCCCACTATAACATTGCCACTATCTCCTTCATATTCTTCTATCGAAGAAAACTGCTCACCGGCCAGCACCCGATCAAAAAATCCCCTCAAATTTTCACGTTCAGATGTGTTGTTAATAATATCCAAAATTCGAGTTCCAATGCTAATCTGGGCGCCCCATTGATCTTTTGCCATTTCTGCATGGCGATTATTGAAACTCAGGTATCGGTAGTCGCGATCTAGACCAAAAACAAGAAACTCATGGGTTGTTTCTAACATGGTCTTCAATAAACTATTAGCCAACTCCAACTTTTCAGTTAAAGCGAGTACGGCTTCTTCAAATGACTGTTCTTCTAATTTTTTTCGGTTATCTTCATTGATGGTCGCAATATTAACGACACTCCTATTTTTACTCACTCAGCCTCAACCTCCCCAAAATTTAAACCTTAGAATTAAAAAATATTCCTGAATAATATGAGAATATTTATACATTGTAACATTTCCATCGCTAAGATTCTACTTTTTTCGCCTGTAATTTTTGCATACCGAATAATTTATGCGAAAATTGATTGTAGTGATGCGTCTTTTTTTTACATTTGTCAAAAAATGGTCATAACAACGAGTTATTCTACGAACTAAAGCATGACTCCTTCAGGAAATCCAACTAAAAAGCCCGGTTGTTTAAGTATTTTTTTATTCGAAAATCCGATTTTTTTCAGTGTCGTACAACCAAAAAAGGCGTACTCTCCAACTGTTTCTAATTTATCGGGTAAATGAATCTCTGTCAGGTTATGACAACCATAAAAGCAACTGATACCGATGTGTTTTATCAGATCTGGCAGGATCATTTGATTAATCTTGGCACAGTCTTTAAATGCATGGCTTCCTAAAGTTTCCAGTTGACTGTTTTCCAAAAAAGTAATTGAATTAAGGCTCTGGCACCCGAGAAATGCCGCTTCTTCAATTTCAATTACGGCATCGGGAATAACTAGTTGAGTTAGTGAACAACATCCTTCAAATGCTGAGGTGCCAATTACTTCCAAAACCGTACAGTGATCGAGATTAATATTTTTTAATGCATCGCATCCATAGAAAACAAAATCCTCAATAACCTTCAGAGTGCTGGGAAAAGTGACCGTCTCCAATTTGGAACACTTGTAAAACATGCTACGTTTAATGATCTCCACCCCCTCCGGGATCAAAACTGATTTTATCTCGCTGTCATGACGGTATCCATGGTTTGCCGCCGCCTGGAATGCTCCAGGATCTTCAAAAACCAGCTCTGTTCTTTCAGTCAAGGCTGCGACCGGAGAGGCTTCACTGTGCGAGTTTGGACTCAGTGCTTCGGGCGAAATAAGTTTAGATTCCGTATCTGAAAATAAACACTCCTCTTCGTTATGAAATTCTGGAGTTGCATTATTCATCGCAAATAAATCTGGCATAAATCGGTAAGATGAATTTTCCGTGTCAACATTTTTATTTACAACATCAGCAGTTTCTGATAAATTAGACGAGTCTGACGTGGGCTCAATTTCCTGTTCAAATGTGATTTTTTCATGGTCAAAACGAGTCGGTTCGTAGACTGGTGACAGCTCTTCGGTAATAATATTTTCCATGATATTTTTTTTCTCATCAAGCATCTGATTAACCATAAATAAATCGTTTTTGACCGCATCCAGTTCTTCCTGAATAGGCAGTCGTTCCGCAGAGATGTTTTTTTCAACTGGTTGGTTGATTTCAATTTCGTTTTTGACGGCAGCCAGTTCATTACCGAGAACCTCCAAATCCTCACGTGATTCCTGGATTTTTTGAATCAGGGTTTGTAATTCAGTTTCGGAGTCAGAAATATTGGCTTTTACCGAATGGAGCTTTTTTCTGGATTGATCTAGTTCCTGTCGGCTATTCTCCAGCTGGGTGTCCACGTCGGACATTTCGTCTCTTTTTGATAAAATTTCGTCATGAATTTGATTTAGCTCCTGCTTTACAGAAGCAACAGCTAATGGATCTTCAATGCTTGGACCCATTTGCACTGCTTGATGCTGCTGTGACAGCTGTTCAAAAATGATCAGATAGAAATCATCATCCTGTCTCAGATCGGCTGTTTTCAGTAGTGGAATTACACGGATCCTAATTTCCAGTGTTTCGTCATGGTATGTGATTGAAATAAGCGGTGAATTAGCCACTGAACGATTGGTTACTGCCTGATACAGAGTAGCATTTAAATCCCTTCGTAGTTTTTTTTGAACTATTTTGAGGATATTACTGACGCCAGCATAGGCCTGAGAAGGCTTTAAACAGAAACCTGTTTGGCCATGGACATAGCGAATATTGCCCCGATGATCGACCAAGATCCCGGCAGGAGCATATTCTTTTAGAAGGGCCTCCTGCGTCAGCTCCTGCACAGTTTTCTTTTTGGGCCGCATCTTCCGGACAATAGTGAAATAAAGCGGCCATTCCTGCGCTCCTTCTGTTGATAAAAGAACCGCAGCAATCCGATATTTTTTTCGAATTTGAACACCTTCAGCTGCTTTAAATGATTGTTTCATAGTCGATTCCTCCTTAACTTTAGGTCCTTTGATTAAAAAAATTTCTAATAATATCCCTAAAATGGTTTTTGATAGACGGCTGGCATAATAAATTTATAGTTTGTCTCCTTTAAATTAAGGGATTCTGCATGACCAATAAACAAATATCCGCCCGGTTCCATGTGATTATACATTTTCGTTACCAGTCGATCCTTAGTGGCTTGATCAAAATAAATCATCACATTGCGGCAGAAAATAACATCAAATTTTTTCTTAAAAACAAAGGTCGGGGTCATCAGGTTAAAACGACGAAAAATCACTTCTTTTTTTATCGCTTCAACTACCATCATCTGATTGCTGTTGACATTCTGAAAATACCGCAGTTTCCAGTTTGGCGGCAGAGCCTGAATCCGGTCCTTGTCATAAATCCCCATTCGGGCGGCATCCAGAACCTTATTTGAAATATCCGTCGCCAAGAGCTTTTTATCCCATTTATTACAATCCGTTCCGAAAAACTCAGCCATGATCATGGCCAATGTGTAGGGCTCCTCGCCGGTGGAGCTGGCTGCACACCACAAGCGAATATCACGGTTATTTTCGGTTTCCTTTTTTTTCTTGAGATAGGGCAGGACGGTATTTTTGAAAAAATCAAAATGCTCTGGCTCTCGCATAAAAAAAGTATGGTTAGTGGAAACCTTATCAATCAGTACTGAACTGGCTTCCCCGGTTTTATCTGAAATTAAATAATGATAGTAGTCGGTAAAGCTTTCAAAATCGAGTTCCACCAACAACTTATGCAGTCGGCCCATGAGCAGAAGCTGTTTTTCTTTTTTTAACTCAATGCCATATTCGCTATGAATGTATTCTGTTAACATGGCAAATTCTTTTTCGGTGATTTGAATCATTTATCCACTTCCTCAATCCTGTTATCAGTGCGTATCCGTCGCCGCTAATGGCCGTACCACTGTGAAACCTTAGATTAGTTTAACCCAGTCAGCGGCTAAAGTAAATACTCAATTTGATGGTTATTGGCTCGTTATTCAAGTTGTTTTAATAATTCACTTGTCATCGGCTTCAAGAAAGTCTATAATAGAATAAATCTAATTTAGAACGGAGAGCGAATATGGCAATTGTATGGACACCAGCTTTATCAGTCGGCGTGGAAAACATTGATTCCCAACATAAGATTTGGTTTCAAAAAGCAGATCAGCTTTTTGAAGCTGGAAAAGCCGGAAAATCCAAAGAGATTATTGAACAAATGTTTGATTTTCTTGATGATTATACCAAGCAGCATTTCAGAGATGAAGAAGCATATATGGAAAAAATCAAATACCCTGAAATTGAAGAACAAAAGCGGCTGCATCAAGGGTTTATTGAGGAATTGGCAAAACTTAAAAAAGAATATCAACAATCCGGTGGAAACATCACCCTGATTATCAGTGCCAATCAGATGATCATCGATTGGCTGACCAAGCATATTTCAAACATCGATAAAAAAATTGGCACCTATGCAAATACCCTTTAAAAAACTGAACCGCAGTCTCATTTTGAGATTGCGGTTTTTTGTCTCCCATTGCCGCTTTGGCGTACCAAATCCAGCCGTTTCAGATCGACGCCTCGACTAATCCGATTTTCTGCAACACCGTTGTCAATTTTGTCATATCAAGAGGCTTTGAAGCATAGGCATTGCAGCCATATTCAAAGGCCGACTGAACAACTTGGGTTTCCCCGAGAACAGTGGTCATTACAATTTTGCAGGCATCATTCTCGACGATGCCGTTTTGCCGTTCCAGATCCCGGATCGTTTTTAACACCCGGATGCCATCAATTTTCGGCATCATCACATCCAGACAGATCAGGTCATAAGGCAAACCATCTTGCAAGGCCAGCAGATAAGCATCAATGGCCTCCAAACCATCCACGACCAAGTCACAATCACCATATCGGCTCAAAAACTTGGATAAAAATTTGCGACTGACCATGTCATCTTCTACGATTAATATTCGTTTCATTTCAATACTCCTGCTGCTTTGAATCACTGACCAGTAACCAGATTTTTTTGATTTGTTCCAGATAGGTTCGAATCTCTGGCAAACGTTCTTTTCGAATGGCCAGCTCCATTTTAAAAACCAGATTTTTCAATTCCTCAGCATTCATTTTTTCAAATATCCCCTTCAGCTGATGGGCAATGACTTCCATCAACATGAGGTTTTCCTGATCCAACAGTCGCTCCAGACTTTCAATTTTTTCACCTGCTTCAGTTTTTTCTTTTTCGTTCAGGGTTAAAGCTCCGGCGGTCACGATTTCAGCCGCATCATTTTCACTGTGATTAAGTGGATTGCTCTGCTCCTGAACTGCTGAAATTGTAATGTTTTCCCGATTCTTCAGGTATTTTTTTAAAAACAGCTGCATCTGCTGCCGGTCCAGGGGCTTAGATAAATAACCATCCATACCACTGGCTTTAAAGATTGCTTCATCGCCTTTCAGTGCAAAAGCCGTCAACGCAATAATCGGAGTTTTGATATTCCTGGCGTTTTCGAGTTTGGGCAACATAAAATAAGGGGCTACCTTTTGCTCTTCGCCTCGGATCATCCGGGTGGCGTCAATACCATCCATCACCGGCATCTGAACATCCATCAGAATCAGGTCGTATATTTTTTTTGAGGCCGCAATTACCCCTTCCATCCCGTTTCCGGCCACATCAACGATAACTCCAAAACTTTCAAGCATTTTACAAATCACAATCTGATTGACCCGGTCATCTTCAACCAATAGCACCCGGCTACCAGAAAAGCGCCCTTCACCGCCCGTATCGCGAGCCGTCTCTCCGGGTTTCTGGGTAATCACCATTGGCAGAAAAATAGAAAAGGTACTGCCCGCTCCAAGTCGACTGCTGAAAGTCACACCGCCGCCCATCATCTCCAGGAGTTGTTTGGTGATCACCAGTCCCAGTCCCGTCCCGCCGTATTCCCGGGTATAGGAACCATCAATCTGGGTAAAACTTTTAAACAGCATCGCATAGTCCTTGGTATCGATGCCAATTCCGGTATCCTTAATGGAAATTTTCTGAATGATTTCATCGGTTTTGCCGGCCACCGGCTCTTGCCTAACTGAAATCTCAACAAACCCTTCATTGGTAAATTTAATCGCATTACTGACCAGATTATTGATAATCTGTTTAATCCGCATGCTGTCGCCGATGACATAACTGGAAGTCATCGGTCCATAACTGACCCGCATGTCCAGACATTTTTCCAGAGCATGTTTTTTATGGGTTTTAACCGTCGATTCGATCAGCTCGATAAGGTTAAAACTCATCGGGTTGATCATCAATTTACCGGCTTCAATTTTGGCAAAATCGAGGATGTCATTGATGATCCCAATCAATGAGGCAACACAGCCCTTGGCCGTCCGCAGATTATCTTTCTGTTCCTCAGAAAGTGGTTCCAGGGCTGTGAGATCAATCATGCCGACAATCCCATTTAGCGGTGTGCGAATTTCGTGACTCATATTGGCGAGAAATTCGCTTTTAGCCCGATTAGCTTCTTCTGACCGCTCAATGGCTTCTTTTAACTTGATTTCGGTCTTTTTCTTCACATCGATATCCGTTGCCAACACCGCGATGTACCCCGCTTCTGGACTGTAAACTGAGCCTTCCACCCATTTTTTGAGCCGGATCATATAATATTCTTCCAGGTGAATATTTTCGCCATAGTCCAGAACTTCCTGAAAACGATTATAAAGCCCCCGGCTTTCTTCTGTTTCCAAAAATCCCATCTCAGATAATTTATGACCAATAACCTCATCCCGCTTGACCCCGAACAGTTTTTCGGTGGCCAGGTTCATCTCCACCAGTTCCGCATCCGCCAGTTGATGATCCTCACCATAGAGGGCCTTGAAATAGGAGATGCTGCTGTCCATATATTTAAACAGTGAAAAGTATTTCTTCTGACTTTTTATAAAAAGTTCTTCCGCAAACCGCTCATCATGAATATCCTGAAATAAGCCGATCATTCCGGCATACTGATGATGCTTATCATAAAAAGGCCGTCCCATCGCCCGGAAGGTTCGATAGGTGTTATTAGGGGCCAAGAGCTCCAACTCCATATTAAGATTGGCCTGATCTTTGAGAGAATTCTTCAGGGTTTCTATAAAACGCAGATGATCAGCTTTTTTCATGTGACCGCTCAAGTCTTCCAGGAAGCATTCCCGGGAGATATTCATATAGGCTTTAAAAGTCTGATTGATAAAATCACAGCGATGATCGTGATCGATACGATAAATCATCACCGGCAGGCTGTCTAAAATCGAAAGGCTGGATTCCCGGGCTTCTTCCAGCCCTTTTTCGTAATAGACCTGTTCAGTGATATCTTCCATGGTAATGATGTATTCCGGGTGTTTGTTGGCATTAATCGGCAGGACACTGACGTTTAAATAGCGGGCTTCTTCGGTTTTTCCATGGATAAAATTAACCTTGACCGATTTATCCCGGAGCAGCTTTTTACTTTGTAAAACCTCGACGATAATCTTTCTAAAATGGCAAAAAACACAATTCAGGGAGTAACCACAGCCACCATTCTCACTAAAAACACAACCCAGCGCATCACCAAAAATCTTGCCGATTACCCGATCCTCAGCCAGATTAAATGTTTTCAAAAACGCCCGGTTGGCCCGGCTGACGATCAGATCATCATCGATGACCAGCATGCTGGTTGGCAGCAGATCGAACATCATTTTTAGATTATTCCGCTCTTTTTTAATGGTTTTTTCCGCTTCAATAATTTTGGAAATATCCCGAAACACCATCACCTTACCCAGATATTCCCCGCTCTCTGATAAGAGCGGGGACAAATGAGCCGATAAATAGCATTTTCTGCCATCGGGTTTTAAATAATAGGAGCGTCCGGGTAAGCCAAAAGTATCTGTCAGTTCAGCATTTTTCACCAAATTCCTGAATTCTATCGGCTCTTCGTGACCATCGCGGTATAGTTTAAAGACATCCAAAAAAGGCTTGCCGAGTATATCTGATAACTTCAGACCCAGAATTTTTAACGCTTCGACATTGGCAAAGTCCAGCCGTTCATCTACTGCACAGGTCATAATAGCGTCACCGGCACTGTTCAGAGCTGAAACCAACCACGCTTTATCCTTATTTTTGATATGCTGTCTCATTTCATCCATCGGGAGTCTCCTGGTTGATCGATTTTGCGACCATTACAAAGTTTGCGGCCGACTATTTCAATACTTGCCAAACTCATCATCACTGAGGAGAATGGTTTGGGCTGCTGGTGCTTGACTACCCTGACTCCCACGTTTTTTCACCGCCTGACGGTTCTGCGCTTTCATGTTTTCAAACATCCGGATCATTTCCGGATTCATGTTATCATAGCTTTCAGCCCCGATAAAACCGCCTCGTTTTAACTTGAAACGGGCCACCTGTTCTTTTAGCATTTCAGCCTGGCTAGCCAGTTCTTCGCTGGCAGCGGCGGTTTCCTGTGAAGTTGCCGAAGTGGCCTGAACCACATTGGCAATCTGGGTAATCCCCTGATTGATCTGATCGACACCAATTGCCTGTTCATTTGAGGCCACAGAAATATTGCTGATCAGTCCATAGACCTTTTCGATGGAGTCAACAATCTGAACCAGGGCGGCGGCGGTTTCATTGGCAATTTTGGTCCCACCTTCAACCTTTTTGATCGAACCTTCAATCAATGCGGTGGTTTCTTTGGCGGCACTAGCTGACCGGGCGGCCAGGTTTCGTACTTCCACGGCGACGACGGCAAAGCCTTTGCCGTTCTGTCCGGCCTTGGCGGCTTCCACCGCTGCATTCAGCGCTAGAATGTTGGTCTGGAAGGCAATTTCATCAATCACCTTGATGATCTTGGAAATATTATTGGAGGATTCACTGATATCTTCCATGGAACCGAGCATCTGTTGCATCCGGCTGTTGCCCTGATTGGCATTCTCCTTGGTATTCTCAGCCAGTTGATTGGCCTGCTCGGCATGTTCGGCATTGAGTCGGGTCTGCGAAGCGATTTCTTCGATCGAGGCCGTCAATTCTTCAATTGAAGAGGCCTGCTCGGTGGCACCCTGGGACAGCGAAATGCTGGAATCGGAAACCTGGCGGGAACCCGAGGCCACCTGTTCAGTGGCTTCGTTGATATTGACCATGACCTCATTGATATTGGCGGCCATCCGGTTAAAAGCATCAGCCAGTTCACCCATTTCGTCTTTAGTATGGATAGCAATTGTCACATCGAGATCACCGTCAGCCATCCTTTTGGAAGCATCGACCATCTGATGAATTGGTTTTTTAATGGTTGAGGCAATAAAGATCCCCAACAGGATCGACAGAATCATCCCGACCACAATCAGAATGATGGTCATAAAGGTCGATGAACTGGCGATGGCAGAGTTGCCGGCAGCAGTCTCTTCAGCCACCTGGAGTTTGATTTCGATCATCCGGGCAATATCGCTTTCCATCTGCGCTACGGCACCGGCATAGTCGCCGTTTTTCATCAGGTTACTGGCTTCCGCCTGTTTCCCCTGCCGGACCAGGTTAATGATTGTGGTGGCGGACTGGATGATCTTATCCTTTTGAGCCGTGGCACTTTCTACCAGTTTTTGGCCTTCCTCGGAGATCAGGGTTGTCTTAAAGCTCTGCATTTTGGTGTCAAAGTTCGTGTTATGTTCCTGGATACTGGCTTCCAGCCGCGAGATTTCGTCAGCATTACCGGACAGAATAATCGCGTCGACATCGTTGGTAATACCCTTATAGGCATCGGTGATAAAGATCAGTTCCCCCAGCGGAACGGTCATTTTTTGATAAAGATAGGTGTCCTGCCGATCGACTGTCTGAATATTGATCACTCCCATTAGTCCAATCCCACCAGCAATCAAGGCGACGACAACAAAACCGAGAATCAACTTTGTTCCAATTTTCAGATTATAAAACCATTTCATCTCTTAACCTCTCATCTTTCTGATTTATTAAAACTTCAATTTCCTGATTGGATAATAGCTTGTCGCAGTCCAGCAGCAGTTTAACATCATTTCCAATCTTACCGATGCTTTTGATAAACTGGTTGGAAACCCCGGAGCTGAGCATCGGCTGTTCGATGATATCCGCTTCCGAAAAGGTAATCACTTCAGAAACGCTGTCGACGATCAGTCCCACGGTATTTTCGGCTACATCGATGACAATCACACAGGATCGTTCATCGTAATCCACAAATTTTTTCTGAAACCGGAGCCGCATATCCATCAACGGAATAATCCGCCCCCGCAGGTTGAAGATCCCTCGGACATATGCCGGCAGCTCGGGCACTTCGGTAAATGGCAGGATCCCAATAATCTCAGTGACATAGCCGATCCACAGCCCATAATACTCATTGGCCAACTCGAAGGTGAGATACATCCCTTCCTGATCATCGTCCTGATCAATTTCTTCGACTCGATCTTTGTCCATCTTACAACTCCTATCTATCGCTTACTGTACCCGCAAACCGGTGAGCCCACTGATATCCATAATCAGACTGATGCTGCCATCCGGAAGCAGGGTACAACCGGCTAAACCGAGGATTTTTTTCATTGAATTGACATAATTGGGCAAGGCTTTAACCACCACCTGCTGCTGCCCTAACAACTCATCGGCAAAGACGCAGATCACCTTGTCATCCTGTTCCACCATAATCAGAATGCCACGGGTCAGATCAGTTTCGGCATTTTTGATCTGATAGTGCTGATGCAGCCGTAGGATCGGATAGCATTGCCCGCGGATCATAACCATCTCGTTGTTATCCGGATCCATCATGCAGTCACTTAGTGCCGGTCTGAACGATTCGGAAATGGTCGTAATCGGTATGGTATAACGGGATTTCCCGACCCGGATATTCATCCCCTCGACGATAGCCAAAGTCAGTGGGATCTTTAAGGTAATGGTTGTGCCGCGATCCACCTCGCTGTCAACCAACACCGTACCCCCGACCTCATCGAGGTTTTTAGTGACCACATCCATGCCCACGCCCCGGCCGGAATATTCGGTGATGCTGTCCTTGGTGGAGAAACCCGGCAACAGGATCAGTTTAAAGATTTCCCGGTCGCTCATTTCTTCCTCCGGTTTGGTCAGCAGATCATTCTGTCGGGCTTTTTCGAGGATCCGTTGCTTATCCAGCCCGCGACCATCATCCTTGACCACAATCAGCACATCGCTGCCGACGTTTTTGGCCTCCAGAATAATGCGACCGACTTTTCCCTTACCCTTGGCCAGCCGTTCCTCCTCACTCTCGATACCATGATCAATGGCATTCCGGATAATATGCATCAGCGGATCTGAGATGTGTTCGATGATATTTTTATCAACTTCGGTTTCTTCACCATAAAGATCCAGAACCACTTCACGGTTCAGCTTTTTGCACATGTCCCGGACAATCCGGTTCATTTTTACAAAGGTGGTCGACAGCGGCACCATCCGAATCGACATCACCATATCCTGAAGCTCAGCAGTGATCTTATGGAGCTCAATCGAGGCTTTGTGAAAGTTTTCTGACTCAATGGCTTCCACCTCGGGACATTGGGTCACCATCGATTCGGTGATCATCAGCTCGCCGACCAAATTCATCAGATTATCGAGCTTGTCAACATTGACACTGATCATCTTCTGGGTGGCGCCAGTATTGCCTTTCTGATTATCCTCAGGACAACTCGCAGTGGCAACTGGCGGCTTAACCAGTTCTTTTTCCGGCAATACAAAACTTTCCGGCGGTGTTTCAACCAACACTCTGTTTCGGAAAGGATCCAGGCGCTGATCCTCTATTTCCCGGAACAGCAGCTGTTCCACGTAAATAATATTTTCAAAATGAGCCTTGATTTCATCATAGGGCAACTCAGTTTTAAAATAGATTTCAAAACCGTTTTCCCGGATATAGGCTGCGGTTTCAGAGTTTTCGGCTATATCTTCCGGCAGATAGTAAAGCTCCTCGACCAGTTCGGCCAACCCAAACACCAGGGTGTAGGCCCGGATATTTTCCATTGTACAATCGTCTTCATATTGGATGATCACCTGATAGCAGGAAGCTTCCGATCCTGTCCCCGGCTCTCCCTTTGCCTGGACAACTTCAGCCGGCAGGCCCGATTTTTTTTCCTGGGGGATATAATACTGCTGTTTTTTAGGCTGACCGCGGTTTTGCGCATCCTCTTCTCCAAAGATCTGTCGTAGCTGATCGAGATACATTTTCAGGGATTCAATCAGAAAAGCCGGATCCCCGTTCGCATCCTCCCGATTGGTGATTTTGTCGATCTCAGCTTTAATAAAGTCGACACAACCCAAAACCAGATCGGAGACCGCTGAAAAGTCCAGACCCTCAGGCTTTTGTTCCCGGATAAAATAAAAAATATCCTCCATCGCATGGGCCACCTTTTCGATGTTGTCAAACAACATCATCGCCGAGGAACCTTTGATGGTGTGCATAAACCGAAAGATCTCACTGACATCATCCGGTGTAAACCCACCGTTTTTCTCACTGCAAATAATAACTTGCTCTAGCTGCTCAATATTTTGGGTCGTTTCAAAGATGTAGACTTCCATCATCGGTTCGTTTTCGAAATTTCTTGTCACATTCGTCACCTCACGTACTTCGATTTTTCTGAAACTTTCTTTTTGTCTACCACAAAATGAATCTTTTCGCCCTTATTGATAAAAAATAAACACAATTTATCTTTACCTGTTTGTGTGGAACCACAGAAAAATCAATCAGAGCTCTTTCCCTTTCATTTATACACCGATTTGTTGATTTTAAACAAAAAAAAGATTTGGAAGTTAATATTTCGAACTGTTCATTATTTTTATCTATTTCCACTTACATTCAGTAGTCTAATCATCATCAGTATATGCACCATTTAAATGCAAAAAACCGCCTGAAAGCGGTTTTTTGTAAATACGAACATTTTATATTTATTGATTTTCTTTTATTTAGCACATTTTAAATTGTTTGAAGACTTATTTAATTTGTTTCTGAATTAGATATCCAATGCAGCGTGGTAGCCCTGATACATTGCAGTAGTAATGGTGGATGCTTTGACACAATCCCCAATTTCGATAACATATGGAGCGCAATCTACCAATTTTTCAGCAATATTACGACGTGGCTTCTGTCCCAAAGCACAAATCACAGTGGTTCCTGGTACTAGCACTTCCTTACCATCTGCATCTTCGCAGATTATCCCCTGATCGACGATTTGCAATCCTTTTAATTCAGTATGAACAGTAATACCGCATTTTTCGATTTCGTTCATCATCAGCGGGCGATGGCGCAGATTCGCATCCGGTGCCAATTCTGCCCGCATTTCCACCAAGTGTACATTTTTCCCTTCCCGGGCAAAATGGATCGCTGCTTCACAGCCGGCTAAACCACCGCCTAAAACAACCACGGACTCCCCGACCTGATCTTTTTTCTTATAGTAGTCGTTGACAACAATCACATTATCACCATCCAGTCCGGGAATTGCGGGAATGATCGGTTCCGAGCCAACTGCAACAATCAGAGCATCAACATTTTCTTGATCAACATACTCTTTTGTTACCGGGGTATTTAAGCGAATCTCAACGCCAGCGTCTCTAGCCAGTTTTTCAAGTGTAACCCCTAGCTCATACATTTCATATTTAAATGGGATTGCCTGTTCACCTTTAAGGATTCCACCTAAGGCGTCACCCTTTTCGCAAAGAATAACGTGATGTCCACGTTTTGCTGCGGTGAGCGCTGCTTCCAGACCGGCTGGTCCACCACCGGCTACCATTACTTTTACCGGATTGGCAGTGGGAATAATTTCAGTCCCATCCATTTCCCGGCCAATTAAAGGATTAACCGTACAGCGTCGAGTTGATGTGACCGCCCGTTCTGCCATACAGGTAAAACAACGGAGACACTTGATAATATCCGCATCCTGATTGCTCATGACTTTTCGCGGCAGGAAGGGATCAGCCAGCAGTGCTCGGGCCATTTCAACAATATCAGCTTGTCCGGAAGCAATAATTTCTTCCATCATCGCTGGATCATTCAGACCACCGAGGGTAGCTACCGGTACTGAAACATGTTTTTTGATTTCAGCAGCCAGATACACGTTTCGACCGTGCGGTTCAAACATCGATGGATGGGTCAATCCAAATCCCGTTTGATAAGTACCGGCGGTAATATGCAATAAATCGACTTTCGATTCAACCATTTTTGCAATTTCCACCCCATCCTCAAGGGTATAACCACCTTCAAATAATTCAGATCCACTCATACGGAATTCGATCGGGAAACCAGGACCAACAGCAGCGCGGACACTGTCTAGCACTTCCAAAGCCAGACGGGCGCGGTTTTCCAGCGGACCACCATATTTATCGGTACGGTGGTTGAAGAAAGGCGATAAAAATTGGTTCAGCAACCAGCCGTGTCCACCGTGAACCATAATCATTTCGAATCCAGCCCGTTTAGCCAATCCGGCCACCCGTCCATAAGCAGCGACAATATCATCAATCAGCTCCTGAGTTAGGGCTTTAACAGGTTTACCATCAGGTCGGGTTCCCTCACTGGGTCCCCACTGCGCCAATCCACCTTTTTTATCTTTATCAGTCAGATAGGTACCAGCGTACTGTCCCGAATGGGATAATTCAACACTTGGAATGGCACCATGACGGCGGATGGCATCAGCCGTGTAAGTAAAGCTGGCCAGCGAATCAACCGTTTGTAAATCAAGGTGATACATATGAGATCCTTCGGTTTCAGGATGAACCACACATTCACTGACAGTAACCGTCGCGGCGCCGCCTTTGGCTCGTAGTTCGTAAAAAGCTTTTGATTTAGGGCCAATAGTACAATCGGCGGTAATATCGGTGCCACCCATTGGCGCGCCAAACATGCGGTTTCTGAAGGTTACATTACCTATTTTGATCGGTTTACATAGATTTGGATACTTTCGTTGCATTTTCATTTCTCCTTTAAGTTTTTCTTTAGTTCCGACAGTATAAGTGGTCTATTTGATAAAATCTTAACACGATCTTACGCTAATGTCAAACAAATCATGTAAATATTTACATGATTGAGATGAGCTAATTCACATTGATCCATACAGCTCCGTAATTCGTCCCACAACAAAAAAAATCGGAATATTTCCATTCCGATTAAACAAATGCTATTTCTGTCTTTAATTCGCTATATGTTAAAATAATAGGCCTTTGTTTTTTTACTCACAATCTCTTCAAAGCGCTCAATATAGGTTTTGACGTCCTTGACCGTAAAAACTTTTGAAATATTATCTGTTTCCGGATCATAGAGGTTTCCAGTGGCTCCGGCCCCGATGCCAATGGTGGACTGACATTCTGCCATCATCATAATGTTATAAATCCCCTCGTGTCCTGACTTGGCATAACCAATATTTTCGCTGTTATCGCGCGTATATTTGAGTCGATACAGATAATAGGGGTCAAATCCTTCGCGATTCATACGACTCTTAACCGTCTGATAAAAGTCCTCACCGTATCCCGCTTTAACAACGATCCCGTTTTGATCTTTGATCCGGGAACCTTTTTTTATTGATAGATTATGGATGGTAATATTTTGAGGATTCAGCGCGATAACCGCTTCAAGCGATTCTAAGAAATCATCCGGGGTCTCATTGCCAAGTCCCACAATCAGATCCATATTCAAGGTTTTAAAACCAACGGACTTGATTAGTGCCACCTGTTGTTCAATCAATCCTGCTTCCCAGGGTCGATTGACACTAATCAAGGTTTGTGGGTTCATGGACTGGGGATTCAGGCAAATTCTCTCCACTCCATGCGCCTTTGCAACTTCAAGTTTTTCCCGGTTAATCGTTTCCGGTCGGCCTGCTTCCAGAGTATATTCCCTCAGATGAGATAAATCAAAAGCCTGAGCCAGAGAATTCATCAGCTCGTCTAACTGACTGGCACTTAATACGGTGGGTGTTCCACCACCAATATACAAGCTGTCGATTCGAAAATTGCCAGTCCTTAATACTTCTCCAGTTTTCGCGATTTCAAACAGTAAATGGTCAAAATATTGCTGTAGATTTTCACCTTTTTTATCCACGATGGTGGACACAAATGAGCAATAGTCACACTTCGAGGGACAAAGCGGTATTCCCACATAGATACTGACCAGCTTCCCAGCATGACAACCCGATTCGTCTGGAATAAAATCAGCCTGCTTCTTTGCAATCTGCATCAATAAATCTGTACGATCACTGCTGACCCGATAGTATTTTCTGAATCTGGTTCTGATTTCCTCGGAACTCCAGCCCAGTTTGAAGTACTTTTGTACCATTTTAACCGGCTTAATGCCGGTCAGTGTTCCCCATTCCAGCTGCCGATCAAAATATTCGGATAAAAAATCATAAAGAAACCCCTTGTAAACACTATTATCAAGAGGTTCTTCGTTGTTATTGAGTTGAAAGGCTCTGGTTAATACTTTCCTATCTTTCCAGTCCAGGGTAAAGGTGACATTATTGCCTTTATTCCTTTGAATTAACACACCATCTGCTTCACCCGCCAGGGTATTCTTCACCCCGGGATCGAAGGCCTGATATAATTCATGAAAATAATATTCCAACTCCGGACGTTCCAGATCAAAACGCAGTACTCTCATTGACACTCTCCTAGAAACGTCCTTTCAGAAAAGGATTGTTCATTTTTTCATAACCAATCGTGGTATTTTCTCCATGACCTGGATAGACAGCCGTGGTATCGTTAAGAATAAATAATTTTGATTCGATCCCGTTAAGTAATTCATTTAAATCCCCATCGGCAAAGTCTGTCCGACCGATCGAGGTGTTAAAAAGCGTATCGCCAGCAAATAACTGGTCCTCTGCCAATAGGCAGATCCCCCCCTTTGAGTGTCCCGGCGTATGGATCACCCGGATCGCAATCGCACCTAAACAAATGTTTTCATTTTCTTTTAAATAACCATCAGCCGGCTCCAATACTATTGACAGTCCGGCCAGCACCGATAAGTTACGTCGTGGATCAAGCAGACAGTCTGCATCGTTTTCGTGAATCAGCACCTTGGCCCCAGTTAATTGTTTGATTTGATTGACTCCGCCGAGATGATCAAAATGACCATGGGTCAGCAGAATGTATTTCACCGTTAATTTGTTCTCAGCAATAATATCCGAAATTCGCTGGTCTTCAAAGCCGGGATCGATGACCGCTGCTTCACGTGTAATTTCATCCCAAACCACATAACAGTTCGTTCCCATCTGTCCCAGAGATTTTTTTATAACTTCCATATATTATTCCTTATCTACCTAAAAATTCTTTTCACTATCTAATAACAAGGTTACCGGACCATCGTTGATAATTAAAACTTCCATCTCAGCCTGGAAAACACCCGTTTCGATTTTTTTGATGGGCTGACATTTAATTTTCTCCACAAAAGCCTCGTATTTCTTTTCAGCCACATCCACCGGCCCGCTTCGGGTAAAACCTGGACGACGCCCTTTTCGACAATCGCCGTAGAGGGTAAATTGCGACACCAGCAGCAGTTCACCATCCACATCAATAATAGAGCGGTTCATTTTTCCATTTTCGTCTTCAAATATTCTCAGATTTACCAGTTTATTTATAATATAATCCATATCAGCTTCGGTATCATCATCTTTAATTCCCAAAAGTACGTTGAGTCCATGACCTATTTTTCCGACTGACTCGTTATTAATCCGCACTTCCGAAGCTGATACCCTCTGTATCACTGCCCGCATCTTTTCTCCTTATACTCGATAAATATGTGTAATTTCTTTTATTTTATTTAAATTTTTAATCAGTAGATTCAATTCCCGACGGCTTTTAACCTCAAGGGTAGCCGAAAAAAAATCATATTCGTTTCTTTCATTTTTGGCATTCAACGCTGTCACAGGAATCCCCATATCCAAAAATGTTTTCGAAATCTGAATAATTGTTCCCGGAGCTTCCTTGGCTTTGATATGAATTTCTGCGGTAAATGATCCGGTACTGTATTTATTCCACTCCACTTCCACGATCCGCTTTGGATCGGTAAGATTCAAGACATTCGAACAATCCGCCCGATGGACCGAGATCCCCCGGCCTTTGGTAATGTAGCCGACAATTTTATCCCCGGGCACCGGATTACAGCATTTGGCAAAATGAACATCAATTTCATTATGTCCGGCAACAATTACGGTGCTGCTGGTTTTTTTGGAATCTCTGGTTGGTTTTTTCAGAACAATTTCTTCTACTTCTTCAGGAAACTCCTTCGGAAACAGCATTTTCATTTTTTGAAAAACAGTCCCAATTTTTATGCCATTATAGCCAATAGCCGCATAAAAATCGTTGAGGTTTTTATAACTGCATTTTTCAGCAAGCAACTCGAGATTGTTCAGGTTCAGTAAATTGGAGTGCTGCAACCCCTCACGTTTGATTTCCCGTTCCAGAATGCTTCGTCCTTTTTGAATATTCTCGTCTTTTTCTTCTTTTTTAAAGTACTGCTTGATTTTGTTCCGGGCATGGGGACTTTTAACAAAGGTCAGCCAATCCCGACTGGGGCCGTTGGAGTTCTTGGAAGTCATGACTTCGACAATGTCGCCACTTTTTAAAGGACTGTTAAGCGGAACAATTTTATTGTTGACCCGGGCCCCAACGCAATTATTACCGATATCACTATGAATCCGGTAGGCAAAATCGAGCGGACACGATCCGGCTGGTAACGGCACGACCGCACCTTTTGGTGAAAAAACATATACCTCTTCATTGAGAAGGTCCACCTTGATGGTTTCCACCAGTTCGCCGGCATCTTCCGAGTCGCGTTGAAGTTCAAGCATTTGACGCAGCCAGGACATCTGCACTTCATATTTGTTGTCCTTCGTATCCATCCGCCCTTCTTTGTACTTCCAATGGGCGGCAATCCCATATTCTGCCGTTTCATGCATTTCTCTGGTACGAATCTGGATTTCAAAGGGCTCGCCCTTCGGACCCATCACAGTGGTGTGAATGGACTGATAAAGGTTGGGTTTAGGCATCGCGATATAATCTTTAAAACGACCGGGAATCGGCGTCCATTGTGAATGGACCACCCCCAGTACCCCGTAACAATCTTTCAAGGAATCCACAATAACCCGAACAGCAATAAGATCATAAATTTCATCAAAGCTGCGGTTCTGGCTCTTCATTTTTCGGTAGATACTATAAAAATGTTTCGATCGGCCATAAATCTCGGCATGCGTGCCGACTTTTTCGATTTCTTTCGATAAGACATCGATCACATCGGCTATATAGGCTTCCCGAGCACTTTTTTTTATTTTAATTTTATGGACCAAATCATAATATCCCTCAGGATCGAGATATTTGAGGGCTAGATCTTCAAGTTCCCATTTAATCGTAGAAATCCCCAGGCGATTGGCTAGCGGCGCATAAATATCCAGGGTTTCCTTGGCTTTTTCAAACTGCTTTGCTTCGCGCATGTATTCCAGCGTTCGCATATTGTGCAACCGGTCAACCAGCTTGATTAAGATCACCCGGATATCCTTGGACATTGCCAGGATCATTTTGCGAAGGTTCTCCGCCTGACTTTCTTCTTTGGATTGAAACCCAATCCTCCCGATTTTTGTGACTCCTTCTACCAGATCAGCGATATTCTGATTAAATTCTTCTTTAATATAGTCATACGAATAGATGGTATCTTCAATTACATCATGTAAAATGGCAGCAACAATCGTTTCTGTATCCATTTGCATTTCAGCCAAAATGTAAGCAACAGAAACCGGATGAATTACGTAGTCCTCTCCAGATAAACGTTTCTGATCTTTATGAGCTTCCCTGGCCAGGTTATAGGCCTTTTCGATCATATCGGTATCGGCATCTGGATTGTTTGCTTTAACCAGGTCTATTACATTGTCAATTTTTCCTCTTACTGCGTCATTATCCATTTCGTTTCTGCCTTTTTAATTAATGAGTGATTTTTTAATAGGGGTAGGTCACAATCGAGTGTACAAAATAATCCTTCAGGAGCTCACGACCACCCAATTCGGTCAATTCAATCAGAGTGATGATTCCTGAAATTTCACCGCCGAGATTTTCAATCAGTTTGGTCGCCGCCATCATCGTACCGCCGGTCGCCAACAAATCATCCACGATGATCACCCGATCACCCGGTTTGATTGCATTCTTCTGAATTTCCACGATATTTGATCCATATTCCAGATCATAAGCTTCTGATGTAACCTCGCCGGGTAATTTACCTGGCTTTCGTACCGGCACCAGACCGGCGCCGATCAAATAGGCTAGCGGTGTACCAAAGATGTAACCCCGGGCCTCCGGAATCACGATGATATTCGCATCAAGCGCTTTGGCCACCTTTGTCATTTCGTCGATCACGTGCTGAAAAGCCTTCGGGTTTAAAATCAGACTGTTAATATCTTTAAAACTAATGCCTTCTTTTGGAAAATCTTCATAAATACCAATATTTTCTTTTAGATCCATTTTAAATCTCCCTTATCAATCACTAATCATTTTTTCTAATTTTATCATTAGTTTCGTGTTTTGAATATCCTTTTTTTCCTGGGTTTCTATAATTTTAGAAAAAATCAATCCATCCTTAAGTCGATAGGCAATTATCCCGACTTCTCTTAATATTTCGCATGCCATCAATAAATGAAACGGAGATAGCGTAAGCGTTTTTCCTTGTTGAATGGCCACGCCATTGCCACCTGATTTTTTAAGAAAGAGATAGACCAGTTTAATATCCTCCCGTTGCAAACGTAACTCCCGAGGATTAATCTGATAGTCCTCCAGATTGATTTCTGCTCCAGGATTTTCCGATCTGACCATGGATTTCACCAGAAACATCGCGATTTCAGAATTCCAAATTGGAGACCGTCTGAGATCTTTAATTGACAGTTGCAGGGTTTTATTTCCCCGAAATTCATTAACATCCAATCGACATAATATCTCCACCCCACGAAAACCAGATGCCGTCAATTCGGGTTGTGTTTTGTAAAAACTTCCAAATCCAAATCCAACTCCACGGATATCATTTTCAAGGCTCAGACGCAAGTGATTATCTTCTTTACCCATGGTTCCCATCGATATAATCCTCGGGTTGTTAATAACAAACTGTACGCTGGGATTCCCCAAACCACAGGGCTCAAAATGCGCGCAAGAACGAAGTAGTTCCCAGGTGATTTCCTGCTCATCAATAATGGCGTCATAGGGAATTTTTTTAATCAGATGTTTTTTGATCCCCACCGATTCTGCATAGTTCTTAATTCTCTCAATCATCGGTTTAATGTTCGCAGTCCGGATACTAAAACCAGCCGCTTGATCATGACCGCCATAACTGCAGAAAAACTCACCGCAGAACTGTAATGCTTCAAAGATATTAAACCCCTCAACACTTCGGCAGGATGCCTTCCCCACTTCATCTTCGATACTAATGACAATTACCGGATTGTAGTATTTCTCCTGGATCCGACTAGCCACAATTCCGATCACCCCGGAGTGCCAGTTTTCACCTACGACAATAATGACGTCATCCTCAAATAGATTCTGAGCATCGACCTGAGTAAGAGCCTCGGTTAGAATGGCTGATTCCAGATCCTGACGCTTGCGGTTTTCATCATTTAAGAATTGCGCCAACGCCATCAGCTTGCCCGGATCGGTTCCGGTAAGCAATTCAATAATGTGATGAGCCTCGCCTAATCGTCCGGCAGCATTAATTTTTGGGCCCAGCACAAAACCAAAATGCCAGGCCTTTAACTGTGTCAGTTCACTCACTTCTATCAATGCTCGAATCCCGGGATTCTTCGGGAATGAGTTGAGATACTCAAGCCCGATGGAAACCAGACTGCGATTTTCATCCTGTAGGGGAACCAGATCCGCGACAGTCGCCAAAGCCACACATTCCACCGCGTTTTGGATGTCAAAGGTTACCTTCAAATGACTACTTAACGCTTGCACCAGTTTAAACGCCACCCCAGCGCCGCACAGTTCTTTAAACGGATAGTTTGAACCCGGCATCTTGGGATTAATAATTCCAAAGGCAGCTGGCAAAGTGCCATGACACTCGTGATGATCCGTCACAATCACATCAAGGTTATGTTGATTACAAAAATCAATCTGCTCATTGGCCGAGATCCCATTATCGACCGTAATCAGCAGTCCAATTCCGTCCTTGATTAGTTTCTGCAAGGGATTTAAATGCAGCCCGTAGCCGGTAATCAGACGATTGGGAATAAAATAGGACACATCAAAGCCGTTGTTTCTTAGAAAACTGAACAGAATCGCAACACCAGTTGTCCCATCAGCGTCATAATCACCATACAGACAAATTTTTTCATTATTCACTTGTGCTTTTACAATCCGCTCGACAACTTTATGCATATCCGCAAAAAGAAACGGATCGTGAAGATCATTTAACGAGGGATTGAGATAGCGTTCGGTTTGTCCAACTGAGGTCATACCCCGATTGATCAGTATTTGAGACGTCCGTCTTTCTAATTTAAGTTTCTGAATCATCTCATTTTGCAATTCTTCTAATTCAGATGTCCTTAAATGGCCGTTTTTATTTTTTCTTAAGATCCATTTTGTTATAACTGACATTTTCACCTCATGATCCAAGTCTTTTAATAAATGGCATCTACTTTAATATTCGCCATTTTAAAACGAAAGCGTCAGGGAGTATCCTCCTTGACGCTAATTCGTTTTTATATCATTTTTATCACGCTAGTTTTTAACTGCTGCTCTTTTACTGGCCTGAAATTCTTTAATTTTACACCACAGTGCACTGGCCACAAAGATCGATGAATAGGTACCGCTGACAATCCCGACCATCAAAGGCAGTGCAAAATCCTGGACTGCCGGGACACCGAAGGCATATAAGGCGCCGATTGCCAGCAACGTGGTAAAGGAGGTGTTGATACTTCGTCTAAGGGTTTGGGAGACACTGGTATCGACTAAACTGGCAAAATCATACTTACCAAATTTGGGTCGATTTTCCCGGATTCGGTCAAAAACAACGATCGTATCATTGATCGAATACCCTAATATCGTTAACATTGCTGCAATCAATGGTGAGTTGACTTGAATCTGGAAAATCGAATAAACACCCAATACGATAATCAGGTCATGGATTAAGGCAATCACCGCTGCCAACCCAAACATGAATTCAAAGCGGAAGGTGATATACACCAGCATCAGCAAGACCGCTACCACGGCCGCCAGCATCGCACTGTTCGCCATCTCGGCGCCAATTGACGGGCTAACCGTGTCAATCGACAACAGATCGGTATCTTCTAAATTGTATTTTTCCTGAAATTTAGCAAAAAGTGCCTGTCGGTCTTCAGTCGTTAAATCTTTTTTGGTAGAGATAATCACCTGTGTTTTAGCTTCCCCGGCATAGGTCACGTCAGCACTGGAATCATACTCTTCGATCAACGCCTTAGCGTCACTGGTTTCAAAGGGGGTCTTCAGTTCAATCGTCACAATCGTGCCACCAATAAAGTCAATGCCAAAATTGAGCCCATTAATAAATAAGGAACCGATACTGATGGCAATAAGAATCAATGAGATAGTAAACCATATTTTGCTTTTTTCTGCGACTTGGATGTTCTTTTTCATTATGGTCTCCTCTCTATATTCCGTAAAATGCATTACTCTTAAACAATTCTGTTTTGACAAGTAAAATAATCAGTTGCTTGGTAATGACTACAGCTGTGAACATGCTCACCAGGATACCTAAAATCAAGGTCACTGCAAATCCCTGAACGCTTCCACTCCCCAAAAAGAACAGCACAAAGCCGGCAATCAAGGTGGTCACATTAGAATCAAGGATCGTGGTGAATGCTCTGGAAAAACCATTATCAATCGCCGTCAAAAGCGATTTCCCTAACCGGGCCTCCTCTTTGATCCGCTCAAAAATAATGACATTGGCATCAACAGCCATCCCAATTGTCAGAATCAGTCCGGCGATCCCCGGTAGGGTTAGCGTGACATTGAGGGCTGTTAAAATGATCATGAATATGATAATGAAGATAATCAACGCCAAATCGGCAATGATTCCCAATCCCCGGTAAAAAATTAGCATAAATACAAGTACCAGCGCAATCCCGATGATGCCGGCATAGATACTTTTATCCAATGAATTCTGACCTAATGTTGGGCCCACGGTTCTTACTTCAATCGGTACCAATTTAACCGGCAACGCTCCACCGCGAATCAGGGACGCTAAATTACCGGCTTCTTCGATATCGCCAATCCCTTCAATGACAGCTTCACCCGTTGTAATCGCCACATTGACAGTTGGCGAGGAGATAATTTCGTCATCCAGTTTAATCTGAATCGCCTGTCCAATATATTTTTTGGTCGCATCGGCAAAAAGTCTCGTACCCTCATCGCTGAATTTTAAGGTGACGACCGCTTTTTCCAAACCGGAATTGTCTTTCTGCATAACGCCCTTCGAATCCACAACGTCTTTACCAGTCAGGATTACGGTTCCATCAGGTCCAACAAATTCCAACTGAGCCGTTTTTCCGATCAGATCAAGGGCCTCTTCCTGATCACTTACCGAAGGAATGGAAACCCGAATCCGGTTATCCCCCTGTTTAGTGATGGTCGGTTCCGAAACACCCAAGGTATCAATTCGCTGTCGAATCGTCAGAATCGCTGATTCAATTTTCTCAGCCGTGACTGCTTCATCATCGGTTGCCTCGGCTTCCAGAACGACGTTCACCCCGCCTGTTAAATCTAAACCGTAGTTAATGTTTTTGCTGACATTCCCAATGTCATAAACACCCACTGAAACTCCTTTAAACAGCACATATCCGACCAATCCAATAAACAGGGCAATTAACAGTAATAGTATTCCGCTTTTTGATTTGGCATTTGATTTTTGCTTACTCATGTATTTTCCTCCTTGTCTAATTATTTTTTACATCATCGATGCGACTGATCTGATCCGGTCTAGAACCTCGTCTTTACCCAGCACATCCATAATTAATGTCAGATCCGGTCCATGCATTTCGCCGGTGATCATAATCCGACTTGGCATAAAAAGCATTTTCCCTTTTATTTTTTCTTCCTTCTGAATTTCTTTCAGGATCGCTTTGCCCCGGGCAACATCCAATTCTTCCGAGGCTTCGATTTTTGATATGAGGGCCTCATAAAGACGTTTTGATGACTCTTCATGTAATAAATCCAGGGCTTCCTGATCTGAAATAATAAAATCCTTCTTGAAGATAATCTCAAGTTCCTGGGGTGCCTGGGCAAAGAATTCAATCCGGTCTCTTAAAATTTCAGCTATCTTGGCTAACCATTCCTGTTTTGCTGGCACTTCCTCCTGGGCAATCATCCCGGCATCGACCAAAAATGGCGTCAGGTGTATTACCAATTCCTCGCCGGGTAATGCTTTGATGTAATGAGCGTTCATCCAGTTGAGTTTGGCCCGATCAAAAACCGCTCCGGATTTATTGATTCGGGAAAGATCAAACGCCTCAATCAATTCATCCATGGAAAAGATTTCCTGCTCGTTTTCCGGGCTCCATCCCAGCAGCGCCAAAAAATTGACGAGGGCTTCCGGTAGATAACCTTTTGCCAAAAAATCTCCCACTGAGACATCACCCTGGCGTTTGCTGAGTTTTTTACGGTCATCATTTAATATATTCGGCAAATGCACAAATTGAGGTATCTCCCATCCGAAACATTCATAAAGATAGGCGTGTTTTGGTGTCGATGGCAGCCACTCCTCCCCACGGATGACGTGGGTGATCCCCATTAAATGATCATCCACCACTACTGCCATGTGGTAGGTCGGGTAGCCATCGGTTTTTAACAAGACCTGATCATCGAGATCATTCGTGTTCATTTCGATCACACCCCGTACCAGATCATCAAATCGGATCACATGGTTTTCCGGAAATTTTAATCGGATGGTAAAAGGCAAACCGGACTCCAGCTTTGCAGCAATCTCTTCCTTCGTCAATTCTCGGCAGCTGCCATCGTATTTAGGGGTTTCGCCTTTTTCCTTCTGGGCAGTTCGGACTTGATCCAGGCGGTCTTTGCTACAGAAACAATAATATGCCTGCCCCTTTTCCAGGAGTAGATCAATGTATTTTTTATAGATATCCAAACGTTCAGACTGAATATATGGACCATACGGTCCTTTTTGAATCACCTGATCGTTCGCTTTGATTAAGCCTTCGTCTGGAATGACTCCAGTCTTATTCAGTGCATCCAGTAAATTATCGACTGCGCCCTGTTCTAGACGCGTCTGGTCTGTATCCTCAAGACGGAGCAGAAAATCCCCGCCCATTTTTTTTGCATATAAATAGTTATAAAGTGCTGTCCGCAAACTTCCAACATGAACATTTCCTGTTGGACTCGGTGCAAAGCGATCTCGTACCATTTTTCCTCCATGTTTAAGTAAAATAAATATAAAAAGTTCATTAACTTGATAATTATAGCATTTAATCTTCAATTAATCATGTCTTTTTTTATTTTTCCTGATTATTTGCGCATTGCGAATTAGATTATTTTTACCCCGCCATCCACATGCTGTATTTCCAAACCGGATTTTGAATGCCTTATTAGTCAAATCCAATATCTCATCCAGTACTGGCGAAGCACAATCCTCATCGATCCAGAAGGCCTTTTCCCCGGTTGGTTTGAGATCCTGATTGTATGGGCACACCTGCTGACAGATATCACACCCATAAAGATAGCTCAAAATCCGACTTTCTTCATTCGGGGACAGGATTTTTTTTTGAGACAGATATGAACTGCATTTAGATGGATCGAGGCTGAAGCCTTCACCCAGGGCCTGGTTGGGACAGGCATCCAGGCAGCGCCGACAATTTCCACAATCATTTTCAATCAACTGAGGCATCTTAAATGTAAGATGACAGTCTACCAAAATTTGTCCGATAAAGAAATATGAACCATATTGGTAATTGATCAGGCAATTATTTTTACCAAAAAAACCCAAACCGGCCCGGTATGCCGATCCCCGATCAACCAGCGGACTATTATCGACAAATTTCTGATAGCCAATTGGTCGCTCGTCAATTTTTTGTCTTTCCTCATTGATGGCTAGCATCAACTCATCCATTTTACGATTTAAGACTCGATGATAATCTTCGCCCCATGTAACGGATGCCAACTGTCCTCGATCCTGATCATCCACTACAACTTCAAAGCTCTGATAATTACTAATTCCAATAACAATCCCGGCTTTCGCTGCTGGAAAAACTCTGTGGTAATCAATTCTTTGCTCGGGATTACCTCCCTCAAATCCGGTAGAAAACCCATCATGATGGCGTTTGAACAAGTAGGGTAAACATTCTTCCAGCGGTTCTACCGTAATAAAACCGATCAGGTCAATACCGATGTGCTCAGCCAAAGTTCGAATTTTTTCTTCAGTCATTATCTTCTTCTTTCATCATCGCCACAGAACTGCAAAAAGCTTCCTGTGTTCAGGAAGCTTGAGCCGAACCTTAACTTGCCATTTTTTCGTGCAACGATCAGATTTCTGCAAAATTTTCCTCTCGGAAGCCTTGTGTTGTTTTAATATGCTTTTAATGCGCTCTCAATCTGTCCCCAAACCACTTCTTTTCCCAGCTTTGTTTCGGCAGAAAAGAGGATCACTTCCTGAGCGCTCTGTAGTTTCAGAGATTTCGCAATGTAGTTGATCGACTTTTTCTGATTGGTCTTTGATAATTTATCCGCTTTGGTGACAATAATGACGGGATTCAATCCGTAATAAACCAACCATTCATACATCAGTATGTCATCCTCTGATGGTTCATGACGGGAATCGATAAGTTGAAAAATCATTATCATATTTTCACGATTTCTCAAATACTTCTCAATCATTTTTCCCCATTTATCCCGTTCTGTTTTTGATGCCTTCGCATAACCATAACCGGGCATATCGACAAAATGAAACCGGTCATTGATCCGATAAAAATTCATGGTTTGAGTTTTTCCCGGCTGAGAACTGGTTCTAGCCAGACTGCGGCGTTCGATCAGCGTATTAACAAATGTTGATTTACCGACATTTGAGCGCCCTAGCAGCACGATTTCTGGCAGATTGTCATCCGGATACTGCGCTTCTGCGACAGCACTGATGACAATCTCCGCTTTTGTTACTTTCATTGATATCTCCATTTCCTGTGAGTTTAAGTCAACCGCTCTACTGCAGCTGTTTAAAGACGATTTCGGTGACCTCACTCATTTTTGAAACAGACTGAATATGTAAAGCCTCCAAAACAACATTTGGAACATCCTCCAGGTCTTTTTCATTTTCTTTTGGTAAAATAATTTCTTTAATTCCGGCCCGATGGGCAGCCGTTAATTTTTCCCGCAGTCCACCAATTGGTAGAACCCGACCGCTCAGAGTTATTTCCCCGGTCATCGCCAGATTTTGTGGTACCGGCCGATTGGTCAGTGATGAAATCAACGCTGTAGTAATCGCAATCCCGGCTGATGGTCCATCCTTGGGAACAGCTCCTTCAGGAACATGAAGGTGAATATCTTTTTTTGAGTAGAAGTCTGACTCAATCCCCAAGACACCTGCTTGTGAACGAATATAACTGATCGCCGCTTTTACCGATTCCTTCATTACATCGCCCAACTGTCCGGTTATTTCAATCTTCCCGGTACCATCAACAACAATGACTTCGATTTGCAGGGTATCTCCACCAACCGGTGTCCAGGCTAAACCATTAACCAACCCCACTTCTTTTTTGTCACCAACGGTATCAAAGGAATAACGATGCTTTCCTAAGAACTTTTCCAGATTTTTCTGAGTAATACTGATGCTTTTTTTCTTGTGTTCAACTATTTCCTTGGCAGCAACCCGGCAGATCTGAGCAATTTTTCGCTCGAGTTCGCGGACTCCTGATTCTCTGGTGTAGTATTCAATAGTATTCTTGATCACCGTTTCACTGAATTTACAGGTTGATTTTTTCAGCCCGTGTATTTCCAGTTGTTTGGGGATTAGATAGCGTTGGGCGATTTCTACCTTTTCGCTTTCCACATAACCGTTGACTTCAATGATCTCCATTCGATCGAGTAACGGTCTGGGGATTGTGGATAGAGAATTGGCCGTTGTTAAAAATAAAACTTGGGATAAATCAAAAGGCAGCTCCAGATAATGATCGGTAAAGGTATTGTTTTGCTCCGGATCCAATACTTCCAAAAGCGCTGAGGCGGGATCGCCATTGAAATCCTGTCCCAGTTTATCAATCTCATCCAATAGAAACAGCGGGTTTCTGGTTCCGCATTTTTTTATATTATATAGAATCCGTCCCGGAATCGCGCCGATATAGGTTCGACGATGGCCTCTTATTTCAGCCTCATCCCGCATCCCGCCAAGTGACATTCGGACATATTTACGATTTAATGCCCGAGCAATCGATTTCGCGATCGATGTCTTCCCGACTCCAGGTGGTCCCACCAGGCAAATAATTGGTGATTTTAAACTTTTTGAAAGCTGCAGCACAGAGATGTATTCCAAGATCCGTTCTTTAACCTTCTTCAATGCATAATGATCTTCATCCAAAATTTTTCTGGCAAGTGAAACATCGACCGTTTCTTCGGTTAAAGTATTCCAGGGAAGATCCAAAATCCATTCCACATATGTCTGAATGAGTCCGGCTTCTGAAGAACCCTGTGGAACTTTATTTAAACGGTTAAGTTCTCCCAGCACCTTATCCCGGACTTCATCCGGAACCTCCAATGCTGCCAGACGCTCCCGGTAAACTTCCAGTTCATTCTGAACGTCACCTTCACCTAATTCATTCTGAATCACTTTTATCTGCTCACGCAAATAATATTCCCGTTGATGTTTGTACATTTCACTACGAACTTTTTCATCGATATTGTGTTCAATTTTAATCATTTCCACTTCTTCGACTAAAATTTCATAGGTCAGCACCAAACGTTTATTAACATCTTTTTCTTGAATCAGCCGCTGACTGTCTTCCAGATCAAGAAATAAATTCGCTCCGATGATGTCGATGAGCTGATCCGGATCATCCAGCGAATCCATCGCCAAAATCAAGTCCGTAGCAACCTTTCGGGTAACATTCATATAATTTGCAAACGACTCCCGAATCATGCGCACTAATGTGCGATTTTCTTTTGTATCATAGTAAACCGAACGCACCGGTTTAGTTGTGACCAGAAAATACGGATCCAGACTTTCAAATTCGACAATTTCTCGTCTTTCCTGAACTTCAACCAGAACTCTGACAAGATTATCTGGCATTTTCAGTAATTGTTTGACCTTGACCCGACACCCGATATTATAAAAGTCATCGGGATTAATATCTTCCTTGATGACTTCTTTTTGAGTCACTAAGAATGCCATTTGATCCCGTTCCATTGCTGCTTCCAACGCCTTAACAGATTTTTCACGGCCAACATCAAAATGGACGACCATACCCGGAAAGACACTCATTCCTCGAAGCGGTATTAATGGTAAGGTTTCTTTTTCCTGTACAAATAATTCCGGTTCAGTCATTCCCATACGGTCAGTTTTTTCTTCTGGAATTTCTTTTTTTTCGATACTCAAACTAATCAACTCCTTACCTCTTTTTTTACTATGGCACTCTAAATGTAAATACTTACTGCCTTTCCCTTAAAATATATACCCACGTTTAATAAAAAAGCCGTACAAAATTGCAATTACACGGTAATAAATACCATAAAGTAGTTGGTCTTTTGAACGGCCATATAAAAATCTAAGAAACTACATCGCTTTTTTTCTTACAATCATTTCTCTGTCCGATAATCATAATTGGTTCAACTTGTTTCTCAACAACTTCTTTGGTTATGATTACTTTTTCGATGTTTTCATTGGAAGGTACTTCAAACATAATGTCAAGCATGATATTCTCAATGATCCCCCTTAGGCCTCTGGCTCCAGTTTTTGTGTCCATTGCTTTTTTCGCAATGGCTACGAGAGCATCTTGATGGAATTCCAATTCAACCCCTTCGATCCGGAACATTTTGATATATTGCTTAACCAATGCGTTTCGCGGTTCTGTCAGGATTTGAATCAGTGCTTCCTCATCTAAATGTTCAAGTGAAGCAATCACCGGGATTCGCCCAATAAACTCAGGGATCAGGCCGTATTTCAACAGATCCTGGGGTTGGACAGAACTCAGACTATCATCCTCAATTTTTTCTTTGGAACTGCGAATATCCGCTCCAAATCCCATTGAACTTTTTTCCGTCCGCTGCTCGATAACCTTGTCCATCCCGTCAAATGCACCACCACAAATAAATAAAATATTATTGGTGTTAATCTGGATAAAATCCTGATGAGGATGTTTACGTCCACCCTGGGGTGGTACATTAGCTACTGTGCCTTCCAGTATTTTTAAAAGCGCTTGTTGAACACCTTCGCCACTGACATCCCGGGTAATCGAAGGATTATCGCCTTTTCTGGCAATTTTATCTATTTCATCAATATAGATAATTCCTTTTTCGGCCTTGGCTACATCAAAATTAGCGGCCTGAAGTAATTTTAACAGAATATTTTCGACATCCTCACCAACATAACCGGCTTCCGTTAATGAGGTTGCATCGGCTATTGCAAAGGGAACATTAAGAACCCTGGCCAATGTCTGTGCCAGTAGGGTTTTTCCCGATCCGGTTGGCCCAATTAGCAGAATATTACTTTTTTGCAATTCAACTTCGGCATCATTTACATCCATTGCTGTAATCCGTTTGTAATGATTATAAACCGCTACTGCCAGCGCGCGTTTAGCACGATTTTGAGCGATCACATATTCACTTAGTTTTTGTTTGATCTCTTTGGGTTTGGGAACATCGTCAAAGACGATCTCCTCTGGCATGCTGTCGACGTCCATGATTTCTTCACAGAGCTCAATACATTCATTGCAAATATAGACGCCTGGTCCTGCGACCATACGTTTTACCTGAGATTGGCTTTTACCACAAAAGGAACATCGAGCATTTTCGATGCTATCTTCATTTCTTGCCATTTATAAGCCTCCTATCTCGACACAATGATCTCATCAATCAATCCGTAGGCCTTGGCTTCGTCAGGATCCATAAAATTATCGCGATCAGTATCTTTAGCGATCGTTTCCAGCGGTTGACCGGTTCGCTCACTAAGGATTGAATTTAGTTTCTCTCGAGTTTTTATCAGACGTTTTGCATAAATTTCCACATCTGTACTTTGTCCCTGGGCTCCGCCCAATGGTTGATGAATCATGATTTCACTATTTGGGAGCGAAAAGCGTTTGCCTTTTTCTCCCGCTGCCAATAAAAATGCTCCCATGGATGCTGCCAGGCCCACACAAATGGTTGAAACATCACACCGAATATAATTCATGGTGTCATAAATGGCCATACCGGCCGTCACTGACCCACCTGGACTATTGATATAAATCTGAATATCTTTTTCAGCATTGTCAGATTCTAAAAAAATCAGTTGTCCGACAATCAGGGAGGCAAGATTTTCATTAATTTCGCCATTCAAAAAGATGATTCGTTCTTTTAATAGCCGTGAAAACAGATCATACGATCGTTCTCCCCGGCCTGTCTGTTCCACAACCATGGGTACCAGGTTATTGGAAATCAGTGATTGTGTTATATTACTTGTTAGCATGAATACATTTTCCTGCTTTCTTAATTTATTATTCAGAAATTTTTGTAGTCGCTGCATCAACCAGCATTTCTACTGTCTTTCTTCTAATGATGTTTGCTTTGATATAGTCTAACATTCTTTCCTGAAGACCTTTTTTATACTCGTCGAAATCATGACCATAGGCATCGGCAAACACTTTTATTTCTTCATCTACCTCTGCTTCTGTCGCTTCAATCGCTTCCATTTCACCGATTTTTGAAAGTACCAGTTCAATTTTTATATTCTTTTCCGCATCTGCTTTTAAATTATTTCTAAACTCATCACGATTAACATTGGTATACTTAAAGTAGTCATCTAACGAGATTCCCTGTTGTTTCATCTGCGATTCGAAGTTTTGCAGATTATTATCGACTTCTTCCTCAACCATCAAATACGGTACGTCAATCTCAGCATTTTCAACTGCAAAATTAACCGCTGCGATTTCTGCCGCTTTTCTTAGTTCTGAAGTTTTCGCATCTTTTAAACGTGCTTCAATATCCGCTTTCAATTCATCCAGGGTGTCAAATTCGCTGGTATCTTTGGCAAAATCGTCATCTAATTCTGGCAATTCTTTTTCTTTAATTCCTTTTATGGCTACTTTAAATACCACCGCTTGGCCTTTGAGATTTTCAGCATGATATTCATCCGGGAAGCTCACATTTACAGTCGCTTCTTCTCCGATTTTTGCGCCGATTAATTGCTCTTCAAAACCCGGGATAAAGGTTCCACTGCCAATAACCAAATCATAGTCGGTTCCTTTTCCACCAGCAAAAGGTTCATCATTTAGAAAGCCTTCATAATCGATGGTAACCGTTGCCCCATCTTTAACATCACCAGCTTCTAAAGTAATCAACCGAGCATTTTGATCCTGCATTTTTGCCAGATCTTCAGCAATTTCTTCGGCTGTGATCACTGCCTCTAGAGAATCGACCTCAGCGCCTTTGTATTCACCCAGCTTAATCTCTGGTTTAACTCCTACCTTTACGATAAAGATAGCGCCCTCTTCTTCACTGATCTTTTCGATGTTTTCAAGATCAGGTCGGGTTACTGGTTTTATCTCGGTTTCTTCCAACGCACTGGTGTAAGCAGGTGCAAATGCAAAATCAATGGCATCCTCCATAAAAACATTTTTTCCATAGTAGGATTCAATCACCTGTTTAGGTACTTTTCCTTTTCTGAACCCTGGAACCGAAAAACGTTTTTTATTTTTATCATAGGACTTTTTAACAGCCTTTGAGTATTCCTCCGGACTAATTTCAATTTTTAAGGTTGCAATATTTTTTTCAATACTTTCTACTG
This sequence comes from uncultured Lachnospiraceae bacterium, assembly GCA_964510565.1. Taxonomy (GTDB): domain Bacteria; phylum Bacillota; class Clostridia; order Eubacteriales; family Eubacteriaceae; genus Acetobacterium. The sequence continues at coordinate 96,860 of CAZEBY010000001.1, read as the reverse complement.
TAGCGCTCATGTTATCCTCCGTATCTTTCACTAAAAATTATATTCATATTCAATTTTAACAGTATATCATAGGAATATTTGCATATCAAGGACGAAAATTAAGCTGTTTAAGAAATATTATGGACGTATGCCATCAATTTTGTCAAAGATACCCATTCCATTAAAAAACTGCCTCAATCGAGACAGTTTTTTGTCAGCCGCCTAAATAAGCTTGCTGTACTTCCGGGTTAACCAGCAGATCTCTGGCATTACCAGAAAGTTTGATATATCCAGTTTCCAGAACATAGGCCCGATTGGCAATATGTAGTGCCTTATTCGCATTCTGTTCGACCAGTAAAACCGTCGTTCCGGCATTGTTAACAGTTTGGATCATATTAAAGATCTCATCAACCAGTAGCGGTGCCAAGCCCATTGAAGGTTCATCCAGTAAAATCATCTTGGGACGAGTCATCAGCGCCCGACCCATTGCCAACATTTGCTGTTCGCCACCACTTAAGGTCCCCGCAATTTGTTTTATACGCTCTTTGAGGCGTGGGAAATTCAGAAATATTTTTTCCATGTCTTCCTGGATCTGATCCTTGTCATTTCTAATATAGGCACCCATTTGCAAGTTTTCATAAACTGTCATTTGTGCAAAAATACGCCGTCCCTCAGGGACATGGGCAATTCCCATCACAGGAATCTGATGGGCTGGCACCCTGCTAAGATTTTCACCTTCAAAAGCAACCATCCCTTCACTGGGTTTTAATAATCCAGAAATGGTTTGGAGAATAGTGGTCTTGCCCGCACCGTTGGCTCCGATTAGTGTAACTATCTCACCCTCATTTACCTCAAAGCTAATGCCTTTGATGGCATGAATTTTTCCATAATGTACGTTAAGATCTTTTACTTTTAGCATATTCGGCCTCCTAATCTCCTAAATAAGCTCGAATTACATCAGGATTGTTTTTGATTTCATCCGGAGTGCCTTCTGCAATAGTTTTGCCATAATCGACAACGATAATTCGTTCGCAGATCCCCATAACCAGTTTCATATCATGTTCGATCAACAAAACGGTAATATCGAATTTATTGCGGATAAAATGAATGGTTTCCATGAGTTCAGCTGTTTCATTGGGGTTCATTCCCGCCGCTGGCTCATCCAGCATCAATACTTTTGGATCCGAAGCCAGCGCTCTGGCGATTTCAAGCTTTCGCTGCTGTCCATAAGGCAGGTTTTTTGCCAGGGTGTCAGCATACTCGCCCATATCGAAGATATCCAGAAGTTTCATGCATTCTTCCTGCGCTTTTTTTTCTTCGTCCCAAAATTTCTTTGTTCTGAACATTCCCTGAATCATATTATAATCAATAAAATTATGATAAGCTATTTTTACATTTTCAACTGCAGTCAAATCTTTAAACAAGCGAATATTCTGGAAGGTTCGACTGGCGCCAAGCTTAACGATTTCGTGTGGCGTTTTTTTAATAATGCTTTGATCATTTAAGATAATCTCGCCCATCGTAGGCACATAAACACCGGTGAGCATATTAAAGATCGTTGTTTTTCCAGCTCCATTGGGTCCGATTAAACCAACCAGTTCATTGGCGCTCAATTCAAGATTAAACTGATCAACGGCAGTTAATCCTCCGAATTGCATGGTAATATTTTTTGCCGACAAAACGGTCATGATGCATCACCTCCGTCAATGGAATTTTTTATTTTCTTTCGTTGAATCAGTGAGTCAATGAAGACCGTCAGTGAGAATTCCGATCGCCCAAAAATTCCCTGAGGTCGGAAAATCATCATAATAATCAGGACTAACGAATAGACCAACAAGCGGTACTCGGCAAAACTCCGCAGCATTTCCGGTAATACCGTCAGTACGATGGCTGATAAGATCGAACCGGTTAAGCTTCCTAGCCCACCCAGAACAACGATAACAAACATTTCGATTGAGAACATAAAACCAAACTTGCTGGGCTCGAGAAATGATTGGTAGTGGGCATACAAAGCACCACCAACGCCAGCAAAAAATGCCGCCAGAGAAAACGCCAACACCTTATATCGGGTGGTGGGGATCCCTGCTGCTTCAGCGGCAATCTCATCTTCTCTGATAGAAATTATCGCACGTCCCTGTTTAGAACGTCCCAAAGTAAAAATCAATATGATTATGACAATCGTGACCCAAAATACATTATGAAAATTAACAAGTCTGGTGATCCCTTTTAAACCTGCAGCTCCGCCAGTTGGGCCAAAATTGATAAAAAAAATCCGGATTATTTCTGAAAAGCCAATGGTCACAATCCCTAAGTAGTCTCCCCGCAGACGCAATGTTGGTGTTCCTATCAGAAAACCAAAAATCCCAGCTACGATACCACCGACGATCATGGCTAAAATAAGGATGGCCAATTTTGGTAATGGCAAACCACTATCAATCAGTGCCATTGAAAAACTTGCTGATGCATAGGCGCCAATGGCCATAAAACCGGCATGACCCAAAGCCATTTCACCTAAAAACCCAGCTACAATATTTAAACTCATCGCCATGATAATCATGATGCAGGTCATAATGGCAATTCCTACAAAATAGTTGTTCATTGTTTTTGTCTGGATTAACATGAAGAATACGAGATAGAGAGCAACGACGGCAATTGTATTGATAAAATATGCTTTTTTCTTATTATGACTCATTGTCTATACCTTCTCTCTCGTATTTTTACCCAAAATCCCGGTTGGTTTGAAAAGAAGCACAATGATCAAAATAGCAAACACAATGGCATCCGCCCAGGTTGTTGAAAGATATGCTTTTGTCATTGTTTCGACCATCCCTATAATAAAACCGCCCAGCATCGCTCCGGGTATGATTCCGATACCGCCCAATACCGCAGCAATAAATGCTTTAAGCCCTGGCATCACTCCCATGGTTGGGTAAACCTGAATATACGCAACACTATAGAGAACCCCTCCCAATGCGCCCAGAGCAGATCCCACTGCAAAGGTGAGCGAAATTGTTCGATTCACATTTATACCCATCAGAATCGCAGCATCCTTGTCTTCTGATACGGCACGCATGGCACGACCCTGTTTCGTTTTTCGGATATATAAATCCAGTAAAACCATAAAAAACAATGACAACCCGATGGTAATCAGAGTGGTTGAGCTGATTTCGATTTCACCTAATTTGTAGATGGTTTCAGGAAATATCTTGGGCATAACCTTGGGGTCCGGTTTGAAAATAATCAATGCCAGATTCTGTAAGAATAAACTCACCCCAATGGCGGTAATCAAAGCTGATAGCCTGGGTGCATTTCGTAGTGGCCGATAGGCAATAAATTCGATTGCCACCCCAATAATGGCCATGATAACCATTGACAATAAAAGTACCGCCCAAACCGGCAATTGAAAGCTGGTGGCAGCAATGAATGCAAAATATGCGCCGAACATCATGATTTCACCATGGGCAAAATTGATTAGTTTAATAATGCCGTATACCATGGTATAACCGATTGCGATGAGCGCATAGATACTCCCTACGTTAAGCCCGTTGATCAGCTGTTGCAGAAATAAATTCACGATGTATCCTCCTTTGTAGAATAACAGATATAGAATAACATAAAATGGATATAGAAGAGACTACCCTCTCCTATATCCCTTGTACTCTTTTAAATATTGTAATTTGCTAAAAACTATTTATTAACAACTGTGGAATCATATTTTAATTGACCGCCATCGATTTTGATAATTGTTACTTCTTTGTCTTTTGGATTTCCTTCTTCATCAAACTTCAAGGTACCGGTAACACCTGGGTGATCGGTTGCCTTTAACGCGGTGATGATATCAGCTGATTCTGTTGATCCAGCCGCAGTAATCGCTTCGACCATGGCATAAACGGCATCATATCCTAAAGCAGCAAAAGAGTTTGGTACTTTATCGTATTCTGCTTTGTAGGCAGTGATAAAATTCTGAACGGTTTCTGATGGTGAATCAGCAGCATAATGGTTTGTAAAGTAATTACCCTGAGCGGCATCAGCATATTCTTCCTGAACGCCATCCCAACCATCAGCTCCGACAAATTTTGCGGTAATGCCCATTTCTTTAGCTTTTTGAAGAATTGGACCAACGGTTTGAACATAATCCGGAACAAAAACAACATCAGGGTTCATTTCCTTGATTTTTGTTAATTGCGCACTGAAATCTTTATCAGCGGTCCCGTAAGATTCGCTACCGGCGATTGTGCCACCTTTGGCAGTAAATGCTGTTTTAAAAGCTTCTGATACGCCTTCTGAGTATGGGTTACCCGTTCCAATTAATAAAGCAGCTTTTTTTGCACCTAAGGTCGTCGCAGCAAAGTTTGCAGCGGCCTGTCCCTGATAATCATCCAGGAAGCACGCTCTAAAGACGTTTGGAGCATCCTGTGTTACTTCAACTGCTGTTGCGGTTGGCGACAATACTGGCATATTATCCTGAACCATGATGTCTTTCATTGCCAACGTTTCCCCACTTAAGGTTCCCCCAATTACAGCAACGACACCATCCTGGTCTCTTAAACGATTATAAGCATTGATGGCTTCAGTTTGATCTGCTTTGGAATCATAAGCAACCAATTCTATGTTTTTTCCATCAATACCACCGGCAGCATTAATTTCAGCCACGGCTAATTTTGCACCTTCTTCTGCAGAGCTTCCATAAATGGCAGCATCACCGGTCATTGGTCCAATAAAACCAAGTTTAACGACATCGGAATTTTTACTTCCACCGGATGATGAGCATCCTGCAAAAGCAAAAATAGAAGCGGTGAACATTACTGCAAGTAAAACACTAACAACTCTTTTCTTCATTTCTTTTCCTCCTATTTCTTTGTCTATGATTATTTATAGTGATTATCATAAACCATTCTTAAGAAAAACACAAGAAATAATTGCTCTATTGCTCTGCTTCTTTATAATTTCGCCCTCTAAAATCACAGAGATTCTGCAACAAACACTCTGTGCAATCGGGATTTCTGGCTGTACAGCATTTTCGCCCGTGCCAGATTAACCAGTGGTGTGCCTGGGACCACCGATTTTGGGGAATTTTTTTCATCAACTCTTTTTCAACACCTAATACGGTTTTTTCCTTAGCCAGGCCAATTCGCCGGGAAACGCGAAAAACATGGGTATCCACTGCGATTGCCGGAATACCAAAAGCATTGCTGATTACAACATTGGCTGTTTTTCGTCCAACACCCGGCAGGGTGATCAGTTCTTCCAACCGTCCCGGAATAATTCCATCGTACTCAGTCAGCAGTCGATGACAGGTTAAGATAATATTTCTGGCCTTTGTTTTTGACAAACCACAGGTTTTAATTTTATCCAACAGACCTTCTTCTCCCAAACTCAAAATCGACTCAGGTGTATTGTGATTCTTGAACAATTCCTTTGTAACGATGTTTACACGAACATCCGTACATTGCGCTGAAAGGATGGTTGCAATCAGCAATTCAAAGGGCGTTTCAAAATCTAAGCCACACTGTTCCTGCCCGTAAAGGCTTTCCAGTGTGGCTAAAATTTTTTCTATCTTCTTTTTAGTCACGAGTCTTCATTAAGAATCAGCGCCATGAACACCAGATCCTCGTCACCGGTATTGAAAACACTATGATGACTTTGATCTGGGGTAACCATCACGTCCCCGGCACTGATTTGAATTTGTTCACCATTATCAACAACAATCCCGTTCCCCTTTAAAAAATAAAATATTTCCCGCTCACCGAGGTGTTGATGATCCCCGATGGAATCGCCCGATTTAACGGTGATCTGGGCAAAGAGTCGACAATTTTTTCCAAGAATCTCATTCTCGGTGACATGGATAATTTCAACGTCACCCTTTCCTCCCCGCATGTTCTGTTTGATTTCGTGTCTTATTGCTTTGTTTTGAGTGATCATTTCATACCTCCTCAGGTAGTAGTTGGTTCAGTCGGTGTTGTTGGCTCTGTTGGATTTGTTGGGTCTGTTGGTTCAGTTGGGGTGGTTGGCTCGGTTGGGGTGGTTGGCTCGGTTGGGGTGGTTGGCTCAGTTGGGGTGGTTGGGGTGGTTGGATCTGTCGGCGTTGTTGGTCTCGTCGTTGTAGCCGGCGTTGTTGTAGTTATTGGAGTTTCAGTCGTTCTTTCATCTTCTTTTGTTGTGGTGGTCTTTCCGGCATCAAGGGTCGATTCTCCGGAACTCTCACCATCATTAGAGGTTCTCTCCATTTCGGTTATGGTCAGCAGATCCTGATCGATAACCATACTTAAATAATTCCCATAAATACCTGCCGCGCGCGAGCTTCCGCCGTACAACACATCATTTTCCGGTGTTCCGAGCCAGACAGTGGTCGTCAGATTTCCAGTGATCCCAGTAAACCATAAATCCTTATTATCATGGGTCGTTCCAGTTTTTCCAGCTGTTGTATAGATCTGAGCTGCTGCCGAACCGGTACCATAACTGACAACACCTTCTAAAATACTCATCATATTAGTTGCAGTTGTGTCGGCCATAACTTTCTTTGACGTAGCGCTGGAATCGCTTTTTGTATAAAGCACTTCGCCATTAACCTGCTCCAGCTTACTTATATAATACGGTTTATTATAAACACCGCCATTATTAAAGATATTAAAAGCTGCTGCCATTTCAAGCGGCTTGATTCCATAAGTCATGCCCCCTAAAGCGGTAGCAAGGTTATAGTCATCATCTTCGAAGGTAGAAATTCCCATTGTCTGCATAAATGCCACAGCTTGTTCCGGGCCTAATTTATCAAACACCTTAACCGCTGGAATATTATAGGAGTTCACCAACGCTGTTCGTACAGTAACGGTTCCATGGTAACCACCATCATAATTTCGAGGTGCATAACCGCCAAAATCAGTATAGGTATCTGATATTGTTGTCGACGGGGTAATTAGTCCCTTATCCATCGCAGCAGCATAATAAAGCGGCTTAATATTTGAACCTGGCTGTCTGGGTGTGTTTGCCATGTCTATTTGCGTATTCCCACCATAATAAGCTTTAACAGCTCCATCAAGGTCCACTGTCACAATCGACCCAGTTTCATTCGGCAAATCACCATCCAGCGCATCGGTCAAGCTTGCAATTGCATCCCCCTGCATGGCGGTGTTTATGGTTGTATAAATACGGTAACCGCCATTGGCGATATTCTCTTTGATGTAATCAATCGCTTGATCTTCAGTAATGCCTCGCTCCTGCATCACCGCTGAAGCTTTTAATCGTGCATATTCATCTAGAGCCCGACCGACGTATGCTTCGTAATTATCAACAATCTGATCATCATTACTGATGGTTGCCGGATCTCGAATAACCAATTCCATTGCATAAGCAGCGTCCGCTTCTTCCTGTGTGATATATTTTTCCTTCACCATCCGCGTTAAAACTTCCAGTTGACGTTTTTTAGCAGCTTCAAAATCGGTATTCGGGGCATATGCACTTGGTGCCTGTGGCAAACCTGCCAGCATCGCCGCTTCAGCCAAATTAACTTGAGAGACCGGTTTGTTAAAATAGGTCTGTGCTGCTTCTTCAATTCCGTATGCGCCAGAACCAAAATAGTATTCATTGAAATACATCTCCAGAATTTGTTCCTTAGTGTATTTTTTTTCTAGTTGTAAAGCGATCGATATTTCCTTGAGTTTTCGCACCAACGACTGGTTGAAGTTCTGTTCAGTTGCAATATCTGGAAGGAAGAGAACCCTGGCAAGCTGCTGGGTAATGGTACTCGCCCCTTCCCCAATGCCATTGCTGGCAATATTGGAGAAAAACGCCCGGACAATCCCAAGCATGTCAATCCCAAAATGATCATAAAACCGTGAATCCTCAACTGAAATCAGTGCCTGCTGTAATTGCACGGGAATCTGATCAATCGTAACGTTTGTACGGTTTTTTGTATACAATTCCGCAATCAAAGCATTATCAGCTGAGTAAATTTCCGTTTTATCCTTAGCCTGATATTGATAATCTGAGATGTCCATTCGATTTGCGGCATAAATAGAATACATAACTCCTACTCCCAGGACAGCCAGGACTAAAAGAACGATGAGCACCTTTACCCCAATATGATTTTTCTTTTTCCGTCTTTTTATTCCCTTTTTTTGTTTCTCACTCATTCTCTCACCTTTTCTATTTATTATCTATTAGACGCTTGCGAAGGTCTGTCAATTCACTATTATACTCAGCTTGTATATGAAGATTTCTTTTTCTGGGAAGTGATAATTCCAGCGTCTGAGCATGCAATGCCTGATGGCAAATTTCAAAAACCTCTGATTCCGAATCATCACCATGATAAAGTGGATCGCCAATAATCGGATTTCCCAAGTGCTTCAAATGTACCCTGATTTGATGGGTTCGTCCGGTCTCCAGAATCAACTCAACTAAAGATGCCTTCTGATACTCTTCCAGTACCTTATAACGGGTAACTGATGTTTTTCCACCATCCATTACAATCCGATGAATGCTGTCTTCATAAGGTTGTCCAATGGGAGCATTGATTGTTCCTTCCTGACAGGGTAACTTTCCATGAACAAAGGCATGATAAACCTTTTTAACTTTGCCTGAATTCATTTGATTTTGCACATAATGATGCACATATTTATTTTTTGCTATGGCAACAATACCAGTCGTATCACGATCTAATCGATTAATAAAACGAATTTTTGCTGAAATGCCTTTATCTTGCCAATAATAGCTGATGTAATTAGCCAATGTATCTAATTGATGGCTTTTAGTCGGATGCGTTACGCAAAATGGCGGCTTGTTGATCACCAGCAATTCATCATCTTCGTAAACGATACTAAGTTTACCCGCTACTGGTTCACCGTCAATCTCTTCGCGCGGCATTTTAATTTCAATAATATCTCCAGGTTTGATTTGCTGACCAAGAAAACACTCTTTTTGATTCAAACTAATCTTACCAATCCGTTTAATTTCTCTGATTAGTCGACTGGAATAATTGTAATGATTGACAAGTTCCTCTCTGACGAGTTTTTCGTGATTCTCTGATATATGATAAGTATAAACAAGACTGATAATTCTAACCCCCGGTTCTGATGATATTGTGAAATTGAGTTAATAATCATTTTCAAATTGATCTGTTTCGATCCTAATTACGAAATCTCTTGAAAACATATTGTTATAAAAACATGCATACTATTATACCCTAATTTACCAAAATACGTTAGGCTTTTTTTATGTTTAAGTTAATCAGATAAGTTTTCTCTAGCTTCCTGCCACATAACAGATTATCCTCACTTGAGGCGCTTCATTCTCGGGGAACTCTTTGATCGATGCACGATAGTTTAACTTTCCATTCACCAAAAGACTTCTCATCTCGCGAATACTACCATTTTAACAGAAACCGAATTTATTTTATACGTCTTTCCTAAAATTCTTATTAAAAAATTACTTCGATAGGCTTTTGTCATAAATTCTTAATAAAAAAGACTCTTCATTTTTCAATGAAGAGCCCTTTAAAGATAGACAATTTATTTTGTTTTATTCGAACGCATTTCTATCGCACTTTTTTTACACTTTTTAAAGCAGATCCCACAACCGATGCATTTATCGTGGTCAATAACATAAGGCGGTTTTTTAACTTCACCAGTGATTGCTTCAACGGGACAATTTTTAGCGCATGCACCACATCCGATGCAATTTGCATCAATGATATACGCTGTCTTTTTTCCGGTTTCAGCATCGCCAGCAATCGCATGCGTTGGACATTTTATTACGCATTCATAGCATTGAACACACTTTTCATAATCAATTTTGGCAATATTGTTTTCAACTGTGATTGCATCAAACTTACATGCTTTCACACAGGCACCGCAGGCAATACAAGCTGTTGTACAAACCAGTTTTGCTGTTTTCCCTTTATCTTTGTTATTGCATTTTACAATAACATCCTGGGCAGCCGGAACCAGATTCATAATTGCTTTGGGACAGGCATCCACACATTTGCCACAAGAAGTACATTTATCAGGGTCAATTTTAGGCAATCCATCTTCGCCCATAACAATGGCATTAAACGGACATACCGATTTACAGGTTCCCAATCCCATACATCCATAACGACAGCCTTTGGCCCCACCGGAAGCGATCATCGCTTCACGACAATCCATTTCGCCATAGTACTCGGCCCGATTTGGAGCTGTTTCACAGGTTCCCTGACAAATAACAGTGGCTACCTTTTTAACTGCGCTACCAGCTTCCATGCCCATAATTTCAGCAATGGCTGCAGCACAATCGGCACCACCAACTGGACAGGCGTCAATAGCCGCACTACCATCGACGATGTTAGATGCCAAAGCATCACATCCCGGCAGACCACAACCGCCACAATTTGCCCCAGGCAGAGCTGCTCTTACCAAAGGCACACGGGGATCTTCATAAACTTCAAACACCTTGGCTGCAATAGCCAGGCCGATTCCAAATACTAACCCAAAAACCCCGAGGATACCAACTGGGACTAAAATCGCATTTAACATTTCCGTATCCTCCTAACCTAATTTCATTCCGGAGAATCCCAAAAATGCAATCGCCATTAAACCAGCGGTCAGCAATGCAATGGGAAATCCTTCCAGTGCTTTTGGCACTGCCGAAGTTTCAAGACGTTCACGAATACCGGCGAACAAAACAATGGCAAGAGTGAAACCTAATGCCGCACCAACACCATTGAAAATCGTTTCAATAAAATTATATTCATTTTGAATATTAATTAATGCCACCCCAAGCACTGCACAGTTAGTGGTAATCAAAGGCAGATACACACCCAGCGCCTGATACAGTGAAGGACTTGATTTTTTGATAATCATTTCGACTAATTGAACTAATGCCGCAATGATTAAAATAAATGCAATGGTCTGCAGGTATCCCAGACCCAGTGGATCAAGAATTGAATATTGAACGACATAAGTGATGGCAGAAGCCAGCGCCATAACAAAGGTTACGGCAACACCCATCCCTACGGCGGTTTCAACTTGTTTAGAAACCCCTAAAAACGGACAAATACCTAAAAATCGCGACAGTACAAAGTTGTTGACAAAAATTGCACTGATCATTATAAAAATTAAAGTCATCGATATCTCCCCCTATGCCTTTTTCGTTTTCCAGTTAATGAGGCCAATCAAAAGACCAAGGGTTAAAAATGCCCCAGGAGGCAAAATCATTAACAATACCGGTTCATAAGCTGCTCCAAATAAAGAGAATCCAAAAACACTGCCTGCACCTAAAATTTCACGAACCGAACCTAAAATTGTTAACGCAAGAGTAAATCCAATACCCATCCCGACAGCATCGGCAAATGAGTCAGCAATGCCATTGGAAAAAGCAAAAGCTTCGGCCCGAGCCAAGATAATGCAGTTAACAACAATCAAGGGAATAAAAATCCCGAGTGCCGCATCGAGTGCCGGCACATAGGCTTTCATTAACATCCCGATGATGGTAACAAAGGATGCAATAACAACAACAAAGGCCGGGATTCTGATATTATCAGGAATCACTTTTCGCAATGCCGAGATAGCCACATTCGAACCAATCAGCACAGCCATGGTTGCCAGGCCCATCCCCATCCCATTCATGGCTGATGTGGTCACCGCCAAGGTTGGGCACATCCCCAAAACAAGAACAAAGGTGGGATTTTCTCGGATGATTCCACGAGTAAGATTTTTAAAAAAATTCATCTTTGCGTTCCCTCCTATTTCGACATATTCTGGTAAACGAGATTTGATACGTTTACTCCAGATGTCACTGCTTTAGATGTAATAGTTGAACCAGTAATCGCCTGAATCTCATTACTTCCTTCTTTAGCAGAACCTTTTACCACAATCAATTCTTCCTTCGCTGATTTTCCATCAAACTGATCATTCCAGTCATCATCTGTATCTGGAGAATCTACAGCAGCTAAAGCTCCCAAACCTGGGGTTTCATTATGTTTGATAATCGTGATGCCAGAAATGACACCCTCTGTTGATATACCTGTCAAAACCTGAACTTCACCGCTAAACCCGCTGGTCGGTCCAGTTTTTACTGTATAACCAACAACTTGACCGCCATTTGTTCCGGTAAATACTTCCAACAGCTCTTCAGGTTTTTCCATACCGATTTCTACGGCCAGTTTTTCAACGTCTTCGGCTGGAACTTGTTCAAATTCTGTTGCATCTGGAAGAACTTCCTGACGGGCTACAGTATTTTTTTCAACATTCATCTGTTCAATAGTTCCTGCTGTTACTTCATTCGTTAATGCCAACGCACAGGCGGCCACCGCAGAAATGACAAACAATATTAATCCGAGTTTAAATACGACTTTCCAGTCAATTTGTACTTTTTCTTTAGTTTCCATTATGCTTTTGCCTCCTTTTTGACTTTAGTCACACCATAGATACGTTCTTTGGTGAATCGTTCAATCAGAGGTGTTGCAACATTCATCAGCAGAATTGAGTACGAACATCCTTCAGGATATCCGCCATAGATTCGGATGATCATGGTAATCAGACCACAACCTACTGCATAAATGATTTGACCTTTTGCAGTTACGGGTGAGGAAGCATAATCGGTTGCCATGAAGAAGGCACCTAACATAACCCCGCCTGAAACAATATGGACAATCGGATCTTGTCCAACTAACAGAGCAAAAATGCCAATGGTCAATAAATAAATGGTTGGAATTCGCCAACTGATAATCCCTTTGAAAATCAGGTATAGCCCACCGATCAATAATGCCAGGGCAGAAATTTCACCGATACAACCGTACACACCATTTAATCCGGTAAAGAGATCCAGAGTCGAAGGCATACTTGCCAAGTCTCCAGCTTTTAACAGTGCCAGTGGTGTTGCTGTGGTTACAGTATCAGTAACCGGAATATAAGCAGTACTGGTCATATGTGCTGGCCAGGAAGCTAATAAAAAGGCTCGTGCTGCCAGGGCCGGGTTGATAAAGTTTTGTCCTAAACCACCAAAACATTGTTTAACAATGGCGATGGCAAAAACTGAACCCACAACAGCAACCCACCAGGGTGCATTAATTGGTAAGTTAAATGCTAAAAGCACCCCGGTAACAACCGCACTCCAGTCATTAACTGTGATCGGTTTTTTAAGCAGTTTTTGAATAACCGCTTCGGTAACCACTGACGAGATAACACAAATAGCTACTAATGCCAATGCCCATAACCCAAAAACATATCCTGCGACAGCCAATGCAGGTAACAAAGCAATAATAACATTTTGCATAATATTGGCTGTGGAATGTTTAGCCCGGATATGAGGGGATGATGACACGGTAAGGTTTAATTCATTCATCAATATTCCTCCTAATTTCCTTTTCTTCGTTGTGCGATAATTTCACGTTTAGCCACCCGAATCGATGATACCAGAGTTCTTTTTGCAGGACAGATATAAGAACAGCTTCCACACTCGATACAATCCATGGCATGATTTGCTTCACATTTATCCCATTTATTTCGTTGAGAGTACTCTGCAATATAAAGTGGCTGTAAATGAATCGGACAGACACCAACGCATTTACCACAATGAATACAATTTGATGGCGTCGCAATTTTCGCTGACTCTTTGGTCAAACATAAAATCCCTGATGTTCCCTTCATAACCGGAATATCGGTTTCAAACTGTGTAACACCCATCATTGGCCCACCAGAGATTACTTTTCCAGGTTCAGCAGAAAAGCCACCGCATTGATCAATAACTGATTGGAACGGCACACCGACACGAATTTCCATTGTCTGAGGATTTTTAATGGCATCCCCAGTGCAAGTCAGATAACGCTTGTACAGCGGCATTCCTGTTGTCATTGACTCCGCGATCTGAGCAGCAGTACCAACGTTCATGACCACAACACCGGCATCGGCTGGTAATGCCCCTGATGGCACTTCTCGACCGGTGATCGCAGCGATCAATTGTTTTTCAGCTCCCTGTGGATATTTGGTGTGTAGTGAATAAACTTCCAATCGAGCATCATTTCCAATTGCTTTAACAAGCGCTTCGATGGCATCCGTTTTGTTGTCTTCGACTCCAATGTAGCCCTTTTCAACATTGACTGCTTTCATGGCTGCTTTTAGCCCAATGACAACCTTTTCAGCCTGATTCAACATTAAGTGATGGTCGGCTGTCAAATACGGCTCACATTCAGCGCCGTTTAAAATAACACAATCGACTTTTTTATCCGGTGGAATTGCCAGTTTTACATGAGTCGGGAAGGTTGCCCCGCCAAGACCTACAATACCAGAATTCAGAACCATTTTTTTAATGGCATCAGCATCCAGTTCTTCTAAAGTACCGTATGGTTTAATACTTGGATCAACGGTATCCAATCCATCTGATTCAATGACGACCGACATGATTCGATCACCCGATGCATGTGGACGTTCCTCAACCGCAACAACTTTTCCAGAGACACTGGCATGTACAGGCACGGAAACAAAACCATTAGGCTCTCCGACTCTCTGGCCAAGAAATACCTGATCGCCTTTTTTTACGATCGGTGTACAAGGTGCCCCAATGTGCAGCGACATGGGTATGATCACCATTTCCGGCTTTGCGCCAAAGCCCAGAGGAACTTCAGCAGTACTTTCCTTTCTGTAGGGTGGGTGGATTCCCCCCTTAAAGGTTCCATGTTTTACATTCATCTTAAGTCAAACACCCCTCAAATTAAATTTTTACACAAGAGTAACTGTATACTTGTATATTCAGGCTGTATCATAACATATAAATTATTTTTTTTCTATATATATCGATAAATTTGTTTAAAATAATACGGTTCCCGCCGGGTCAATAAAAAAAGCGGTAATTTTTAGTTCTAAATGAGTAAATTTTAGACTATAATTACCGTTTTAAAGTTAGCACTTATATGTTCGAGAAGATAAATGGATTATATGGCATTTGTTAATATAGTAACAAATGCGTTTTTCGAATGATCATTTCTTGTATAAGGGTATTATTTTGTCTTTTTGTTTAACCTAGAAAGGACTTATACCCCTTAAAACACATATACAGATCGACCTTCGATGCCAATTCGAAGGGGGAATGCATGCTCAATAATGCCGGACCGCAATCGAGCACATCCATACCATATTCAGCGAGAATATGAGCGATGGTACCACCACCACCAAGATCTACCCGGCCTAACTCACCCATTTGCCAGATGACGCCAGCGGTATCAAGGGTTTTTCTCATTTTTCCCATAAACTCAGCATGCGCATCATTAGAGCCTGATTTCCCGCGAGCTCCACCATACTTTGATAAAACCATTCCTTTTCCAATATAGGGCGCATTTCCTTTATCATGGGTACCAGTAAAATTTGGGTCAACACCAGCTGTAACATCAGCAGAAAGCATTTCTGAATTCATGAAAGAGCGCCGCATCGTCATTTCCGGATTATTCACATCCATCAAGTCGATCACTTCAGCTACTGCATTCTCGAAAAATCGCGAATGCATACCCGTGTTACCAACACTGCCGATTTCTTCCTTATCTGCCAGAATCACACAAAGGGTGCGTTCGGGTTTGTTGCGTTCAAGAATGGCTCTTAATGCGGTGTAGGCACAGATACGATCATCCTGCCCATACCCACCGACCATACTTTCATCAAAACCAACATTCCTGGCCGCTCCTGCTGGCACCACTTCCAGCTCGGCGGTAGCGAAGTCTTCTTCCA
Source organism: uncultured Lachnospiraceae bacterium (assembly GCA_964510565.1). Classification (GTDB taxonomy): domain Bacteria; phylum Bacillota; class Clostridia; order Eubacteriales; family Eubacteriaceae; genus Acetobacterium. Next base: position 81,195 of record CAZEBY010000001.1, on the reverse strand, counting down.
CAATGCCGTATTTTATATAAAGTTGATTGAGTACATTTAACTTAGCGCCTTCTTTCAGATCTTTTTCGGGATAGGGTTGACTGCCGACAATGATATTTAGTCCTTCCCCCGTGATTCCTTCAGTCATTTTCTTTGTATTTTGTTCCTGAGACAAATGAGGCAATAAGTCAGTGATACAGAAAACCGGATCTTCAGGCGATTCCCCAATGGAAATATCAATTTTCTCGCCGTTCTTTTTAACGACTGTACCATGCATCGCCAGGGGGATTGTCACCCAGTGATATTTTTTTATGCCGCCGTAATAATGAGTCTTAAAAAAAGCCATGTCATCACTTTCGTATAGCGGCGATGGCTTTAAATCCAGTCGAGGCGCATCAATATGAGCACCGACAATCGCCATTCCTTTATCAATCGCTTGCTTGCCGGCCACAAAGAATACCACCGTTTTTTCCTTGTGGACCTGGTAGATCTTATCACCCGGATTGATTCGACCATTTTTTTGATAAAATTCCAAAGGTTGAAAGCCAGCTTTCTCTGCCAACTCCACACTAATCCTGACGCATTGACGTTCGGTTTTTCCGGCGGTTAGAAAGCGGATATAATCGTCACCGATCTCTTTGACCTTTTGAGCGTCTTCCTCACTGAGGTCTTTCCATGCGAGTTCCCATTTTTTCCCCAACTGCTCCTGAAGCAGCGTTCCCGGACTTTTCTCTTTTTCTTTATTTTTCACACTAATTTCCTCCTTAGCTACTCACGATGATGTTACTTATCGACAATTTCGATATTATCCAGCTGCGCTCTTAAATTTGTTCTGACTGCTGACAGGTATTCGGCTCGTAATGTCATTTGCTCATCCGACTCATCTTCCGTCAATCCACATTCCTTTTTTTTTCGGGCCAATTCATTGATCCGCTCGATTTTCTCTTTAGTTATCATAGTCTTCTCCTTGGATTATTTTAATCATTAAAATTTAAATTTTCAAAAGCAGTTTATCCCGCAAACGTTGGATGCTGAGCAAAATACCCAACTTCCCATGAAAATGCGTCAAACCACCCTGAAAATAGACATAATAGGGCTCCCGCATCGGAGCATCAGCCGAAAGTTCAATCGATGATCCCTGGATAAAGGCACCAGCAGCCATAATAATGGGATCGGAATAGCCTGGCATCGCCCAGGGTTCAGGTGTAGCATGACTATCCACCGGCGCCGCTTCCTGGATTGCCTGACAAAAAGTTTTCACACCTTCCGCCGTTTTTAAGCAGATACTCTGAATAATGTCACTGCGATAATCAGACACATCAGGACAAACAGCAAAACCCAATTTTTTATAACAGGCTGCCAAAAGCACTGCCGACTTGATTGCCTGGGCGACTACCGTCGGTGCTAAAAACAGTCCTTGCAGCAAGGTTCTGTTGATACCGAGGGTCGCTCCCGTTTCTCTGGCAACTCCTGGAGCGGCCAAACGACAGGCCGCTAAGTGAACCAGATCTGCTCGACCAGCCACATAGCCACCAGTAGGAGCCAATCCACCACCTGGGTTTTTGATTAAAGAACCCGCCATCAGATCTGCACCAATCGATACCGGTTCTACCCGATCCATAAATTCGCCATAGCAATTGTCCACGAAAACAACCACATCTGCTTTTACTTTGCGAATTTTTGCAATCATCTCCGTCATGTCTTTAATGCTTAGGGCTTTCCGCCAGCTATAACCGGTAGAACGCTGCAGATAAACCATTTTTGTATTGCTAGTGATGGATGATAGAATGGCCGCCTCATCAAAGCCGCCGTCTGCCAACAATTCAATTTGATTATAGCTAACCCCGAATTCTTTTATAGTTCCTTGCCCGATGCATTCCTCTTCCAATCCAATAACCGTACGAATGGTGTCATAGGGAGAACCAGTGATCGCCAGTAAATGATCTCCGGGTCGCAGTACCCCATATAGCGCCAGCGAGATGGCATGGGTTCCTGACGAAATATGCGGTCGCACCAAAGCGTCTTCAGCGCCAAAGACATCGGCATAGATGTTTTCGACAACTTCACGTCCGACATCGTCATAACCATAACCCGTAGAAACAGTGAAATGCCGATCCCCTAGACCAGCCTTTTGCATCGCCTTGATCACCCGGTACTGATGAAACTCTGATAGATTATCTAATTCTTGTAGTTGGGAACAAACCTCGTTTTCGGTCATTTTTACAAAATCGATTACTTCAGCATCAATTTCAAACTCTTGTTCCAGATAGGTTTTTATGTCTTTTTGTGTATTCAAAAAACTACTCACTTTCATTTATTAATTCAAATTGCGGTTCAATCAGATTCAGGCATCGCTCAACCAAGACGTTCAAATCCTGGTTTTCATTCATTTCTATCCATTGAATCCGTTCATCTTTCCTAAACCAGGTCATTTGCCGTTTTGCATAATGACGGGAATCTCTTTTTAAGACCGTGACTGCCGCTTCCAAAGTGGACGTCCCTTCCAAATACGGCTTCAGTTCCTTGTAACCGATGGCCTTTAATGCGGTCAGGTTCCAGTCGTAACCCCGTTCGATCAGCATTTTTGTTTCTTCAATCAGGCCGTTCTCTATCATCCAATCAACCCGGCGGTTGATTCGCTCATACAGCACCTGCCGTTCCCAGTCTAAACCGAGAATTATAAAATTGTAAGGGACATCCTGTTTTTTTGTCTCTTCGTCGAAATAGGATTTCGGTTTACCGGTCAGTTCATAGATCTCCAACGCCCGAATAATTCGGTTTAAGTTATTGGGATGAACAATTTCGGCAGTAACCGGATCGACTGACTTTAACCGTTGATAGAGTTGTTCCTTGCCAAGCACTTCTGCTTCGGCTGTTAATCGCCAGCGAATTATTTCATCACTGTCTTTTTTTTGAAAATCCCAGGGAAGACTGAGACTATTGATGTATAATCCAGTACCCCCTATAATAATAGGAAGCTTTCCTTTTAATAGAATTGCTTCTATGGCCGTTAATGCCGCAGCCTTATATTTAGCCACACTGAAATCTTCGTTAGGCACTACGCAGTCTACCAGATGATGGGGTACCCCCTGCATTTCTTCCAATGTCACCTTCGCCGTGCCAATGTTCATATACTTATATATTTGCATCGAGTCGGCTGAAACGATTTCTCCATTTAATTTTTTGGCCAGTGCCACACCCAATGCGGTTTTCCCACTGGCAGTCGGTCCGACCACAATTAATACTCTTGGTTTATTGACTTCCATCTTACAGAACCCGTTTAAATAATTTCATTAATTCATATTCCTTTAATCTCATAATAATGGGACGACCATGGGGACAGGTGTAAGGATTGTCAAGCATCATCAGATTTTCGATTAATTTTCTGATTTCCGCCGGGGTCAAGGGTTGCCCACCCTTGATTGCCGCTTTGCAGGCCATGGCGATGATTTTATTTTTGGTTCTTTCAGAAAAAACCACAGTACCCGGCATTTTTTCGTCACAGTCGAAAAGGTTTTCTTCAATCATCGTTTTTAGAAATTCCGGACTCTGGGGTTCTCCCAATAACACTGGAACACTTCGAATCAACAAAGAATCTTCACCAAAAACATCACAATCATAACCCAACCGCTGATAATCAGACAGACTATTTTCGATCTGATCCAAATCTTTAGGACGAATTTTAATAGGAACAGGGGTCATCAGCCCCTGGCTGGGAAAGCCAGCCTGACGGTCAAAAATTCCCATCAGTTCCTGAGTTAGAAAAGCCTCATGCGCAGCATGTTGATCCAACAGAAATATTTCCTTCTCACCTTCTAGCAAGATATACACATTAAACAATTGCCCTACAATTTTCATCTTCGCCAAGTCTCCGATGTCTTTTTTTATAACCGGCGCCTTGTCAGATGGGGTGGTTTTTTCATCTTTACATTCTTTTAGATCAAAGACAACCGACAATTCGGCAACCCGATTGAGATTGTCGATATTTTCAAACTTGTGCTTCGCTGTATTGCTGATCGATTGCTTACTTTTTTGCTCTGCTTTTTCGCCTGCACTCAGGGTATTTATCGGACTTAATTGATTCTGGTTTTTAATCAATTCAGTCTTTTTTACGAAATCAACAGCTTCATCATTTTGCTGAGATTTTCTCTGTACTGACACAGAATCAGCGATAGTCCGTTCCTCCAGAAAGTTACTCTGAACAATCTTTTCCTGCGATAAATTTTGTGTATCGATCTCCTTAATCGCCAGGTCGACTTCGTAATTTTTTTGAGCTTGATCATCAACTGCCCCGAGTTCCAAGATCAGATTCGTATTTCTGAGTGTCTCCCGAATACCCTGTTTAAAAAGCAGACAAACCAGGCTCTCGTTCAATATTTTTATCTCTGTTTTTGCCGGATGAATATTCACGTCGAGCATCCGACCAGGCAGTTCGATAAAGATAATTCCAAGTGGATGCTGATGTTTCATACTATAACCTTCGTAGGCTTCATCCAGAGCCTGAGCCAGGCGACTGTTTTTGATATAGCGTCCATTAATAAAAAACAGCTGATCCTCGCGATGATTTCGCATGGTTTTGAGATTTCCCACAAACCCCTCCAACTTCATCGGTTTGTTTTCATAATTCAGAGCGATCAGATTATCCGCTATATCACCCCCATAAAGACCCTTGACCACATCCATCACCTTACCAGAACCTGAAGTATTTAGAAGCTTTCGCCCATTACTGCTGAACTGAAAACGAATTTGCGGATGGGAAATGGCCATTTTTTCCAATAAATCCCGGATGAGCGCTTCTTCTTTTTTGTCCTTTTCCATATGTTTTCGACGGGCTGGCGTATTGTAAAATAAATCCCGCACCGTAATTTCTGTGCCCTGATTATACGCACAGACACGCTGATTAATAAACTTGCCCCCTTCAAACAGAGTTAGGCTGCCAATCTCTTCACTCTCAAAGCGGGTGGTAAGTTGTACCTTGGCGACAGCCGATACACTGGACAACGCCTCTCCTCTAAACCCCAGTGAAGCGATCGATTCAAGATCATCTATGGTAGAAAGTTTGCTGGTGGCATGTCTTTTAAAAGCCAGCGGAATTTCATTGTAAGCAATCCCACAGCCATTATCCCGAACTGTTATTCGGTTTTTGCCGCCCGCCTCAATGAACACCATGATCTGATCCGCTCCGGCATCAATAGCGTTTTCGACTAATTCCTTGACCACCGATACTGGGCGGATAATCACCTCACCAGCTGCTATTTTATTAATTGTTTCATTATTTAACATCTTAATTTTCATGGAAATCATTATATCACAAGAAAATAGGACCGTCGACAAAACCTGGCAGAAAAAAGGGGAGCTGTCATTTGACAACTCCCTCGATGATCGAGTGGTATTCGTTCTACTCTAACTTTCAAATTTGAGCTGTTTGCCCTGATACGAAAGTGAATGGCAGCTATTGCCCTGATCGATCAGAAAAATTTTCACCAGCAATCTCATTTGAATATTTTATTTAGTCTTATTTACACATTGTTGATTTACTGCAAATTATTCTTCAATCATACTTAATTGTACATTGGCATCGCCTTTAGGCTTGTTCAATACGGGATGGCATTCCGGCAGCACAATTCCTAATGCTTCTTTCAGTACTTCTTCAATAGTTGACACATAAATGATTGTTAAGGTATTTCTTACTTCTTCCGGGATATCACTGACATCTTTTTCGTTGTCTTTAGGTAACAAAATTTTAGTGATTCCGCTGCGTTGAGCTGCGATAACCTTTTCCTTAATACCTCCTACAGGCAACACTTGACCACTTAAAGTAATTTCCCCAGTCATTGAAAGTTTGGAATCGACTGACTTACCCAAGATTAATGACGCCAGTGCAGTGGTTAAGGTAACTCCGGCCGATGGTCCATCTTTTGGGGTTGAACCCGAAGGAACATGAATATGAGTATCATTTTTAAAATAGTCAAAACCATTTGCTAAATCACCGAGGCGTGACCTGATCAGACTCATGGCAATGGTAGCACTTTCTTTCATCACGTCGCCCAGTTGTCCGGTCAGGGTCAACTTGCCGCTCCCTGGCATCAGGCTCGCTTCAGTAAAAAGAATTTCTCCGCCAACTGCCGTCCATGCCATTCCGGTTACAACACCTGGTTTGTTATTCTCCCCAGCTTTCTCGTGGCGTCTGGTTTTGTTACCCAACACTTCTTTAAGGTTTTCGGATGTCACCATAAATGGAAGCTCTACTTTATTCGAGACGATTTTTTCTGAAACAACCCGGGCAATTTTTGCCAACTGCTTGGTCAAACCTCGTACACCTGCTTCTGCGGTATAGTTTTCAACGATCATTTCAATCGCAGCATCTTGAATCTGAAGCATTTCATTGGTTAATCCATGATCTTTCAGGACACTTGGCAACAGATGATCGATAGCTATCCGTTTCTTTTCACCGTTGGTATAGCTTGAAAGTTGAATAATCTCAGCACGGTCCAACAATGGTGCTGGGATGGTACTAAGGTCATTAGCCGTGGCAATAAAGAATACCTCGGATAAATCATAGGGAATTTCCAGATAATGATCTGAAAAGGTGCAGTTTTGCTCCGGGTCTAAAACTTCCAGTAAAGCTGATCCCGGATCGCCCTGATGAGATACACCCATCTTGTCAATTTCATCCAAGATAAAAACTGGGTTCTTTGCTTCGGCGTTAGCAATCCCTTTGATAATACGTCCCGGCATCGCCCCCAGATAAGTCTTACGATGTCCCCGAATCTCGGCTTCATCCCGAACGCCTCCCAGACTGGCGCGAACATATTTACGATCTAAGGCTTCGGCAATACTTCTACCCAAACTGGTTTTTCCGGTACCCGGAGGTCCCACCAGCAAAAGGATTGAACCTTGTTTGTCTTTTTTTAATTTCATAACAGCCAAATGTTCAATAATTCGTTTTTTTACATCATCTATACCAAAGTGATGTGATTCCAGTACCTGTCTGGCATGTTCAATATCAATTTCTTTTTTCTCACTGGTCCATGGGAGTTCCAAAAGCAGATCGAGATAATTCATGATCACATTGCTTTCACCCCCGTTTGGTGGTGAGTTTTCAAATTTCCGAACTTCTTTTAGTGCTATCTTTTTGATATCCGCAGGCATATCAGAATCCAAAACCTTTTTTCGATAATCGGCTTCTTCTTCCAATTCCTCATCCAGTTCGCCCAGCTCAGCTTTAATATTTTTCAACTGTTCCCGGAGCATGGCTTCACGATAGGTTTTATCCTTACGTTTAGAGTATTTCTTACTGATTTCCAGTTGCAGATGCACTGAATCCTTCTCCCGAATAATATAATCAATAAAACTCAGGGTTCTTTCCTTAATGGAGTCCATCTCCAAAAGCACCTGTTTACTCTTTAACGGGATCCCCATCATCGGAATGGTATAACCCATAATTTCTTCTAAAGATGGCAACCCTTCCAGGATACTGACAAAATACTCTGCCCCTTTAAAATTGTGGCTCAAATCTTTCATCAGATCTTTAATGTATAAAATCATCTCCTGCTCTTCATCAGCGTTGATATCAAGTAAATCCTCCTGGATAGTGTAAGAGGCAGTGATCTGTTTTTCTTCAAAGGTAAAATCCAAAACCTTAACACGATTAATTGTGGTTATATCAATGATAAAGCCACTGTCTGACTTTTGGATATTATCAAATTTCATCAACACACCAACGCGATAAAACGAATCGGCGGTCAATTGAACTAAGCCTTTATAATCCTTTGTTGATAAACCAATGGCCAGCGTATTATTCTTGACGATCAATTCTTTGATATTATTTCCAATATCTTCATTCACAAAAATTCGATTTGAAATCCCAGGATATATCACAGTTTCGGTGATCGGGATTAATGGTGCGTTTTTGATTTCTAGTGTGCTCATTTTTCTTCCTCCTTATCCTCTAACGATTTATTTACTTATTAAAGGATTTTATTTAGTAAGGTGATCAATTGATCCAGTTCTTCATCGGTGAGACTGTTCTTAATGCGTTCAATCACTTGGATTTGGGTTCTTTCTTCAGATCTGGCAATTGATTGACCTTTTGGTGTAAGATAGATAAAATACACCCTGCCATCTTCTGGTGATCGCTCCCGATACACACAACCCATGGAAATAAATTTGCTGATCAATTCGGTAATCGTCGGTTTCGAATTCTGAGTTTCCTGAGCCAGCTGACTAAAGGTTACCCGATAATTCTTGTCGATGACTTTCAGATAATATTTTTGTTTTGAGGTTACATCTTCTATCTTCTCCTGGCCGGTCTCATTTTTATGAAAAGCATCATTAAGTTTAAGTAGTTTATGATAAGCCTCATATAATTCATTTTTCTTACATGTCATATTATCACCCAACTTTTTTATTAGTTAGATTTTACCTAACTATTTATCTATAGTATATCTCCACAATCTATCATTGTCAATAAATGCCTTCATTTATTCGGAATCGTTAAGATTTACTTAATCTATTAACTTTTCAATCCGTTGACAAGAAAGCCTGTCTTTGAAAATCAGTAATGACCAAACTTCATACGGATCAGATCTTATCTCTTTATCGATCTGTGTATTGACAAAAAACCTTTGAAAGGCTATGATTTTAAGTAAACATATTAATTTGGACCTAAAGGAGACAATTATGGAAAAAACCCCTTTGGCTACTGTGGATAGTAAAACAATTTACTCTACGGACTTAGATGCCTTGATCAGACAATTACCTCAGGAACAGGCAAATCAGTTTACTTCAAAAGAAGGACGGCGTCAATTACTCGAAGAACTCATTGCTCAGGAACTTTTTTATTTAGAAGGAAAAAAGGATAAGGTTGATGAAAGCGAAGAGTTTCAAAAAATGCTGATTGATGCCGAAGAAAAACTTCTTAAGACTCATATGATTGCAAAGTTTATGATGGATATTACTGTCCCGGATGAAGAAATTCAAAAATTCTACGATGAAAACCCAAATCAGTTCATTGCTCCTGACAGTATCCGAGCCAGTCACATTCTATTACCCGATGCTGGTCAAGCTGTTACGATCATTGAAGAAATCAAAAACGGAAAATCTTTTGAAGCGGCTGCAAAAGAATATTCAATTTGTCCTTCCAACCAAAAAGGTGGCGACTTAAGCTATTTTTCGAAAGGCCAGATGGTTCCTGAGTTTGAAGCGGCTGCTTTTGCTCTTGAAATAGATGAAATGACCGAAGTCCCTGTTCAAACCCAGTTTGGCTATCATATTATTAAGCTTACTGATCGAAAAATCGCACAGACAATACCCTTTGACGCTGTGAAAGAAAATGCCCGTAATTACTTATTAAGAGAAAAACAAAATCGAGCATTTATCGGCAAAGTTGAAGAACTCAAACAAAAATATTCAGTTGTTATGGAATCACCTTTACTATAAAAAAAAGACCGGAGAATTTTGCTCCGGTCTTTCTTAACATCCATATCATTTTGTGTCTCAATCTGTTTGCTATTTCTGATCACAATTGTTACAACAGCTTTTCCCAATAAACAGATAACCGATAGTAAATCCTACAATGGTCATTGCAATTGTTAGAAAAGCAAGGGCACATGGCACTATTTTTTCCTTGTGTTCACCCTTGCAGCATTGGCTATCTTCATTGTTATTGCAATACATATCAAACCCTCCAATTCTCTATAATTATTCTGATTACTCCCCTTATTTTAAATATTATATCAAATTTATTTTTTCTCCCCTGCATCTGATTACATTCACAAAAATCAAAATTTTTATGAGTCCGTATTTTTTATAAGAAAATCCAGCCGATCATCAATCGACTGGATTTTTCTTAAACTGTAATATCTAATAATTGTCCAATATTCGGGTCTGGTGATGGACCTGCCACTGATACTGACGGTGTACTTGTTTCGACCATCGCAATCATATCCGCCATCTGCTCTGACCCAGTTTCCATGGCCATTTTCATTACTGAGACACTGGCCTGTTGTGCTATTTGCATTTGACTCATCCCCATTGATAATGCTGCAATATCCATGTTTTTCCACCTTTCTTTTTGAATGTTCATAATATATGAACAAGCCTATAATTTGCTCACTGCCATCTCATTAAATATATCTGTCATTGTATATATTACCTATTCTACCATCATTACCAATAATAATCCTTTAAAAAACAGATCGATGAATGTTTAATCCAAACCATAGGATCACACTCATCTTGACATTTCCTTTGCGACCAAAATATGTTATGATTGAAACATACAATAATCAATCATTTAAATAATTAAGGAGTGTCAATTTGAAAAAGAAACTGTACTTATTTGGTGTTTTTATCCTTTGTGTTTTAACGTTATCCGGCTGTACTTCTTCCCCTGAAAAAAAAGCGGATACACTGGATCTGGAATCCACCGACCGCTACGAACTCCTCATCGGACTAAATGATGTGGGCACCGGCAAACCGATCATGGACACTCAGGAGGCCATTGAAATAATTAAAATGAAACTATTGAGCCACGTTAGCGGTGTCACAATCACTGTATCCAACGGTTACTATTATGTCGGCGCTTTTATCGTCGATGAAACGACCTTGAACTGCGTCATTTATTGTGCCGATGACGAATCCATTACTGCCGCAGTTAATGAAATCAATAGCGATATGAATGTTTCTGTGTTGGTATCAAAAACACCCAGCAAATACCGCTTAATCACACCATAAAACACGCGCGCGACTCAGAATTCTTTTATTTCTTCAGTCCGTCTGCTGAGCAAGGTGGTTTAATTTAGGGTTATTTTCTGTTCTGACAATATCGATCACTTCCCAGATGTTATCAATCATAAAAGTAGGCTTGCACTTTTTAAGCGCAAACGGTGTGTTATACCCCCAATTTACCGCAATCACATCGACGCCAGCTTTATGACAGGCCTCAATATCACGGACCTCATCACCAATATAAAGCATCTCACCTGGACTGATATCATGCTTTCGCAATACTTTCCTGATTTTTTTTGACTTGGACATCAGTGCCGAACACATGATAAATTCGATTTCATGGCCGATGTTATAGGTGGTTAAAAAATCAGCGACTGTTTTTTTTATATTCGAAGTAAGGATACCAATATGATTGGTTTCCTGTCGCAATGCGGTAAAAAAATCATGAATATCGGCTGAGAAGGCATGAATTTCGGTTGATTCTTTACGCATCATCTTTTGTCCATCCCGAAGCGCCCGGGGAAATTGATAAAAAGGGATATCAACAATTTCTTTGATCTCCTTGATATGGAGATTCTTAATATGTTGCAATTCTTCCATGGTAACCGTACTATACTTATATTTTGTCGCCAATTCATTGTATATATTAAAGGCCTTCTCTTCCGTATCCGCAAGGGTACCATCAAAATCGAAAACCACACATTTATAGGTCATAGATGACTCCTCTGATTTAATCTTTATTTAGTTTACAACCATTCACTTTACTTTCTAGTTTCTTACCCAATGAATCATGATAAAAATAGTAATCCAGATTCAAACGTTGGGCTTCATGCATCGCAGCACTGCCAAAACGGATCAGATCTTCTTTTGTATTGGCGTTGTCAGGATGTTTGGAAATGCCAATGTGGTTTTTTAAGATGATTGTGCTACCTTCGATCACAAAGGGAAGCTTGAGTAATTCCGCAACCAACTGACAAATTTCAATGATCGTATTTATTCGTGTATCACAAGGATAAAAAAGAACAAACTGATCCGTATAGCGCCGGACTAAGAGTCCATATTTTCCGATCGCCCCATATAAACGCTCACTAAAAGCCTGCATCAGTCGATCTTCGATGTTTTGCCCGAAAGCATCACCGACATTATGTATGCCCTCAATGTGAATAAAAATCAAGGCCAGATTCTTTTTTGAATTATCCCAGTTTTTTCTAAAGTAATTCTCCAAAACCTGTTCTAATTTATAACGATTCGGAAGTTTCGTTACCGGATCATGCATAAAAGCGGCTTCCAGCGCTTTTCGTTTTTCAATCGTTTCCGTGACATCAATTCCCAACAGAATGTTGGCATCCTCGCCGGATCTTCTCGTAAAGGTGGCATGATCCCATTGAATATAATGAATCTCGCCTTTGCAATCCTTAAACGGCAGCGGCTTTCGGAAGTTCAAATTTTCATTGACAAATTTTCGATGGGCACGATTGAGATTTCCGAAAATATCCCGTAGATTTTTGTTTTCAATATCATCATTCGCCATTCCGCTTAATTGCTGGACGACGTGATTAATACTACACACTTCAAAATCGCTGTTGAATTCAATAAACAAAAGCCGACTATTGTTTAAAACCTTATCTGTGAAAATGAGCTGGGCATTCAATTCTTCCCGTAAATCAACTTGTTTCGTGACATCCTGTAGAATCCCAATGGTTCGCAGATGTTCATTTTCTTTGGTAAAATAATGTCGGATTCGTAAATAGATGTCCCGAATTTCACCCTTATTATTTTTTATCCGATAATGCGTATCAACCTTTTCCTGGGCTTGAAAAGCCCGCAAAAAAGCTTTCCAGACCCGGTTCTGATCATCCTCGTAGGCCATCCAGTAGATAACATCAAGATTGGGTTCAACTTCCCCTTCTTCATAGCCCAGAATACGATAAAGCTCCCGCGACCAGTAGATTTTTTTGGTCAAATAATTCATTTCCCAGTAGCCCAGATGCGCAAGATGCTGGATTTCCAGAAGTTCTTCTTTTTGCTGACTGATGTACTCATCTTTTTCATTCGTTTTCCGTAAATCCGTACCAGTAATAATCATATAGGAATTGTCTTGTCCTTTTTTAGCGTTTATTTTCAGGCGCTTAAACACCAGATGAAGCGGGATCACTTCTCCGCTATTATGAAAAAATTTTATATCTCTTTCGTAAACACCTTTTTCGGCTATTATTTTTTTTAGTTCATCCAGCTCATCATCGTACAGATAATCGGTAGGAATCCGCTGGATGCTTTTACCAAGAATTTTTTCAGCCGGTTTTCCCTGATATTTTAGAAACGCTTCGTTAGCTTTAATTATCATTCCTTCATGATCAACCACAACAATAATGTCCGTTACCTGATTAAAAATTCCCTGAAACATTTTTTCAGCGCAATCCAATTCTTCCCGTCTTTTATTTGTTTTAACGCGATGATAGGCTATCGCCCCGGCTAGACTAACTAAAACAAAGACTCCTAAAATGACGATTATTATTTTTTCTTCTGAAAAAAAATATAATGTATCGAGCATAACAAACACCTTGCTTTCTGATGTTTCATGTTATCGGCCGATCCACCGGATCATCTCACGATTAAAGATGATCTTCAGGATATTTGCCTTCACTTAACAGATATATTATAATACAATCTATCAACAAAATCCATTACTGAACATTATTATTTTAAATATCCGCAGATTTATTAATTTTGAAAATATCAGTCATCATTCAAACTGCTGATCCCTAATAATCACACAATGCTTTAATGATGGACCACCAGACTTGTATGCAGCGGATTTTTAAAACGATATCTCGGTCCGGATTTTAATTGAGAAAAGTTTAATAAAAGACTTAAAAAGTTTGACAATTAAAAAATAAATGTTACAATAGATTTATCACTTTACTGAACTACAGTATTAAAGTATCCGTTTGAACAAGGAGGTTCACATGCTTTTTAATTATACCATCGACGGATTTGAAAACATCCAGCATCAGGATTTTTTCGCATTGCAGCAAATCAACCATAAACTGATGACCCTTTACCGATCCTTTGGTTATCATCAAATCTCCACCCCCACATTTGAGACTTATGACCTGTATGTGAATGAAGATTCCATTCCCAGCGATGATCTTTTTAAACTGGTCAATCATCAGGGTAAGGTCCTGGTATTAAAGCCGGATGCGACATTGCCAGTCACCCGGATGGCTGCCATGAACCATCCTAATTCCCAGGATATTATCAAATTCTCATATGAGACCAATATTTACCGGAATTTTTCATCTCCTGAGATCATCAAAAAAGAAATCACCCAAATTGGGATCGAATATTTCGGAAACGACAGCCCTGAATGCGACGGCGAAGTGATCGCTCTGGCCATCCGCTCGCTGCTTCAAAACGGCATTAAAGACGTCCATATTGATCTGGGCCATGTCGGATTCATCAATTTTCTTTTTGATGACCTGGCTTTTTCCGCAAAAGATAAGGCGACTCTATTTAAATACATCGAAAATAAAAACATTGGCGATATTGCTGATTACCTGGAAAAACTGGCATTGCCTGATGATAAAAAAGCGATCATTCTTAAACTGCCACTTCTCTACGGCGAACCCAAAATCGTCTTAAAACAAATGGAAGCCCTTTGTATCAACGACAAAATGCATCAGGTGGTCGAAAAAATCTCTGAAATTTATGACCATCTGGAAATTATTGGTCTAGCTAATCATGTGAGTTTTGATCTAGGTTTTACAAATCAGATGAATTATTACAGCGACATCAATTTTAAAGGCTATATTAACAGCTGCGGCGAACCAGTGATCAGCGGTGGACGTTACAATCACCTGTCAGAAAAATTCGGCATTCCCCGTCCTGCTTGCGGTTTTGCCATTGATTTGCTAAAAGTGATTGATTACATGGAACAACACCAGCTGCTGCCCCGGGACGACCAACCTGTTCGAGTGATCTTTTATGAACAACTTCAAAAAGCAGACGCGTATGCCCTGGCTGAAGATCTCCGGTCAAATGGCCATATTGCCGAAGTTTTTCTACTGAAAGAAACGAAAGAAAAATGTGTGGCCGATTTCAAAGCAAATGCGCTTTATAAAAAAGCCGCCCTGTATTTTATGACTGAAGGCAAACTGTTTTGGGAAGCAGAAGGAAGCTTCACCGAAATCAAATCAATCACGATCGAAAGTGAGGTATAATAAATGATCATCCGATTTGCCCTGGCAAAGGGTCGCGTGGCCAGAAAAGCCATTGAGCTGCTAATTGATCTGGGTTACGTTTTTAAAGACTATTCAGACAAAAGCCGAAAACTGATTTTTACTGATACCACCGGTGCGATTGAGTTTTTTCTGGTCAAATCACCGGATGTCCCCACCTATGTGGAAAAAGGCGCTGCCGATATCGGGATTGTCGGTAAGGATGTGTTGCTGGAACACCCGGCTCAGGTTTATGAAATGCTGAACCTGAATATTGGCAAATGTAAGATGTGTGTAGCCGGATTCGAAAACAAACCGATCCCCTATGGCAAAAAAATGGTGGTCGGAACAAAGTATCCAACTATTGCCAAGGATTACTTTCACACCAAAAACCAACTGGTCGATATCATTAAAATCAACGGATCGGTGGAGCTCGCCCCCCTGATTGGTTTGGCCGATTGCATTGTCGACATCGTGGAAAGCGGTAGCACCTTGAAGGAAAATGGCTTATCGGTGTTGGAAGAAATTTGCGAGATCAGTTCCCGACTAATTGTCAATCAGGTCAGCTTGAAAACAAAACGGGAAATGATCGACCCCATCATCAAAGCATTTGAAAATCAACTGTAGTTTTGCGATCTAAGGCAAAGCTGGCATTGACCAATTATTAATTGGTTATCATTAATTGAGAGGAACAACATGAAAACCATCATCTATCAACAGGGTATGGATCTTGATACCATTTTAAAACGCAACGAGGACGAACGGGAAGATATTCGAAACGCCGTACTGGAAATTATTAAGGGGGTAAAAAAAGACGGCAATGCCGCCCTTTTGTATTATACCCAGGCTCTTGATCACTGTGCGCTCACGCACCTGCAGGTCACTGAAGAAGAAATTGACGAAGCTTTTAACGCGGTTCCTGAAGAACTGCTGGAAATCATCCGTGAAGCTGCTCAGAACATTCGCGATTTTCATGAAAAACAGCAAGAAACAACCTGGACCTATACGCCAAAACCGGGTGTCATTCTGGGCCAGCACATCACCCCGATTGAACGGGTGGGGCTTTATGTTCCCGGCGGCAAAGCCACCTACCCCTCGACGGTATTGATGGATGCAATTCCGGCTCTGGTGGCGGGAGTACAGTCCCTGGTTATGGTGACTCCTCCCGGCCGGGACGGTAAAATCAACCCCAATATCCTGGCAGCAGCGAAAATTGCCGGCGTTCACGAAATTTATAAAATTGGTGGCGCTCAGGCGATTGCTGCTCTGGCCTACGGTACCGAAACCATTAAACCCGTCAATAAAATTGTCGGACCCGGTAATATTTATGTGGCCACTGCCAAAAAAGAAGTTTTTGGCAAGGTGGATATTGACATGATCGCCGGGCCCAGCGAGGTGCTGATCATTGCCGATGTAAATGCCAATCCAGTTTATGCGGCAGCTGACTTACTCTCTCAAGCCGAACATGATGAACTGGCGATGCCCATTCTGGTGACCACCTCGAAAACCCTTGGTAAAGAGGTCATCGATGAAGTTTATCGTCAGATCAGCGAGGATCTGAATCGTAAAGAAATTGCCAGAAAATCGGTGGATGATTACGGCTTTGTGTTCATTGTCAAAGATCTGGATGAAGCCTTTGAGCTGTCCAACCAGATCGCACCCGAGCATCTGGAGCTGCTGATTGAACACCCGATGGATTCGCTGGAAAAAGTAAAAAATGCCGGCGCCATCTTTATGGGCGCCTACACCCCGGAACCCCTGGGCGATTATTTTGCCGGCCCCAACCACACCCTGCCGACTTCCGGTACGGCAAAATTCTCCTCACCCCTGGGTGTCTATGACTATCTCAAAAAATCCAGCATTTTATCCTATGATCAGGCCGCTTTACAAGCAGCGTCCGCAAAAATTGCTGCCTTTGCCCGATCAGAAGGACTCGATGCCCATGCCAAAGCTGTTGAAAGGCGGTTTGAAGACTAATGGAAAAACTAGTACGAAAAAATATTAAAACCCTGATTGCCTACAAGGTCGACTCACCCCAATTTGATATTGTCGTGAATGCCAATGAGAGTCCTTTTGACTTCCCCATGCAATTAAAACGGCAGTTTTGTGATGACATCTGCAATACCGATTTGAATCGCTACCCAGAGGCCTGTTTTCCTGAATTGCTGAGTGAACTGTCCAGTTATACCGGCGTTTCGGAGGAAGGAATCATCTGCGGATCTGGCTCTGATGAGCTCATCGCGATGATTAATCAAGCCTTTGTCGATCCCGGTGACGTGGTCGTTTCCCATACCCCTTCTTTTGCTATGTATGATATCTGGGCAACCATCGCCAATGCCCGACATATCACGGTCCCTGACCTGCCGGGGCATATTCCCGATGTTGCTGGTATGATTACTGCTGCCTGTAACAATCAGGCGAAAATCCTCTATCTCTGCAATCCAAACAACCCTACTGGTTATATGTTTGACAAGGAGGCGATTATTAAAATCCTGGATAGCGTTCCCTCACTGGTGATTTTAGACGAAGCCTATATCGAATTCTCAGGTGAATCCAATGTCGATTTACTGGCGAAATACCCGCGTCTGTTAATCCTTAGAACGCTATCAAAAGCCTTTGGTCTGGCCGGCGTCCGCTGTGGTTATGCCCTCGGCAATCAAGCTGTCATTAATATTCTGTATAAGGTGAAAGGCCCCTATAATCTTAATGTGCTGACCCAGAAACTGGCAGTGATTGCCTTGAAAAATCGCGATACGATCCTTAAAAATCTGGAAATCATAAAAAAAGAGCGACAAAATGCCATGAAGATTCTGGAAACCTTTCCCGGTTTAACGCTCTATCCTTCCGGATCCAATTTTATTTATTTTGAAACCGAACTGGCTGAAGCCATCTATGCCGCCCTGCTGGCGCAAAATATTCTGATCAAACGCTTTAGCGAAACTGAGTCCACTCCCGGCAGCATTCGTTTTTCGATGGGAAAACCTCAGGAAAACCAAAGGATTCTGGAAATTATCAAGGAGGTCGTGTACAATGAAGCGTAAAAGCACATTAAACCGGTCGACAACCGAAACCGAAATTTCATTATCCCTCACCCTTGATGGCACCGGCATTGCCAGGATCAACACCGGCGTTGGTTTTTTTGATCATATGCTGACGCTTTTTACGAAACATGGCAAGTTCGATCTGACCATTGATGCCACCGGTGATAACGCGGATAATCACCATGCCATTGAAGACATCGGTATCCTGCTGGGCAAAGCGTTTTATGAAGCGCTCGGTGATAAGGCTGGAATCAACCGTTACGCCTTCCAGTTCACCCCCATGGACGAAGCGTTGTGCCGCACCTGTGTAGACATCAGCGGCCGCAGTTTCCTTGTGTTTGATGTGCCCCTCAGCCGGGAATTTATCGGCGACTTTGAAACAGAAATGCTGGAAGAATTTTTCATCGCCTTTACCAGCAACAGTAAGATGACCTTGCATGTCGCTTCGCTATACGGCAAAAATAACCATCATATTGTCGAAGGGATTTTTAAATCGCTCGGACGAACGCTTAAAGATGCCTGCTCGATCACAGCCGGAAACACTGAAATTCCGTCGACCAAAGGAATAATTGAATAACAGGAGGACAACTTTTGATTGCAATTGTCGACTACGATGTCGGAAATTTAAAGAATGTTTATACAGCCCTGGGTGATGTGGGTCTGGAAGGCGCCATCACCCGCGACAAAAATATTTTGAATCAGGCCGATGCCATTATTTTACCAGGGGTTGGCGCCTTTTCTGATGCCATGGATAACCTGATAAAATTCGACCTGATTGATACCCTTAATGAGAATGTTAAGAAAGGTAAGATCCTGATGGGAATCTGCCTGGGCATGCAGCTGCTTTTTGATAAGAGTTACGAAGATGGTGAGTTTTCCGGCCTTTCCTACATACCCGGAACAATCGTCAAATTCGATGCCCCGGGTATTAAGATTCCCCATATGGGTTGGAACAATCTGATCATTAACCGGGACAGCCCCTTAGTTAAAAATATCGGCGGCGAAGATTACGTTTATTTTGTCCATTCCTACTATGCCAAGCCGGATAATTTTGACGATGTCGTGGCCTATGCTGAATACAGCGTCAAGGTTCCTGCGATTGTCCAGAAGGAAAACGTCATCGGCATGCAATTTCACCCGGAGAAAAGCTCCAGTGTTGGACTTCAGTTACTAAAAAACTTTAAGGAGATGATATCATGATTGTATTTCCGGCCATTGATTTAAAAAACGGCAAATGTGTCCGTCTGATGCAGGGGCAAAAAGATGCCGAAACCATCTATTTTGATAACCCGGTGGATGTCGCTCTGAAATGGCAATCCAAGGGCGCTCAGTATCTACACCTGGTTGATCTGGACGGCGCCTTTGACGGCCAGCCCAAAAACCTCGAACTGGTTAAAGAGATTGTCGCCGCTCTGGATATTCCCGTTGAGCTGGGCGGTGGTATTCGAACCCTGGAGATTGCCAAAGACTACATTGACAGCGGCGTGGCTCGAATCATCATTGGTACCCAGGCGGTTAAAGATTTTAAATTTATCATTAAACTTCTGGATCTTTATGATGAGAAAGTTTGTGTCTCCATTGATGCCAAAAACGGTCTGGTTTGCACTGAAGGCTGGGTCGAAAGCAGTAACATCGAAGCGCTGGAGCTGGCCAGTAACCTTGAAAAGCTGGGACTCTCGACCCTGGTTTACACGGACATATCTAAAGACGGCATGATGACAGGCCCCAATTTTGACATGCTCAAGGTGCTTAACGATAACTTAAAAATGGACATCATCGCCTCCGGCGGTATCTCCAAGTCGGCCGATCTGATCCGACTTCAGGAAATGGGTCTTTACGGTGCGATCACTGGCAAAGCGCTATATGAAGGCGCCATCGATCTCGAAAAACTGTTGAAAGAGGAATTAAAACCATGCTGACCAAACGGATTATTCCCTGCCTGGATGTCGATCACGGCCGGGTGGTGAAAGGAAAAAAATTCCAGGATATTCAAGACGTGGCCGACCCGGTGGAACTGGGTCGATATTACTCTGAACAGGGCGCCGACGAACTGGTTTTTTACGATATTACCGCCAGTTACGAAGACCGGGATATTTTTATCCATATTGTTGAAAAGGTAGCCGAAGCGATCCGTATTCCCTTTACTATCGGCGGGGGGATCAGCCGGGTTGAAGATTTCAGGAAAGTGCTGATGGCCGGTGCCGACAAGGTGTCCGTTAATTCTTCGGCCGTTAAAAATCCGCAGCTGATTCGGGATGCTGCCCTGCGCTTTGGTGCTCAATGTGTGGTTTTATCCATCGATGCCAAGCGCAATAATAAGGGCTCCTGGGATGTCTACGTAAAAGGCGGTCGGGAAAATACCGGCATCGATGCCATTGAGTGGGCCAAACAGGGGCAAGAGCTCGGCGCTGGTGAAATCTGCATCAACTCGATCGATACCGACGGGGTTAAAAAGGGCTATGACCTGGAACTCAATCAGAAACTGTCAAGTCTGCTGACCATTCCCATAATTGCCTCCGGCGGAGCCGGAAAAATGGAAGACTTTGCTGAAGTCTTAAAAGTTGGTGCCGATGCAGCGCTGGCCGCATCCGTTTTTCACTATAAAGAAATTCCCATTGTTGATTTAAAAAACTATTTACACGATCAGCAAATACCTGTCAGACGGGTATAGAAAGGTAAAACATGGATTTAGAAAATATAAAATATAACGAGGCGGGACTGGTTCCTGCCATCGTGCAGGATTACGAAACGCGACAGGTGCTGATGATGGCCTGGATGAATGAAGAAGCATTAAAATTAACCCTGGAGACCAAGAAAGCGACTTTTTACAGTCGCAGTCGACAAGCGCTGTGGGTCAAAGGCGAAACCTCCGGCAATACCCAAACCGTGGTAAAAGTCGATTATGACTGTGATGGCGATACCCTCTTGCTCCAAGTGTTACCAGCTGGTCCAGCCTGCCATACCGGCAACACCTCATGTTTTTATCGCAGTTTGGCTGTAAATCCGGAAACTAACCTCGGTAATATGGAAGTATTGACGATGCTGTATAATCTCATTTCAGATCGAAAAATCAATCCGGTTGAGGGTTCCTATACCAACTATTTGTTTGAAAAAGGCGTCGATAAAATTTGCAAAAAAATCGGCGAGGAATCGGCTGAAACCATCATTGCCGCCAAAAATAACGACCCAGCTGAATTGATTTATGAAGCTTCTGACCTTATTTATCATCTGCTGGTTTTGCTGAACAACCAAAATGTTGATCTCGAATCGCTCTTTCAGGAACTAACTAAACGACATCAGTAAATTGACATGATTTTTGATCAAATATGTACGTGAACAAAATAACCGGTTGGACCAGTTTTATTCAACCGGTTTTTACTCAATATCTTAGCCGATCAGCAATCTCTGTCCAATTGTTTATAAAAAATTCATTGTTTTTGTATTGCAATTTTACCTCAACTCAGATATAATATAGATACTCCGAAGTTTATGCTTTCTAAAGCTGATGCTATGAACGTAAACCCGTAGGGTATAGCTGGAAACGGTTATGTCTCCCATTGTGGAAAAGGGGCTTGGCGAGTGTTGAACTTGTCATTTTGCATTATCTAGTGCAGATAAAAAAGGCCATTCCTGAAGGAGTGGCCTTTTTTTCCCTAAACGTCCCTGAATTTTATTTATTTGTAACCAAAATAATATCAATCAGGACACTTTCTTTTAGATGCCAAAGTCGGTCTAACCAACCGACTTTTGGTTGTTACCTTAAAAATATGACTTTTTATATCAAAAATAAGCACGGCAAGTGTTTCCACTTGCTGTGCTTATTTTTTATCACCCACCTGCAACAGGAGGAAAAATCGCCAGATATCCATCTTCTTTAATCGGAACGGTGAGCATAGCATCGACCTTCCCGTCAACTCCATCGACAATAAGGGCTGCAATTTCCGGAGCAGTAATACCCAGCCAGTCAATAACATCCTGTCCGGTCATCCCTGGCGTGTAGTCCATTTCGACGATCTTCCCTCGTCCTTCCCGAAAATTTGCAAATAATTTTATTTTGATTGCCATAATTCCTCCTAAAACGAAAGGGACGATCGTTGATCGTCCCTTAAATTTATTTTATAATAAACCTAATTTTTCAAGACGTTCTTCCGTCGGAATACCATCTTCATCCCAGCCACGTTCTTTGTAATAAAGTGGCAGCAATTCATCCAGTTTATGAACCCAACCTTTTGTTGGTCCATCTGGCATTTCTTCTTCCAATAAACGCGGTGGCAATGTATCTTCTTCTGGTGAAATACCCGCTTCAAGATTGAAAAGTTTTTCCAGATTCCAGATCCGTTCGCCGGCTAATAGGACATCTTCAGCAGTCCAATCGGTTCCCAGCACTTCATTAAGCATATCCGCATATTGCTGAGCGCCTAACGCAAATGATGTGAATAAACATAACCCTGTAGAGTCGATTGCTGCTGTCAGATCCTGGAATACTTTTGCCCAAACTTCTTTCCCAGTGAGATCAAAACGATCCAGTTTTTCTGGCAAACCAAGGATTTCAGGAGAAATCAGGTAGCCCCGAACGTGACAACCTCCACGGTTGGAGGTCGCATATTGTAAACCCATCCCCTGGATTCCGCGTGGATCATAGGCTGGTAAATCTTGTTTCTTGACTGACATGGAGTATTCTGGAACACCAAAGAAATCAGCCAATCGGTAAGAACCTCTGGCCAGTAAATCTCCAAAACCTTCACGGTTACCCATTTTTTTCAGCCAGTGAACAACTGAATCTGCGTTTCCAAATTTTAAGATTACATCGTCATCAAGCATATCGTCAGTGATATATCCCCGTTGATACAACTCCATCGCAGCTGCCAAAGTTGCTCCAGCTGAGATCGTATCTAAGCCAAGTTCGTTACACCAGTAGTTTGCATCGATAACCACTTCCATATCGTCAATACCCAGATCGCCAGCAAATACCCAAAGGGTTTCATATTCTGGTCCACCGATCCCATCGGGGCTCTTATCGCTTTTGACCCAACGGCCGCAACCAATTGGGCAATGGTGACAAGGATTCCGTTTGATCAGATATTTTTCGGTCATGGTTTCGCCACTGACGGCTTCAGCGTCCGGATCAATACCTTCCTGGAAGTTTTTAGTTGGGTATACACCATGTTCATTGATGATATTTACCAAGACCGCCGTTCCATAGGTTGGCAGACCGCCACCGGTAACGCCGTTTTCTTTCAATAAAGCACGGCATTCTTTGGTCACTGCTTTTAAGCCTTCGACATTGGCAATCTCCGGTTTTAAATTTCCTTTAACAGTTATCGCTTTTAAGTTTTTTGAACCCATCACCGCGCCGACGCCAGAACGACCTGCTGCGCGATCTTTTTCATTCATGATGGCTGCCATCTGAGACAGTTTTTCGCCAGCCGGACCGATCGTCAAAACTTTAGCCCCTGGTTGTTTTTCGGCCAACAGATCACTGACTTCAGTGGTATACTTACCCCACAGATCCAATGCTGGTAAAATTTCAACCTTGTCTTCATTAATATTGATATAAACTGGCAAGCTAGCTTTACCTTCAATAATGATGGCATCATAACCAGCATATTTCAGGTATGCGCCCCACTCTCCACCAGAGTTTGAAGAAGCAATGCATCCTGTCAATGGTGATTTTGTAACAACCATATATCGACCGCCGGTAGGAGTCGCTGTCCCAGATAACGGACCATTGATAAAAACAATCTTATTTTCTGCGGCAAAAGGATCAACCTGTGGATCAACCTCATCCATATACAGCTTTGTTCCTAAACCACGACCACCAATATATTTTTTTGCCAACTCAAAATCCAGATCTTCAGTTGTAATTTCATTGGTCGTCAAATTGACACGTAAAATTTTCCCCATGTAACCAAACATTTCGTACGCCTCCTAAATTTTATTTATTTGTAACCACTATCATTATACCTAAATTTTACCTTTTTTTCAATGGATTAAAGGAAAGTAAATGATAAACGCAAATATTTACAGCTATTTTAGGATTGCCTGTGCAATATTTGATCATTTTATGAGCGAGTTTTTTATCAATCTACCATCCCAATAGTTTTTAGGATGTTATACCCCAGTCGCCGTTCCTTTCCTTCGTAGGGAAATGCATGCATGACGACCATCGGGTTAAAATTTAGCTCAATAATTCCAAAATTTGAATCGGGATTACTGTAGTCTTCCAGAATCATATCGATCCCGCAAAATTTTGCATTGAATGCCTTCGCAGCTTTTAATGCAATTTTAGAATAATCGGAATGCATTTTTTCAGTGAAATCAATGCTGTCGCCACCCGTACTGATGTTTGAATTCCCCCGCAAAAAGATCATTTCTCCATTTTTCGGAATCGACTGACTTGTCAAACCCTGCTTTTCAAGAAACATCCGGGATTGTTCATCCAATTCAATTTTTTTTAGCGGGGAGGCATATCCATCACCGCGGTAGGGATGTTTATTTTTTTTGTCAATCAGTTGTTGAATAGTGGATAATCCATCACCAACCACATTGGCCGGCCGACGATGAAGTACTGCCACCACTTCATCTCCCATCGTCAGAAACCGATATTCTAAACCCGTCAAATATTCTTCGATCATGATGGCCTTGTCATGCTCGAAAGCAATCTGCGCCCCCTTTTGCATTTCATCCAGGGTCGCCCCCTGATCAAAAATGCAAACCCCCAAACCAAAATTTGTTGACTTGGGTTTGATCACAACTTTTTTACCGACATATTTCGGCAATTTTTGTTTGGCTTCCAGATATGTGAAAAACTCTTCACCATTCGGAACCGGCAAACCATTTTCTTTCAGAATTTTTTTTGTGACGACCTTGTTCGCCATCAGCAAAGGGGTAATATAATTATCAGCACTTGTTTTTGTCGCCTGTTTAACATATTCAATGCGATCATCTTTTTCAAGTCTCAGAATATTGTCAGATTCATCCATGGGGGTCACCTTTATTCCTCTTGTCAGAGCTTCTTTAATGAGAATCTGCGTTGACATTTCCCATTTTTCAAAACCCTTTAAACGGTAGTGATCCGTATCGGACTGTTTTTTATACTCTTTAGCCAGCTCAAGGTTAGCCTCAAGACAACCTTTTTTCAGCATCATTGATTCAAACCGGTGTGCATAAGTTGTTTCTGGTTTTTTTACCCGATTCTGCATTTCTTTGATACAGTTTTCCTGCTTTAAATCCAGATATTCATTAATCTCAGCAACCTTTTCCAGAATATCCTCCGCCCAGGCCGTTTTTAGCGTCCAATGGCGATGATCCAGTAATTCCAGATCTGGTTCAAGGCCGCGCTCAGCCACCATCACCTCGTTAACAAGGGCTTCCTGTTGCCAGGTATCAAAAAATTCTTCACCTTCCAGCATTAAAAAGAGCATGAAAATATTCATGAATTCTAAATCAATTTTTGCGATTCCGCATTTATCAAAAACATTAAGGTCAATGGTGCGGATTTCGAGATATTGAACCCCTTCTTGTGCCAACGAGTCCAATACGTTTCGATTATCTTTAGGTTTTAACCGAATCTGGGCATAAAGTTCTTTCGCCTCTGAAATATCCCCCCGTTCAACAAACTCATTGATGCTGTAGATGTAGTTTGTAATCGAACTATAATCCGGATACAGATCAATTTCATTTTTATAGCCGCTGCAACTGCTATTTCGGGCTGAGATACCGCCGAGGCTGAGAAATGTATCATTTCCGCAGTCTTTCATGCATTGCAAACACTTCTTAATATATGAATTATGAAGACCAGGACTACACCCCATTAAATAAATAATCAACCAACGATAACGCAAAAAATTTCGCAACACCTTTAAATAAATACGATCTTTAAATTCTTTGTACGTCTCATCGGCGTCCATTTCCAGCCAGATTGTATTTAATAATTCCTCTCCGAAAGAAAAATTGTAGTGGATCCCCGAGATAAGCTGTCGCTTTCCCCCATATTTAGCCATCAGTTTTTCCCGATATTCCCTTGCTTTTTTTCCTTCTTCTCCCTGATAAAAGGCGATCGGAATCAAGGTGTCTTCAGGAATACTACATGGCATCGAGTACGGCCAAAACAATTCGTCGTTTTCACCAATCTCACCAATTACAATATCCGTAAGGGCTTCCAGAAAATCGTAGGTTTCGTTCACTGAATAAAAAACCGGTGTCACTAATTCGAGCTGACTTTCTGAAAAATCGGTGGTGATATATGGATTTTTTAGTTTATCGCCAAAAATCGGTGGATGTGGTGTCAAAGCAAGTCTTCCCTGTTGTGTAACACGAAGACCTTCTCGTTCAACGCCAAAACCAGCAGTTAAAACATTTTCTGGTGTCATTTTATTTTTTATTATTTCGATCATACTTATAGCCTTTCCGTCAATGTACAGGAAAATCAATGTGCGCTGTACTTTAGATTGATTATACCATAAAAAAGATTAATTCTAACTAACTATTTCCCCCCGATTGCTGGGGATTTAAATCCCCAGTATTGTTTCGTAAAGCCGGTCAACCCAATTAACAGCGCTAAAAAATATGATCCGTATTATTTAAAAAGCCAGACGAAAATCTTGTTGTTTTTCGTCTGGCTTTTTTGATTCTTACTACAAGCCTAACTCCGTTTTAAGTTGTTCCAATTCCTCATCCACCGATGCCCTGGCATGGGCTTCATGATACTTTTCTTCCAACGCTTCGGCAGGGTCAACCGGCTCATTATTCAGTTCGGCCATCGCATTAGCCTCGTCCAGCATCCGATCGGCCTTTTCTTCCATGCGGGTAAAGGCATCCATGGCATCCTCGGTTTGATTGGCCGAGCTGCTTGCTTGATTGATGATTTCCTGGGTTTTGGCAATCGACACCTTGGCCTTGATCATGGTCCGACGGGCCTGCAGGGTTTCAATATCAGAAGCCAGTTTATCATGCATCTGTCGCATTTTCATGGCGTTTTCATGGGCAGTCGTATACACATCCAACAAATCGGAATCACGGTTTTCCAGGTCCTGTTTTTTAGCGAGAAAGATCCGGGCATCGCCTTCATTCCCTGCCACCAGCGCTTTTTTAGCGAGGTCCGCATATTTTTTTGCCTCAGTCTGGTTGTTGTCTAGCAACCGTTTCGTGCGGGCTTCTTCAGCCATGATCTCAGCAGTGCTGCGCTTCACTTCGGCCAGATCTGCCAGCAGATCAATTAAATACTGGTCGATCATCATCGCCGGATCTTCCATTTGATCGAGCAGATCATTGATGTTGGCCCGGATAATGTCACCAAATCGTTCTAAAATTGCCATCTTTTTCCTCCTTTAATTTTTTGCTTCACGCTTTGTGCTCATCTGTCGGATGGTCCTCATATTTTTTCGCCAGGTCTTCGATTTCCACATCATCAAATTTTTCCAGCGGAGTATTGAGCATTTCGGCGGTCCGCTTGGCTTCGAGATTTTTCTGATTCTTGGCATGGCGCCACCAGATGAATAACAGAATGGCTAATACCACCACGCCAAAGACAATGGCAATGGTCGTCATGGCTGAAATCCAGGGTGATTTGGTGATCGTCATGATTCGATTAGCTGCATCGCGGAAGGAATTGCTGAAAAAATCTTCATCCGTAAGATTACTGTCGTAATAATTGCGATCAATATAATCCAGAAAAATATCAGCCGCTTCCGTATCGATAACCGTTTTGGCCTGTGTCCCCACCACATAGCGATCCATATAGAAATCATTATATTCATAAAAAACAAAAAGCAGATGGGCTTCATCGGTGAATAGCTCATCATAAAGGGCACGCGCATAGCTGTCCAGCTCACTTTCAGTGGGATGATACGAACCATTGACGTTATCAATAATCACCACATACGGTTGTACCCCGGTTTTCTGATAAAAGTATTTCAGACCGTCCTCCATTTTTGTCTGGTTGTTAATCCAGCCCAACTCATCGGTGTAGTATTTCGTTTCGTTGACTGAACCGGCCGGCAGCGGCTGCCGCGCTACAGTTGATTTCGTGACTTCTGTAGATCCGGTGATGGCCGATGCGATGAATGCGCCAATAATCAGCACCAACATCAACACAATCAGCATCAAAATTATAAAACCGCAGCCACAGCCCACCGGGCCGCCGCTGCCACCATCGATACTGCCACCTCCGGGAGCACCCCCAGAACTCATTCTGGTTCCACTGCCAAACAGTCTGCTCCCAGAGCTGCCAATCGAACCCCAGGAACCACTCGAACCACTCCGGTGGCTGCTCCCCATTCCTCCGCTACGGCCCCCGCTACTGCGACTGCCACCAAAGGAACCGCCACTGCTGCGACCACCTGAACCGCCACTTCTGCCCATGCTATTCCCTCCATCTTTTTGGTGTTATTACACTTGCTATCTACCCAAAACGACGCCATTCATTCATCATTGACCGCGGCAAAAAAAGAAGCATCAACGATCATTTTCTGATAAAATATACAGGTTAAAAAAAGTTTACTTAAAGGAGAAAAAACCAATGGCTAAACAAAAAGAAGTGAAAACTAATGCCATGCGTATTTTGGATAAATTAAAAATTGACTATACCCACCAAAGTTATGAATGCAATGAATTTGTGGACGGGTTGCAGACCGCCGATCTCCTGAAGCTGCCTTATGAACAGGTCTATAAGACCCTGGTGACTGAAGGAAAAAGCAAAAATTATTTTGTTTTTGTGATCCCCATCGAAAAGGAGCTGGATCTGAAGAAAGCCGCCAAAGCGGTTGGCGAGAAGGCGGTAGCGATGATTCATCTCAAAGATCTGACTGCGATCACTGGCTATGTTCGCGGTGGCTGCACCGCCATCGGCATGAAAAAACAATTTACCACCGTGGTTGATCAAACGGCGCTACAATTCGATCGATTCTATGTCAGTGGTGGCAAGGTAGGACTTCAGCTGGAACTGAATCCCGCTGATTTTTGCCGGGCTACCGAGGCTGTTTTTGAAGATTTAATTATGGATTCGTCAGTACATTGAAATAACATGTTCAAAAAAAACAAAAGACAACCGTTTATCGGTTGTCCTGTCATTTACAAATGGTCGGAGTGAGAGGATTTGAACCTCCGGCCTCATGGTCCCGAACCATGCGCTCTACCAAGCTGAGCCACACCCCGTTTTGTGTTGCATTTCTGACTCAACTATTGTAAACTATAATAGACAAAAATTCAATCATAAATTTTAATTTTTTTTAATTAAGGAGGAACCCATGCACAAAAGAAATCCGCTTTATCGTGTTGGTGCATTAGTTTTAGTTGCTGCACTTGTTTTAAGTCTTCTGGTTGTTTATACTTTCTAGTCGGAATGAATATCCGTATTATTGCAGTTGGAAAAATAAAGGAAAAATATTTAAGCCAGGCCATCCAGGAGTATTCAAAGCGTTTGAGCGCCTACTGCCGTCTGGAAATCATCGAGGTGAAAGATGAGAAAATCCCGGAGAATGCCAGCGAAGCCCAGCGGCGAAAAGCTGTCCAGATTGAAGGAAACCGCATCCGATCCTATTTAAAGGATGACGAGATTATCGCGACCCTGGAAATCCGGGGCGACCAATTGGAATCTCCGGCTTTTGCCAAAAAAATCGAAACCTATGGCATTCATGGGAAAAGCCAGATCACCTTTATCATCGGCGGCTCAATTGGGCTTTCCTCTGAGATTTGCAACCGGTCACACTGGAAATTATCCTTTTCCAGAATGACATTCCCCCACCAGTTATTTCGAGTAATGCTATTGGAACAAATCTACCGCTCATTCAAAATAATCCGTGGCGAAACTTATCATAAATAACACCTATAAATTTATTTGGAGAGGTACACTATGCCGGACTATTTATTAAAAGCCACCGCCGGAAACGGACAGATTCGTGTCTTTGCGGCAACAACACAGGGGCTCACTGAAACTGCCCGGAGACTTCATCGCACCAGCCCTGTCGTTACTCAGACGTTAGGCCGATTGCTCACAGCTGGATCGTTGATGGGTTCGATGATGAAAAATGCCGATGAACTGATCACATTAAAAATCGCCGGAGATGGCCCCCTAAGCGGCATATTGGTAACCGCCGATGCCAAGGGCAATGTCAAGGGTTATCCCTATGTCAGTGATCTTTCTGATACCATGGAATCACCCATGCCGGTATCCGAAGCGATTGGCGAAGGCGCCCTGAATATTTTAAAAGATATCGGTCTGAAAGAGCCCTATGTCGGCTATTCACCGCTGGTCAGTGGTGAGATTGCCGAAGATTTAACCTATTATTATGCCCAGTCAGAACAAATTCCCACTTCGGTATCCCTGGGTGTGCTGCTGAACGATGATGGCAGTGTTCGACAGGCTGGTGGGTTTATTATTCAATTAATGCCGGATACTGAGGACGAGGTAATTGATGCCCTCGAAGAAGCACTGGCTAATACACCTTCTTTAACCCGGTTGCTGGATGAGGGCAAGACTTTGGAATCGATCATCAACGACTTGTTCATAAACCTGAATTTAAAGGTCTCTAAAACTGAAATCACCCGATTTAACTGTGATTGCTCCCGACAGCGTATCACCAAAGCGCTGATATCGATTGGAAAAGAAGATCTCATCAATATGATCTCTGATCAGGAAGATATTGAAATCAATTGTGACTTCTGTAAAGAGAAATATCTCTTCACTCCAGAAGATCTCCAGACTATCCTTGATCGCATTGAAGAAAAGGAGAGCTGATATGTCTTTAAAATCGCGTTCTAGTGCTGTTCTGATGCCAATTTCCGCCTTACCTGGCGACTACGGCATCGGCACCCTTGGCAAAGAAGCCCGTAACTTTATTGATCTGCTTAAGTCCATGGGCTGCTCATATTGGCAAATTCTGCCAATCGGGCCCGTGGATGCCTGCTTCTCGCCTTATAAAAGCACCTCCGCTTTTGCCGGAAACCCCCTGTTGATTGACCTTGAGCTGTTATTCCAATGGGGGTTATTAACTGCGGATGAACTGACTGCCAACCAGTCAGCGGATCCCCCTTATTCCATTTATTATCCCAACCTCATCGCAAATCGACAATCAATCTTCAAGCTTGCCTATTCCCGCCTCACACCTAAATTTATAAAGGAAATCCAGACCTACTGCGATGCCAATCAGGACTGGCTTCCGGATTTTTCCTTATATACCGTTCTTTCCCAGCATTTTTTCGAGGAAGACTGGACCAAATGGGATGATCCTAATCTGAGCAAACGCAATCCTTCTTCGCTTAACACCGTACAAAATGCCCATTGTGATGAAATCAATTTTCAGAATTTTCTGCAATATGCCTTTGATAAACAATGGTCGGCACTTAAAAGTTACGCCAACGCCGAAGGTGTCCAGATTATCGGTGATATGCCCATCTATGTGGCCCATACCAGTGCCGATGTCTGGAGTCACCCGGAACTTTTTCAGCTGGACGAAAATGGCACTCCGATCGAAGTTGCCGGGGTACCTCCCGACTATTTCGCCAAAAACGGACAGCTGTGGGGAAACCCCCTTTATCGTTGGGATGTAATGAAAAAAGACCAGTACGCCTGGTGGATGCGACGGATAAAAAAAGCGCTGACCAGCTTTGATCTGGTCCGGATTGATCATTTTCGGGGATTCTCAGCTTACTGGTCGGTGCCAGCAAGTGAAGAAACAGCGAAGAATGGGTGCTGGATTCCTGGCCCCGGTATGGATTTTTTTAGGGTACTTCAAAAGTGTTTTCCCAATCCCGGGATTGTTGCTGAAGATCTGGGCCTGCAAGATGCCGAACTGGTCAGGTTATTAAAAGATACCGGTTTTCCGGGTATGCGCATTATGGAGTTTGCCTTTATTGATGACCAGAATAATATCCATCTGCCCCACAACTATACCCCCAACACCGTTGCCTACTCTGGGACCCATGATAATAATACGCTGCTGGGCACATTTTTTGACTACACCCCCGAACACCGGCAATATGCCTTTGATTATTGTGGTTACATGGATGCCTGGGAAAACCAGTGGCAGATCGGTGGTCACCGCAGCCCCTCTTGTCGGGCTTTTATTCGAACCCTTTTTCAGAGTGCAGCTAACCTGGTCGTCCTGCCGATTCAGGACGTTTGTGGTTATGGTAACGATACCCGGATGAATGAACCGGGAACCATCAAAAACAACTGGGTCTTTCGAATGACCCGGGAGGGACTATCGCAAATCGATGTAGCCTGGTATGATCGTCTCAATCTGCTCTATCAACGCAAACGTTGATTCTGTCATCTGAGTACGGACTGCCTGAGGGTATTTTTGTTGACTGCAATTTATCACTTTACCGTACTAATGCGTTATTTTCTCATTTTTTCATCAGCGTAATTAAAACAAGTGTCCGTATCATTCAAACATTTCTTAATATAAACTTGCAATAAAAGTGTAACCTTTGGTATAATAGCGGCAGGTAAAAATTAGGAAAAAAGAAAAAGGAGGACTTTACCGTGAAAAAACCTTTATCCGTATTATTGTCTCTGGCTCTGGTAGTCACCATGGCCGCTGGTTGTTCGTCGGGAGGAACAAAAACATCTTCAGAGGATAGTGACGTTATTAAAATTGGTGTGTTCGAACCCTTGACTGGTGCAAATGCCGCCGGCGGCGAACTGGAAGTTGAAGGGGTAAAATTGGCCAACCAATTGCGTCCTGAAGTATTAGGCAAAAAAGTTGAATTGGTCGTGGCTGATAATAAATCAGATAAAGCCGAAGCAACCACTGCTGCTGCCCGTTTAATCGAAAAAGACAAGGTAGTTGCAATCCTTGGTTCCTGGGGATCGTCCTTATCGATCGCCGCTGGTGATGTCGTAAAAACCAACCAGATTCCTGCGGTCGCCCTTTCGGCTACCAACCCACAGGTTACTGCCGGAAATGATTACTATTTCCGCGTTTGTTTCCTTGATCCTTTCCAAGGTACAGTAATGGCTAACTATGCATCAAAAAAACTGAATGCCAAAAAAGTTGCCATCATTCAGGAAGTATCAAACGACTACTCCGTTGGTTTGGCTAAATTTTTTACTGATTCATTTGTTAAGCTGACCGGCGATCCAAATGCCATCGTTGCGACGGGTAACTACAATACCGGTGATCAGGATTTCAATGGTATTTTAACCAATATCAAAGCTGCTAACCCTGATGCCATTTTTGCTCCTGGTAACTTTACTGAGTCTGCTTTAATTATCAAACAGGCTCGTGCCCTTGGCATCACTGCTCCATTTATCGGTGGCGATACCTGGGAAACTAACGAATTTATCACCGTTGGTGGTGCTGATGTCGAAGGCGCTGTTATGTCAACATTCTTTGATGATACCAACCCACTGACCGAAGCTGGTAAAACCTTTGTAGCTGAATACAAAAAAGCCTACCCTGACCGTGAAAACATCGCGGCAGTAACAGCCCTTGGCTATGACGGTTACATGATGACACTGGATGCTATCGAACGTGCCGGATCTGCTGATCCCGTTGCCATCCGTGACGCGTTAGCGGCTACTAAAGATTTCGAAGGTGCTACTGGTATGATCACCATCGATGCGAATGGCGATGCGACCAAGAATGAAGCGATCATCAAAACGGTCAAAGCTGGTAAATTCACTTACATGGATTCTGTAACGGTTGAATAATCGCTACCACTATTTCACAAAAGAGAGCATGATTACCATCACTCTCTTTAATGCGCATGGGTACGTTATGTAATACGACGCAGTATCACATCTTCATGCATGACAAAAAAACAAACTTTGAGGGTATTTGTTATCAGATACCCTCAATTTAAATTAAATGATATAACGAGGTTTTAATTATGGTCGTTGGAATGACAATGGAAACATTCTTACAGCAACTTATCAATGGTTTATCAGTGGGGAGTTTATACGCCTTGATCGCCATAGGCTATACGATGGTTTATGGAATTTTAAGACTGATCAACTTTGCCCACGGCGATATCTTCATGATGGCTGCTTATTTCACATATTTTGGGATTGCCGTTTTTTTTCTTCCCTGGTATGTCACATTTTTTATCACGATTGGTCTAACCATGCTTCTGGGCGTAACCATCGAGCGGGTTGCCTATCGTCCGTTACGGGACGCACCCAAAACGTCGCTGCTGATTTCAGCAATCGGGGTTTCTTTTTTGCTCGAAAATGTTGCCACCTACTTATTTTCTGGAAAACCACAGGCATTCCCGGAATTCCCATTAATGACAACGCCATTCTTCATTGGCGGCCTGTCCTTTCAACCGGTTTCTATTGTTATTCCAATTGTTGCGTTTATCCTGATGTCTGCACTACTTTTTATTATTAATAAAACTAAAATAGGGATGGCGATGCGGGCAGTCGCAGTTGATTATGATACCGCCAAACTTATGGGTATTAAGATCAATGGCGTTATTTCTTCAACCTTTGCAATCGGCTCAGCCCTTGCTTCGGTTGGGGCTATTTTATGGTGTATGAAATACCCCTCGGTATTACCCCTGATGGGTGTTGTGCCCGGCTTAAAATGCTTTATCGCCGCAGTTATCGGTGGTATCGGCAATGTTAAGGGCGCCGTTCTCGGTGGTTTGATTTTGGGCTTTTCAGAAGTTCTGATGGTTGCCTTTTTCCCAGCGCTGACCGGTTACCGGGACGCTATTGCATTTGTCATTTTGATTATTATCTTACTGTTTCTTCCCAATGGACTCCTTGGTAAGAAGCAAGTGGAAAAAGTATAAAGGAGGTGCCAGAAATGAACGAAACGCAAAACAGCATCGGTGCCTACTTAAAAGCGCACTGGAAAACAGCCGCATTCCTGGTTGTTCTTCTGATCGGTATCGGTTTAGCCGACACGCTTGTCGATTCCTATATGCGCCGATTATTAAATTTATGTGCGATCTATGTGATCGTCAGTTTGGCGATGAATCTGGTCAATGGTTTTACCGGCCAATTTTCCCTGGGACAGGCTGGCTTTATGGCAATTGGCGCCTATACCGTAGCAATTTTTACGGTTCCCATCGAATCCCGGGCCGCAATTTTCTATCTGGAGCCAATGGCACCATTCTTAGCCAATATTCAATTACCTTTTATTGTGGCTTTGATTCTAGGTGGTCTGGCATCAGTGGTAGTGGCCTTTTTTATCGGCTATCCCTGCTTACGACTCCGGGGCGATTATCTGGCCATTGCCACGCTTGGTTTTTCTGAGATTATTCGAATTGTCTTTACCAATACCCAATCGATCACCAATGGTGCCCTGGGCATTAAAAGCATTCCCACCATCAACAGTCTCTGGTGGACTTATGGAATTGCTTTAATCGTCATTATTGCCATGATCCTGTTGATTAATTCTACCTATGGCAGAGCTTTTAAATCGATCCGGGAAGATGAAATCGCCGCTGAAGCCATGGGGGTCGGACTCTTTAAGACAAAGATGACCTCATTCCTGATCGGCGCCTTTTTCACCGGTATCGGCGGCGGATTATTTGCCGCCCTATTGGGAACTGTTGACCCCAAACAGTTTTATTTCACCCTGACTTACAACTTCCTGTTGATTATTGTCCTCGGTGGTATGGGCAGTATATCCGGGACGATTATTTCCAGTTTTGTGGTGACCCTGGGTCAGGAGGCGCTCCGTTTTCTCGATGAACCGATGGCTTTCGGTCTTGATCTACCCATCTTCAGACCCGGACTGCGAATGGTTGTCTTCTCATTTTTACTGATGATCATTGTCTTGTTCTACCGAAAAGGCTTAATGGGTACGAACGAACTGACCTGGGATTTCATGGCTCAAAAATTCCGGTCCATCAAGAAAAAACTAAACGGCAAAAAGGCATCAACTGAAGGAGGTGACAATTAATGAGTCTCTTACGAACCGAAAATGTCATCATGCAATTTGGCGGTGTTGTTGCCGTCAACGACTTGAATATTGATATCAAAAAAGGTGAACTGGCCGCTCTGATCGGACCCAACGGCGCCGGAAAAACCACGGCCTTCAATGTCATCACCGGGGTTTACACCCCGACCAGTGGAAAAGTGTTGTTTACCCCAACCGATAAAACCGGAACGACCACCGAGATTGATATTACCGGTAAAAAGCCGGATAAAATAACCGGACTGGGCGTTGCCCGCACCTTTCAGAACATCCGCCTGTTTAAGGAGCTGACCGTTCTGGAAAATGTGCTGGTGGCCACCCACTTAAATGCCGGTTACAGTTTTTTATCAGCCATGTTACGCGCGCCAAAAGCCCGCAAAGGCGAGCGTCAGGCAAAGATCGATTGCGAATTTTTATTGGAACGACTGGGACTGATTGATCTGAAAAATGAAAAAGCTTCATCGCTACCTTATGGACAACAACGTCATTTGGAAATTGCCCGGGCCCTGGCAACCCAACCGCAGCTGCTGCTGCTTGATGAACCCGCAGCGGGCATGAATCCCCAGGAAACAGATGAACTGACGGATCTGATTTTTAAACTAAAAACGGATTTTGATCTAACCATTTTTATGATTGAACATCATATGGATCTGGTCATGGAAATTTCTGATCATATCTACGTATTGGATTTTGGCTGTACCATCGCCAAAGGAACCCCGGATGAGGTTCAGAATAATCCAAAGGTTATTGAAGCATATTTGGGGGTAGACACCGATGTTGAAGATTAGTAATTTACAGGTCTCCTATGGCGGTATTGAAGCTGTCAAAGGAATTGATCTGGAAGTGCCGGAAGGCAAAATTGTAACTCTGATCGGAGCCAATGGCGCCGGAAAAAGTACCACCCTTCGGGCCATTGTCAATCTGGTAAAATCAAAAGCGGGTAGCATCACTTACAACGGGGAAGAACTGTTGGGGCTTGATACCACAAAAATTGTCGATAAGGGCATCACCCTGGTTCCGGAAGGACGCCATGTTTTCCCGGATCTGACGGTTCTTGAAAATTTAAAAATTGGTGCTTATATGCGCAAAGACAGCCTTGAGGAAGATATCCAGAAAATCTATGGACTCTTTCCCCGCCTCGAAGAACGTTCCTGGCAGCAAGCCGGAACCTTGTCCGGCGGCGAACAGCAAATGCTGGCGGTCGGCCGGGCGATGATGAGCCGGCCCAAACTACTGATGATGGATGAGCCATCACTTGGTCTGGCGCCCCTGGTTGTTCAGGGTATTTTTGATATCATCGAAACCCTCAATAAAGAAGGGATGACGATTCTTCTGATTGAACAAAATGCCAATATGGCCCTGCGGGTTGCCGATTATGCCTATGTTCTGGAAACTGGCAAGATCACCAAAGCAGGCACCGGCCGGGAATTACTGGCTGATGAAAGCATCAAAGAAGCCTATCTGGGCAAAAGCCAGCGCAACAAATAGAAAAAACTCCAATTATTCAAAACTGAATAATTGGAGTTTTTTTAGCGCCGGGAAATAATGACCTTATTATTGATGGTCAGGGTTTTGTTGAACACACGTTTGAATTTTTTGCCGCATTCATTGATAATCATGTTATCAAATACCGAATGCCCAGTTGTTAAAACATTGAGCCTAACTTCTTTTTCTATAATCACGCAATTCACATCCTTGACGACGCCATCCATGCTGCGGTCGAGATATTCCGAAATCTGCAGAAACAGGCTCAGCTGATCAATCAGGTGCCGTTCTTCATCCTGAAGCAAGCCAAAGTACTCTTCAGAAATATGGATTTTTTTATTGGTGCGATGATTCAGGGCAATAAAAGCGCTCATCAGCAATTCTTTCTGTTCAATGCCCAGGAGCCCGGAATTTAAGATGATATAAAAACTGTGCTCATGATGGTTGGCAAAGGCCAGTTTGATGCCGACATCGTGAAGCATCGCCGAGGCCCGGATCATTTTACGGACATCCGCTTTGATCCCATGAAGCGGTTTGAGCTGCTCAAACAGGTTTTCGGTCAGTTTAAGGACATGATAGGCATGAGGGATATTCACATTGAAATTAAGCATAATATTGACCAGCGACAGATCAAAAATGTCATAAACCAGGTTCTCTTCGTTGTAACCAAAATAATCATAAATAATCCCATCCCGCAAACCAGCATTACTGATAATCAGTTCCGGTGAATCAATATGTTTCATTACCCGTTCCAGGGTATGGCTCGATCCCACAAAAATATCGATACGCCCCTTGGACAGGCCCTTGAGATTTGAACGTTCCGCTAAATTCATGCTGGCCGCCATTTCACAGATCCGTTTCACATCATTGGCTTTCATCTTATAATTATGGACAATTTCCAAAGGATAATCAATGAAACTGCGGTGGATCCGACCAACATTTCGAATCGTTCCCCCCACGCCAATGACTGGCAGGCCTTCCGCCTTTTTTAAAAGTGCTGTTTGATTAAAGGCATCTTTTAAAAACTCATCCAGAGCCTTCAGTTTCTTATCCGATACTTCGTCGGTTAAATCAAACTTTTCAGCTAAATCAATCGAACCAAAGGGCAGGCTGACGGTCTCCACTTTTTTACGGTCTTTGATCAGCACAAATTCGGTACTGCCACCACCGATATCCATCAGCAAGGCGTCTCTTACATCCAGGGTATTAATCGCTCCCAGATAGTCCATGGAGGCCTCCACCTCGCCAGGGATAATCTCAACATCCAGACCCACTTCATCTTTGATTCGGGCCACATATTCGGCTCCGTTTGAAGCCTTTCGCACCGCTGCCGTAGCTACCGCAATCACCTTTTCAATGCCATAGGCGTCGCACATACTAACAAACATACTCAGCGTCTCAATCCCAAAATCCATTCGATCCGGCTGCAGTTTTCCGGTTTCTGCCAGTCCGTCGTTTAAACGGACATTCACCTTGACGTCATCGATAATCTGAAAATATTCATTGTTGTAGTATTCACCAATAACCAGATGGACACTATTGGAGCCAATGTCGATGACCCCGATATTTCGTCTTTCCATTTCTATTCTCCTTCGATATTATGTTTTAAAACTGCTTTGTTTTTTACCTGTTCAAATTCTTGTTCCGCTTCTTTGCAAAAAAAGTCCTGACAGGAAAGCAATTCTTTTCCACGCTTGTCAATTCTTATGTATTCTCCCGTTTCTGTCATTAACCGGGTCTTGATGGTATCTCTCATGGTAATATCCAAAATATGTTTCAATTTAATTTTTAAACTTTCTTCTTCAACCGGAAACAAGGTCTCAATCCGGCGGTTCAGGTTTCGCTCCATCCAATCGGCACTGGAAAGAAAAATATCTTCCTTACCCTGATTGTAAAAATAATAGATCCGGCTATGTTCCAGAAAAGTTCCGACAATGCTGTGAACCGTGATGTGTTCACTAATCCCCGGTAAGCCCGGTTTCAGAGAGCACATTCCCCGAACAATCAGTTGAATCTGCACGCCAGCCTGGGATGCCTCATAAAGCTTATTAATAATGTCTTCATCAACTAATGCATTCATTTTAGCGATGATTTTGCCCTTTTCCCCCATTCTGACGTTTTCAATTTCCCGCTCAATGGCGATGTAAAAGGCATTCCTGAGGGTTTTTGGCGCCACTTCTATTTTTTTCCATAGGGAATAATGACTGTACCCCGAGAGCATATTAAACAGGGTGGAAACGTCCGATCCATAGTTTTCTTTGGCCGTAAACATTCCCAGATCAGTGTAAAGACCAGCGGTCACATCATTGTAATTACCAGTCCCCAGATGGACATACCGGCGGATTCCATCGGACTCTTTGCGAACCACCAGAATCATTTTACAATGGATTTTTAGCCCCACCAGCCCATAAATCACATGACACCCGGCCTGCTCCAGTTTCTTCGCCCAGACAATATTGTTGGCCTCGTCAAAACGCGCCTTCAACTCCACCAGCACCGTAACCTGTTTGCCGTTTTGCGCCGCCTGAATCAATGCCTCGATGATGGGTGAATCACCGCTGACCCGATACAGTGTTTGTTTGATGGCTAACACTTCCGGATCGGTGGATGCTGCCCGGACAAAGTCAACCACGGTTTGAAAGGACTGATAAGGATGGTGCAGCAGCCGGTCTTTTTCGCGGATAACTTCAAAAATATCATCAACCTCATAAAATTCATCGGAGATCAGAGGGGTATAGCGGGGCTCCCGGAGTTCATTAAACTCGCTGCGGTTCTGGAATTTCATAAAACAGGTCAGATCCAGATTACCCTTGAGTTCATAAAGCTCACTTTCGACAATTTCCAATTCGTACATCAGCCATTTTTTCATTTTTTTACTCATGTCTCGGGTAACTTCCAGTTTGATACTGGCACCCCACTTACGCTGTTGAATCGATTTTTCAATTTCAATCAGCAAATCCTCGGCTTCATCTTCATCGATCGCCAGATCCGCATTACGGGTAATCCGAAATTCACTGACCTGCTTGACATCATAACCGGTGAAAAGCTCACTGACAAAGGGACTGATCAGATCTTCCACAAAAATATAATTTTGGACCTCGGAGTCTTTCGCTTTTGGCAAGGCAATAATACGATCCAGTACCTTGGGAATCTCAAGGATCGCCATAAAATCTTTTTCATCCTTAACCTTTGCCTCGGTATCATGGAGCATGATACACAGATAAACCTGATTGTTTTTTACCAATGGAAAAGGACGGCTGTTGTCAATGGCCTGCGGGGTTAAAACCGGGTAACACTCGTGCCTGAAATAATGCAGGGCAAAGTCTTTTCCTTCTTCGTCCAGCTCGTCAAAACTCAAAAAAAAGATGTTCTGCTGATTAAGTTCGGGGATGATCGATTTTGTTAAACAAGTATACTGCCTGGCCATCATTTCCTGGGTCATGCTATTGAGGACCGCCAACTGCTCAAGCGGCGTTAAACCATCCACC
This sequence comes from uncultured Lachnospiraceae bacterium, assembly GCA_964510565.1. GTDB lineage: Bacteria > Bacillota > Clostridia > Eubacteriales > Eubacteriaceae > Acetobacterium. The sequence continues at coordinate 40,381 of CAZEBY010000001.1, read as the reverse complement.
GATTTTTTGTTATAGCCAACATTAATCTGGTCCATGATCCCGGCCACCCGCACCATGAAAAACTCATCCAGGTTGGACGCCGTAATCGCCAAAAATTTTAGCCGATCCATCACCCGGTTGCACTTATCGTAAGCTTCGTCCAATACCCGATAATTAAAATCCAGCCAGCTGATCTCCCGATTTATATATAACTGATTTTTCATGATTCAACCCTCTTAATCTTTAGTATTGGTTTAATGCCATAGACGTTTTCCATCATGATACGACTTGCCTTGAAAAAATATTCTTCCAATTGAAAATTTTTCCCCGTTGTCAAATCGATAATCAGTTTCTCATCTTTGACATGACAGGAAATGTTTTGGATTTTTTGCTGATAACTTTTATCCAGGGCAATGGCCAGCTTCAAGATCGCCGCCAGTTTGGCAACCAGCAATTGCTCTTTTTCGTCATTCGAATGAATTTGCACTTCACCATTGATGAAATATGTTTTAACTGCTTCCGCCACCTTCCCCATTATGGCCTTCTCCTCCTGGTTTATTCCGATAATATCAGTCGTTTCGATAATATAGCGACTCTGCACCCAAAAATTTTTATGATCGATAAAGCTACCGACTTCCATCAGATAGCAGAGCATTGATAAAAGCTGGCGTTCCCTTTTTCCCAGCTGATGATATTTTTTCAGCGAATCAAAGATTTTCAAGCTGATTTTTTCAACAAATTGTGAATGCCTGTGACTGGTATGATATTTTTTTCCGATGGTTTTGGCCGACAGGTAGCTGCCCTCTTCAATCCAGTCGATGAGTTGCTGTTTTTTGGTAATCTGAAATTCAAAATCCAAAAAAGCATCGCCGATCATCATCGGAATTAAAATAAAGGTTTCGACGCCTGTTTCAGCCAGCAGTTTTAAATAAAGCATCAAGGTATGATTCAGCGTTTCTGCTTCACTTTGATCCAAAAGCGAATATTTTTTCAACAATTGATTAACAGTCAAATCTCCTGCTACCTTGCACAGCTTACCAAAGTCCTCGGCATTGATCACATAATAATCCCGACGCTCGGTATAGCCGCAGAGCTGGGCAATGACATCGACTTCGTGGGAGGATACAAAAAGTCTTTTAATTCGGCGTTTTCTGATGTTTTCAACAATGTCCTGGGTATTGATCGAAATAAACTCCATTAATAGCGTTTCAAAGCGCTCCGAATTCTCTTCAATGGATTTCAGAATTTCCTTCATTTTAAGATAGCCCAGCTCAGCGGTCTGATGATAATCAATGATTCCATTTTTAAGCAATGCCACCGAAACATTCCCACTGGAAATGGAAGCCAGCATCTGATCCTCTTTGGTTTCATTGAGAATATTAAATTCCGGATCACATTTTAACACCATATGGCGGTAAATAAGATGGGTCTCTTCTTCCTTATCGAGAATTTCGACCTCATAGCCGCCGGTATTGATTTTAATTTGTTCAAGAATATAGAGCCGATTTCGCGCTTCCCGGAGGGCCGTTGTTCCGAAAATCTTAATCGATTCAACCCCATAGGTTTTAGACATTTCGACATACTCGTTAATCGTCTGGCACAATGCATAAACTGATTTAAATGAAATCTCACCTTTGGTAAAACTCTGACTCCCAAAATTTATCGGAAACATGGCTCGATCCAATATTTTAATGCATCCTTTACCCCGCTGTCCGACAATCAGTTCACAACGGATTGAACCAATATAGATTACTGAAAACCGCTTAATCATAAACGTCACCTCGCATTCTTTTTTCTATTTTATCACAATTTAAAATATTTTTATGTTAAAACTGATCGAAACACTGATTTTTTTTCAATAAATCAGCTTGTCAGGGTAGTTATGTTCTCAGTGCTAACGCTTTTATGTTACAATAGTAAAAGACTTTACATCAGGAGGAAAAATCTTTGCTTGGAACCATTATCAATGCCACTGCCATTGTTGTCTGCGGCTTAATCGGACTATTATTTAAACGGGCTTTGCCCCAACGTCTCTGTGAAACCATTACCCAGGGTCTGGGACTTGGCGTAGTGGTGATCGGCATCACGATGACCATCAAAACCGAAAACATTATGCTGATGCTACTGAGTCTATTGTTTGGCGGAATCTTGGGAGAACTGATCAATATTGAAAAACAGTTGAAACGAATTGGTGACAGCCTGGAAATAAGGATGAAAAACAATAACAATAATATCTCCCAGGGCTTTGTCAGTGCCTCACTGCTTTTCTGCACCGGCTCGATGGCGATTATGGGATCCCTGGAAAACGGGCTGACCGGCACCATCAGTATTCTCTTAAGTAAATCGCTGTTGGATGGCATTTTTTCGATGATTCTCTCCTCCACTTTAGGCATCGGCGTCGTCTTTTCAGCTATTCCGGTACTTCTCTACCAGGGTAGTATCTCGCTTTTGGCCAGCTCAGTCAAAACCCTGCTCACCCCGGAAATGATCACCGAGATGAATGCTGTCGGCGGTGTTCTAATTATGGCCATTGGCATTAATATGCTGAAAATTAAAGAACTCAAGGTTGGCAATCTGCTGCCGGCGGTTTTTATGCCCATATTATTTATCTGGTTGATGGGGTTACTGGGAATTTAGTAAAAAAATAGGTGTGACGTTTAATCCATAAATGGTTTAAACATCACACCTGTGAAATTACAACTAAAAGTACTGTTTCTTTTAGCGATTTAATACTTTTACTTTATTAAACTTCTGAAAACGCGTTTTTGTCAACGCCACATTCTGGACATAACCAATCTTCGGGAATATCCGCAAAAGCAGTTCCTGCTGCCACCCCGTTGTCTGGATCTCCTAATTCCGGGTCATATACATAACCACAGATATCACATTCAAATTTCTGCATAGCATTTCTCCTTTTCGCTTAAGATAATATATTTATATTATAATCATTCTAAGCATTTTTGCAACGCTTTTTTTATTTTTCAATCATTTTGCACTTTTTTCATACAAAAAGTGCATCATTCAGATGAAATAGCGCAGATTTGCAGCGCCAATCATGCCCGCTTCATTCCGGAAGGTCGCCAGCACAATTTCAGGAATGGCATCCTGCGGATAGGTTAAACGACATCTGGTCTCGACCTGAATTCGCTCCAATAAAAAATCGCCGGCTGCCGATAGACCACCACCAATTACGAAAATTCCGGGATCTATGAGATCGTTGATGTTGGCAATGGCCCAACCCAAGTATCGGGCCAGCCGATTGACTGCTCCTAAGGCCAGCGCATCGCCGGCTTTGGCGGCCTCAAAAATTCGTCTGGCATCAAAATTTTCTTCTGTTTTCAAATCTGTCAAAACACCTTCTTCAATCCGTTTTTGACAATAGCGGATCAAGGCCGTTGCTGAAGCAAAGGTTTCGAGACAGCCATTTTTTCCACAGTTACAGTCATAAAAATTTTCTTCCATCAACATATGTCCGACTTCCGAGGCTACCCCATGAGCCCCGGTAATAACCCGGTCGTTAAGAATCACGCCGCCACCCACCCCGGTACCAAGGGTCAGCATCACCGAGTTGCTCCTGCCCTTGGTGCTGCCAAAAGCCGCTTCAGCAATGCAGGCCGCGGTGGCATCATTCACCAGCAGCACCTCAAGCGTCAGCGCTTGTTCAAGATCCTGCTTTAATGGTTTGTTTTTCCAGTTGAGGTTTGGGCAGGAAATTACGGTTGATCCATCCCCCGAGAGAATTCCCGGAATCCCGATTCCCACCACGGATTCTTCTGGCGACAGCTGCTGCAGTTCTTTAATTAATCCTACCAGGTCGTTTAACACCTGAGCATAACCCATTTGGCTTTGGGTTTTGACTTGCCGTTCGTCCTGAATGATACCCTGATGCTTGACAATCCCGCCTTTCATCGCGGTGCCGCCTAAATCAATACCGATTCCCATCCCGTTCCTCCTTTTTTAGCTGATGGCTGTGGTGGATAGTTCCGCCATCGAATTAAGACTGATCAACGACACCCCGAGGCTGAGTCCTGCCGTCACCACTTCCAGTCCGAGCACCGGAATCGCCGTTTTTTTGTAACTCACACCATAGACAATGGCCAGACCAATAATGGTCAACACAACCTGCCAGATATTGAAAATGCTGAAGATTCCCCCCAGAAAGGCGACCCAATCCATTTCATAAACCTTGGTCATATCGATCGGTTTTTGAAAGAAAATATTGAGAATGCTCTGAAAAATTTTTGGGGAAAAACTCACCCCTACCACATAAACAGCCGTTTTAAAAGACCCCTCGCCGCCCATTTTCTTTAACACCAGGTTAAAGATGGCCGCCTTCACGACGATGGCAACGGCCACACTGATGATGCCGGAGATAATCCCGGTGACAATACTGATGGTTTTAACCATGCCCATCTGATCAGCCGGCAGATCCATGGTCGCCACCGCATTGCCGGCTATGACGCCGGTTAAACATCCGATGATGGCAATGATCAGAATTGGGACCAGCAAAGACTGTTTTTCTTTTTCGGCAACCTGTTTGAAAAATCTGACCGGATTAATTAATAAGTAGATATATTTCATCCTTACTCCTTCGCGTTTTAGTTTTTTCATCCTGTTTCGGCAACGGATTATTCACACTTTCAAAAATGCCGCCACAGTTATTCTTACTTCCAAATGATTTTTTGATGTTTTTGCGCTATTTCGCTATTCACTGCGGATCGCATCCAATGAACTGAGATTGGCCGCTTTAATGGCCGGACGAACCCCGGACAAGAGCCCGACCAGAGCCGAAAAAAACAAGGCAAAGATAACCAGCCCTGGCGTGATGTAGGAAATCGTCACACCCCCTTCACCGCCAATAAAGAGGCCCGCAATCAGATTGATCAGAACCGACAGCAGCAAACTGATGGCAATCCCCACCATCCCGCCGATCAACCCGATCATCGTCGATTCAGCGATAAACATGTTGCGGATATCCGAAATGGAAGCACCAATGACCTTCATGATCCCAATTTCCTTGGTCCGCTCATAAATGGACATGGTCATGGTGTTAACAATACCGATACAGGCAACCAGCAGGGCTACGCCACCGATCCCACCAAGCAAAATCTGAAGCATCTGAAAGACGCTGCCCATGGAATCCAGAATCTGTTGCATTGAAAAGACCGTAAAATCTAATTCTTCAATTTCAGCGGTTACTCTGTTAACCACTACGGAATCCTCCACCGTTACCAGAGCTTCTGAGTAGCCTTGTTTTTTTACATTGACTTTTTTTCCGGTTTGCCATTCATTCAGCTCGGTAACCAGATTAAAATCGGCAATAATCGAATAATCCTCAGATCCTCCGGTCGTTTCTAATACCCCGGTAACTTTGACCCGTTCGGTTCTTAATTCTTCTTCACCGTTGGTATTTGTACGTTTGATCACCAGGTCAATTTTTTCTCCGATGAGATCCTCAGGAACTACCGTGCTGGCTTCTGCCTGAGGGCCAGTGGTCGTAAAGCGATAGCTGGACAGCACTTCTTTTCCAAGAATGATACTCTTCTCATCATTGGGACCAGGTTTTTCGCCACTGGATGTATCATAACGCATGTCCTCAAGCACACTGTAGTCAACCCCCATCAGCGACACACCATACTGCTCCCTGTCGACTGCTATTTCCGCGCCACTGAGATTGACAACCGGTGTCACTGCGACAACGCCATCAATTTCATTCATATTTTTAATAGCTTCATCGTTTAGGATCGCTTTCTCTTCAGTTTTTCCGGTTGGCATGGCCGCCATCCCCATGGATGCAAGATCCTGATAAACCTGAAGCGTCGTTACCGAGCCAATGCCAGAAAGCTCATCGGTAATGCTTTTTTGAGCTCCATTTCCGATGGAAACCATCACAATGATCGAGGCCGTTCCGATAACCACTCCGATGATGGTCAGAATCGTCCGAAATTTCATCCGCCAGAGATTCTCCCAGGATAGTCGCAGGAGTTCTTGCTTATTCACACACTCACCCCACTATGCGCCAATGCCAAAAACCACTCTCAGAAATTTCTGAAAAAAGTTCTCTTCTCCGGACTCATTTGCCTTCGTTGTCGCTTCCTCAGATACAATGGTAATGGCTTTTTCAATCACCCGTTCATTATTGAAACTGTCCATGTATTTTACTGTTATTTTGCCTGGAAATTCACCGGTTTGACTGGTGGTGACATCGGCGGAAAAATCATCGCTGTCGTCTTTTTCAAAGGTGCCATAATACTGATAGTCCTTGGCAAAATCAACTCCCTCGGCAGACAAACTGACCTGCACCCCACGCACCGGATTGGAGCCAAAATTGGCAATTTCGAACTTAATCGGGGTCACCCCTTTCTCGTTCTCGGTGAGAACTAAGCGGTCCGGCGCAATAATGGACATCGATTCACTCTCATTGATTACTATCCCCACCGTTTCTGTAAAATTATAAACGCTGCCACCACTGGTTTCACAATTGATTTGAAGATTAAGATTGTAATTTTTAGCCTCAGCGTTGGGCGATGTTACCATGGGAATCTCAATGGCTACACTTTCTGCCGATAAAATCTCTTCCCGGTAAAAATGACTGCCACTCCCCACCATCGAAAAGACACCCAAATCATTGGCCCCCGATTGAGACAATACATCGAGCGTCACATTATGCGCATCATACTCGCCATGATTGGTTAAGGTAACCACCATTTTGAATTCTTTTCCCGGTGACACCGTTGCCGGATTAAAGGAAACTGAACTGATCTGGAGCAAGGGTTGTTCTGGCGCTGCCAGAGCTGTTGGTGCAAAACAGAATAATAGCAAAATAGCCACCAACAAAACTGACAGCGCTACTTTTGTTTTGGTTCTCTTTTTCATAATTTCTCCATTTCTTCACAATTTGATTTTGATCAAAGCTTATTGATTGACTTCGGCCTCAATCAGGCCATCGCGCATGTGGATTACCTTGGTGCAGTATTTGGTCGTATCCGGATCATGCGTGACAATGACAAAGGTCTGCTTCTCTTCCCGATTCAGCCGGGTAATCATTTCCATGATATCGGCACTGGTCTTGGAATCCAAATTCCCGGTGGGCTCATCGGCCAGAATTATTTCCGGGTGATTCACCAGCGCCCGGGCAATACTGACCCGCTGTTGCTGTCCCCCGGAAAGTTCACTGGGCTTATGTCCCATCCGATCAACCAGCCCTACCACTTCGAGCGCTTCCTGTGCCCGTTGCTGACGGATTTCTTTCTTGACCCCGGCAAAGGTCAGCGCCAGGGCGACGTTTTCCATGGCGGTCATGGTGGAAATCAGGTTGTAGGATTGGAAGATAAAACCGAGATGCTCCCGCCGGAAGAGACACAACTCATTCTCGGTCATATCGCTGATCCGATAATCACGAATCATAATTTCCCCGGAAGTCGGCGGAACCAGTCCCCCCAACACGTTTAAAAAGGTGGATTTACCTGATCCCGAAGGACCAAGCAGGGCCACCATTTCTCCCTGTTCAATATCCAGATCGATTCCTTTGAGGATATGTATATCTTCCTTCCCCAACTTGAAATCTTTATGCAAATCTCTGACTTGAATAAATATTTAGATCGCCCCGCTTTCTTCTTTATCAGTTTAAACCATTCAATTGCAGATTATTATAACACAAATCAACACAAATTATTCCAGATTTAGTCGTTTTTTCATAATGGTTTGGGTCGCGTAATAAAAACCGATTCCCAATACCACATTTAGTACCGTTGAGCCATTAATAAGCCAGTTAATGGTTGTCACAGCTTCGCTGCCATTTAAAATTTCCAGATTTCCAATCGCAAAAACAGCCATAAAAATTGACATGATAATCTGAAGTGCAATCGAAATAGCAATATAGGCCCCAAAAGCGGCGACAATCCGATGCTGATTAAATAACTGCCCAATGGCAATGGAAACATAGATCATCAGAATCGAAGCAATGGTTTGAATCAGGAAAAAAATGATCATTTCAACAATAAAGAAACTAAGTTCCATCCCCGTCTGCAGATAAAACATCGAATAAGCAGAGCGGATCGCCTGAGTCAATTCCAGCATCGAAAAATTCCCCAGCGAAAAAATAAAAAACGTCAGGAAGATCATGACTGCACAAACTGCCGACCAGATCATTCCCACGATCAGTTTTGACATTACCAGTTCCCATGTTTTAACCGGCAGAGAGAACATCAGATAACCTTCATCCGTAAATAAATTTTTATAAAAGCGCTGAATAATCATCACCAGAGTCATCACGCAAATAGCCACCACCAATACAAAATAAAGGGTAAAGCTGATGCCTAAAACAATCTCGGCCACCTTATTATTGGATGCCGCTTCAGAAAAGAAATCCGGAGCACCAATTGCCATCACCAATTTGGTAAAAATTGTTAAAACCAACAGGGCGCCGTAAAGGGGCAGAAAAATTCGGCTGGTGGCCCGGATTTCGTGCTTAATCAGTTTTCCTAACATTTAAAAACCTCCCTGAATAATCCATCGACTGATTTGTTATGGGTTTCCCGGATTTCATCCACGCTGGAGCTGAGTACCAGTTCACCCTGATTAATAAAAATAATGTCATCCAAAACCTGTTCAATGTCAGCAATCAAATGCGTCGAAATAATTACTGAGGCATCTTCTTTATAATTGGTGATGATCGTATTCAAAATATAGTCTCTGGCCGCCGGATCCACCCCGCCGATGGGCTCATCCAGGAGGTAGAGTTCGGCTTGCCGGCTCATCACCAGAATCAGCTGCACTTTCTCCTTGGTTCCCTTAGACATGGTCTTTAGTCGATCATTCGGATTGATATTGAGATCTTTTAACATATTTTCAGCTTTGATGCGATTAAAATCGGCATAAAAATCTTCGAAGAAAGCGATGATTTCACTGACTCGCATCCAGTCATTGAGATAGGTCCGCTCCGATAAATATGAAACCTTCGCTTTGGTTTCGACTCCCGGAGCCAAACCATCGATGATAATTTCCCCTTCCGTTGGTACCAGCAGACCCGCCGCCAACTTAATGAAGGTACTTTTTCCGCTGCCATTTGGCCCCAGCAACCCAATAATCCGTCCCCGGGATAGTGTCATGTTGATTTGGGAGAGGGCTGTTTTCTTGCCATAGCTTTTGGTTAAATTTTTAGTGCTTAATATCGTCATCCTTTTTTTCCCCTTCCGCGATTTTTTCCATCAATGCCAGTATTTCATTACGATCCAGCCCTAGCTTTTTCATTTTTTCAAGAAATGTGACAATTTCCTGAACTGCCAAGTTCTTTTTCGCTGCTTCAATCATTTTTATATCCTCCGTAATAAATCTACCGCTGGTTCTTTGTGCAAAAACGAGTCCCATTCTTTCCAGTTCTGCCAATGCTTTCTGCATCGTATTGGGATTGACGCCTGCATCCATTGCCATCTCTCTCACTGATTCAAGTTTATCTCCTGGCACATAGATACCGGAAATGATTCTGAGCTCTATCTGCTCCACCAACTGTTTATAGATGGGGCGATCGGAATCGATAATCCATTTCATGGCTGTCCTCCTTTGTATTATTGTATTACTTGATTAATACAATAATACTATTTAATTAAATTGTCAAGCGTTATTAAACAAAAAAGAAAAAAACAGAACTCCGAGAGCTCTGTTTGAAGTTTATTAATCATACCACTCAATTATCACGACTTAGACTTCTTTGATTTCAAAGGCACTGACCATCTGTTTAAGCAGCTGGGCCTGCCCGGAGAGTTCTTCGCTGGCGGCAGCGCTTTGTTCTGCCGTAGCCGAATTGGTTTGTACCACCATCGAGACCTCCTCGATACCCCGATTGATCTGAGCAATCGCCAGTGCCTGATCGTTGGATGCCCCAGCAATATTCCCCATCAATAAGGCTACCTTCTCAATTTCATCCAGAATTTCTTTCAGACTGGCCGCCGTTGTATCTGCGATTTCCGTACCAGCTTCCACCTTTGTCAGTGAACCTTCAATTAATTGAGTGGTCTCTTTCACCGCCTGGCTGCTGCGAATGGCCAGACTTCTAACTTCCTCCGCCACCACGGCAAAGCCTTTGCCATGATGGCCAGCTCGAGCCGCTTCCACCGCCGCATTTAAGGCCAGAATATTGGTTTGGAAAGCAATATCGTCAATAACCTTGATAATCTTGGAAATTCCTTTGGAAGCCTCATTAATCTCATTCATAGCGCTTATCATGGCTTCCATCTGATCATTTCCGACCCGAGCATTTTCCCCCACTGCCACCGCCCGCTGATTCGCTTCATCGGCTCTGATGGCATTATCTCTGGTTTCATCCGCTACTTCTTCGATTGATGCGGTCAGTTCTTCGATCGCGCTGGCCTGTTGGGTAGTTCCCTGAGCCAGCGACTGCCCACTGTCTGATATTTGAATCGCACCCATTTCTACCTGAGCCGACACTGAATCAATATCAGAAAGGGTGGTACTGAGTCTGGTATTGATCGTATTGAGGGAGTTTTTGATCTCCCGAAAATCACCTCGAAATTCCGATTCTATTTCCTGGTTAAGATTTCCCTGCCCCATCGCTTCAAGGATACTTGTAATTTCGCCAACATAGCCGGCCAACGACCTAACGGTTTCGTTGAGATCGTTTTTTATTTTTGCGTGATCGCCCTGATAATCTCCCATTACCATGGTTTGAAGGTTTCCCTGAGCCAATTCACGCAGTACCCCTGAGGCTTCTTGAACCGGTTCGATAACAGCGTCCAAGGTCTGGTTAAATCCGACAATAACCTGAGCATACTCACCACTAAATTTACTGCTGTCGCCTCGATGACTGAGATCCCCTTCCACGGCAATTTGAGCCATCATTTCAGTTTCTGCCACCAGCAGATTGATGTTCTCCATCATCGCCACCAGGGTCGGCATCAAATGATCATTCTCACTGCGTTTCCCCACCTTTTGCAGATTCGGCAAATCAGTAAGATTGCCTTGGCTGATATTTCCGGCAATCCTTGTGATCGTCAGAAGCAGTCTGCGAATGCCATTGATAGATTCCGCAATTTCGGCATAAATACCCAGATAATCACCCTGAATCGACTGAGAAAAATCATTCTGATTCATCAGACCCAATACATAATTTCCCTCTTTCAGAGCGGCCAGACCTTCAATACAGGCATTAATGCTGTTTTTAAAGGTTTCGAAATCGCCATAATAGGTGTCCTCTATTTTTGGGGGAATGATTCCACACCCAATCTGACTGACATACTCAGCGGCGACGTTTATCGGTACAGTCATGGCATCCAGGGTGTGATTAAAGCCAATCAGAATTTCTTTAAATCCGCCATTAAAAGCATCGGCATTGCTACGGATCTCCAACCGCCCGGCAACAGCTGCTTGAGCTAGCATAACGGACTCGGCAATCACCCCCCGAATGGTTTTAATGGTCTGCTTTAGAGCAGGGGTTATTTCATCCTGATCATCCTTGGATTCAATATCTGCTGACAGATTCCCGTTTGAAATCTGATGCATGGTTTCGATGACCACGTGCTGCAGATCATCCGCAAAATGATCCATCGCCATCGCCATTTCACCCACCTCATCCTGACAATCCATCTTCAGTCGCATCCCCAGATGGCCCAAACTCATTTCTTTAATCATCACATTAATTCTGGCCATCGGTTTAGTAATGGTTGCTGTAATCAGCAAGCCCAGTAGTAACGAGAGGATTACTCCGACAACCAGCAAAATGATCGTCAACAGGGTTGATGATGCCGCAATAGTCTGATTACTTTTAGCGGTATCTTTTACAATCGCCAGCTTTAGCTCCATCATTTCCCGATAATTGGCTTCGATTTGCGTATAGATCGTTTCAAATTCACTGCTCTTTGCTAGAACTCCTGCTTCGGCGGATCTCCCCGCTCGGGTCAGATTGATCATTTCAGTGACCATCGCATCAAATTGATCTTTAAGCAGATAGGTTTCATCGGCTATTTCGATGGCTTTCGAATCCATCAAGGTTGTTTGAAACGTTTTAAGATTGGAGTCGAATCGAGCATTTTTTTTTAAAATTTCTTTTTCAATGGCATCAATGTCTTCCGATGTTGTGGCCCGGGTTAAATCATCAACTTTTCCGATAATTCCCTGAAAGGAGTCGACAATATAAACCAGTTCCCCCAGTGGTTTGGCCATTTTCTCATAAAGATACACATCCTGCTGGCTGATTTTTTTAATCCCAATCAGTCCCATGGCACCAATTCCTCCAGCGATCATAGCGATAATCAGATATCCCAGAATTATTTTTCGACCAATTTTCAAATTATAAAACCATTTCATTTACACTTCTCTCCATCTTCTGCTAATTTATATCGATTAATATTTAAGCAACTAAATAACAGCGATAAAGATCCTCAGTTTCCTGATTATCTTTATCGCTGTTAGAAGTCTAACATGGGCTGAAAGCGTATATGTTAAGATTTTGAAAAGTTTAAATTAAGAGTCTGTAAATTCATTTTGCAAATACTTTTATCGCATCTCTTTTTAGCGCTTCCGTTTCTTGCGATGAATCGAAATCATCAGCGCCAGACTTAGAATGATTGCCGTAAAATAACCCAACGCCCCCAGCGCTGGAATCCCCATAAACTGAGGGGTCATGTCGGTGGTGGCGATAAAGCTCGACCCAATCAAAAGCGCCGCCAGAATAATGCAGATCACGATCTTATTGACCATCTGGTCAATTTCGGCCAGCGGCTCGTCCGAACCCATCACCTCCAAATTGACTTTCAACTGGCCCTTATTGGCCAGACTTAAAAAATCGGAAATCTGGCCGGGGACACTGATGGCCTTTTCGCCGGAAATCAGAATTTTTCTACGATTTGTTTCCATGAAATTATTCAAGTCAAAATTGGCAACCTGCTGACCGGCCATGTGATTGGCCATGATCCGGACAAAATTAGCGTCCGGGGAAATCTCGGCAATAACCCCTTCGATGGTGATCATCCCGCGGCTGAGCATGCTGATCCCCCGGGGCATGCCGATATGGTTTTCAGCGGCAATCCGCAAAATCTCTTCTAAAAATCGGCCCATATTGATATTGCTGAGTTCCTCGGTGCCATAGACATCCAACATCCGGTCGATCGATTCATATAACAGCGAATGGTTGATCCGCCGGCCCTTGTGAACCCCCAGCGACAGAATCGCCCCTTCCAGGCTTTCGACATCGCGAGTCGCCACGGCTTTGACACTGCGCCGCAGCAGGCCCATTTCCCGCTTCGACAGTTTCCCCATCATTCCCAGATCAATCCAGACAATCTGACCATTTCTGATAAAGATATTGCCGGGATGGGGATCGGCATGAAAAAAGCCATCATCGATGATCTGTTTGACATAATTTTCGGCCAGTTTGACGCCGATTTCCACCAGATCATAACCGGCCTCCTGCAAGCGCTTCTTTTCATTGATTTCGATCCCGACAATGTCCTCCATAACCAGAACCTTGGAAGTCGTAAATTGATTGTAAATTCGCGGACAGCCAATATATTTAATTTCAGCATTGAGCTCGTTGAACAATTGGGCATTTTTGGCTTCAAACAAAAAATCCATTTCCTGCTGGGCGGTGCTCCACATTTCATCGACAATCATTTTGAAATCCACCACATCGCCGATGCTGCTGGCAATATTAAGAATTCCGGTAGCCCGATTTAACAGCACCACATCCTGAGCCATCACCTTATAAATCCCCGGTCGCTGCACCTTGATCACCACCCTGGCGCCATCATTCAGCTCGGCGGCGTGAACCTGGGCAATCGAAGCCGATCCCAGTGGTACCCGGTTAATTGTCCGAAACACCTCATCGACCGGGCAAACATACTCTTCTTCGATGATTCTGATAAATTCGTCAAAGGGCATCGGAGTAACCTGGGAACGCAGTTTTTCGAGCTCCATACAATATTCACTGGGAAAAATATCCCGGCGCATCGACATAATTTGGCCAATTTTAATAAAGGTCGGCCCCAGATCTTCAATGATAAGTCGAAGTTTTTCCGGAGTCAACCCTTTGGTGATCTCATGTTTTACCAGAATGGAAATTATTATTTTTAACCGTCTTCCATTTGTTTCCATTGGATTTTTGGTTAGATCTTTTACTTTTACACCAGTATCACTTAAGTTCATCGATTTCCTTTTTGCTGACATCTTCTTCTAAATCAGAGACCTCGATGATTTCTTTGTCGATCGGCTGTGCCGTGGTCATCGCTTCCAGTTTGTCTTTAATCTGCTGAAGCTCTTCGGGCGTCATCTTTTCAAGACTATCAACAACTGCTTCGGCCGTCGGTGCTGTTTCCGATTTGACAACATTAACCGTCACCGTATCGCGGATAGTTTCTTTGATATTATGCTTCAGTTCTTCATTTAAAATTTTCCCCTGCTGAACCGTTAGATCGCCTTTTTCCACCAGCTCGTCAATCAGCAACTTTGATTTTTCGGCTGTGATTGCCACCGCTCCGACGCCAAATAAAAATATCTTTTTCAAATCTTCGCTAAAATTGGTTAACATTTTACGCCTCCTGTTTTGAATATCATCGTTTTAAAACGCTTTAAGATCCATTTTTGTTTTACCGGTTAGAATTACAAGCTAAATTTCCAGTGACGACTGCCGGTATTTATCTCAGTGTGCTCTTTTCTGGGGTCGCCCAATGATATATTCATAAAAAAGCACACCGACGATAAACAGATGTTAAAAGACTTATCGATGAAAATATACCCCGTTCTTTCTAAATCAATCATTTAATCATATTATTTTCTTTTTAATTTTGTATTTTAAATCCGCCCTGAATCAGGCCTTCGCGGATTTGACCAATGTGTTCATAATTCCGGGTTTCAAGCTCGATTCGCAGAAAACAGCCATTAATATCAGAACCTTCATTACTCCGCTCATGATGGATCGAGATGACATTGCCACCCAGGTCGGCGATAATCTGAGACACCTTTTTTAACTGACCGGGCTTATCGAGCAGCTCAATATTAAATGAACAGGTCCGGCCGGAGGTTAACAGCCCCCGCTTAATAATCCGGGATAAAATCGTGACATCAATATTTCCGCCGGAAACAATACAAACCGTCTTTTTCCCCTGAATCGGCAGTTTGCCAAACATCGCCGCGGCCACTGCTACCGCCCCGGCTCCTTCAGCAATGAGTTTTTGCTGTTCAATCAAGGTCAGAATGGCGGTTGAGATTTCGTCTTCGGTAACGGTGACAATTTCATCGACAAAATCACTACACAGACTGAAGGTCAGCTCGCCCGGTTCCTTCACGGCAATCCCATCGGCAATGGTCGAGACCTGAGGCAACCGACAGATTTTGTGTTCTCTGATCGACTGCTGCATGCTGGCAGCCCCGCAGGCCTGCACCCCATATACTTTCACCTCGGGCTTTAAGGATTTGAGCACATAGGCAATCCCGGAAATCAGCCCGCCGCCGCCGATTGGGACAATCACGGCCTCGAGATCGGGCAGACTTTCCAGCAGTTCCAGCCCGATAGTGCCCTGTCCAGCAATGACATACTCGTCGTCAAAGGGATGGATAAAGGTGTAGCCTTTCTCAGCCTGCAACTCTAATGCTTTGGCGTAGGCCTCATCATAGCCGCCTTCGACCAGGCAGACCTCGGCGCCATAGGCCTTGGTGGCCTCAACCTTGGAGATTGGTGCGCCGTCGGGCAGACAGATCAGAGCGTTGATCTGGTTGATCGCTGCTGCCATCGCCACCCCCTGGGCATGATTGCCAGCCGAGCAGGCAATCACCCCTTTGGCTTTTTCTTCAGCACTGAGCTGGGAAATCTTATAACAGGCTCCCCGGACCTTGAAGGAGCCGGTGATCTGCAAATTTTCGGTTTTTAAATAAATGTCGCTCTCCGGACAGATTTTAGGTGCATGTATCAAATCAGTGGGACGAATATATTTCTTCAATGTAAAGGATGCGTGGTATATTTTATCCAGTGTTAGCATTTTCTCTCCTATTTTAAATTTCGGTTTTTATTTGGGTTTAGCCATCTCGCTGGGGTACCATTTTAAGAACCACAGCGAAAACGCAAAAGTTGGCACACTCAGCAGGATCGGAATGATCGCCGCAAAATTGGTCAGCAATGTGGTATTGAGCCATAACGCCAGTCCGGCCTGGACCAGAAAAATCAGTGACCAGATATAGCACAGTAAACGATTGGTTCTTAAGAACAAAACATTTTTAAGGGCGTTGCGACCACTAAAATAGTGCGTGTAGTCGGCGGTCAAAGGAACCGTTTTAAAAGTCGAGATTGCCCAAATCAAAGCCAGGGCAAAATAACCGCTAATGGCAAAGCTGTTGCCCGGATAATCTGATCCAAAGGTGACCACCATTAAACCGAGCAGCGAAAAAGTTAGTATCGTTGCCCGTTCAAAATATACCAGATCGGTGCCCCGTTTGATCCCGCAAAAAATACCACTGACTATTAATGGAATCACCACCCCGATCAGGGGATTGTAATTAGCAAAAAGAAAGCAGAAAATCCAGGGACACATGACCAGAAAAAACCAGTAAGGGGTGTTTTTAAAGCTGATCGGAACCAGCCGCTTTTTCTTGTCGGGATTCAGGTTAACCGGTCCAAATAATCCATCAAGAAAAGCATTGAATACCCGCATATCGCCAACCACCGAATATTTTTTCTCCAGCAGCGATTGGGCGGCATCGATTTTGCCTTCCAAAATCCGTTCCAGGGTGGTGAGCGTGATGCTGATAGCCGTTGTTTCTCTGCCAAAATCATTGCGCAGCAGGGTACAGGTTTCGTCCTTGATCACAAACTGATAGCGTTCTTTAATATCGGTAAAATCGATCTGTATCACCGCATTCATTTTGGGCCGGATTTTGGGGTTGAAGGCGGTCTGCACCTCTTTCATATAATTCCAGGCGATCAGGCCGCCGTCGGAATCCTTCATCCGGGTATCATCGACCCCCCAGCTGAGGTTGGTCGTCTGCAGATAGGTCGGTGTTTCAACAAAGGGTTTTGATAGCCCTTCCCGAATTTTTGCAGAAATAGTCAGGTTCTCGCCGTATTCTTTGCCGGCCATTTTAACCAGCTCCAGATACGGACCAGTCAGGTTGTCGAGCTGATGAAGCCCCAGCAGTTCCCCTTCGACACAAATGATCTTTTCCCACTTATCTTTGCCAAAGAGATTGTTAAACTGTTCTTCCACCCCTTCATAATTATTTTTCCGCGAAGGGAAGCCACAGGTGCTGATTAGCACATGTTTTTTATTTTGCATTTTTTCCGGATTCCGGAAAGGATGTCCATAAGTTCCCCGGCCTTCATTGTCGATAAATGGCAGCAGTGCCGGTTGAGTCCGTTCCATAAATTTTTTCATGGCGCTGGAAATTCCATAATGGTACAGCGGAGTGGCCCAGACCACAATGTCAGCCGCCTCATATTGCTGGAATAGCTCCGTCATATCATCCTGAAAAACACATTCCCCCGGCGTAGTCGTCCAGCAGCTATGGCAGCCGGTACAGGCGTTAATATTCTTCCGGATTAAATCGACAGTTTCAATCACCGTCTCCGGATCATACGCTTTTAACCCTGATGCAAATTGCTCAGCGATCTTCATGGTATAACTTTTGCCTGATTTGTGACTGCCGTTTAACAATAAAACTCTATGCATATTATCCTCACTTTCTTATTATAATCGTATTGAAAAGTATTATAAACTAAACGACCTGACTCTGTTGCATCGTTTTTTTTATCATATATATAATACCTTATAACATAAAATTATAACAAAAAACATCTTCTTCGAACACTTAAAATTCGAAACTTATGTTTTATCAAAGTATTTGGTTAAGGCATCGTTTGTGTCTCGTGTGTTATAATGAAACACATCGATGTCGCTTTTTGACACATGAGACACATTCAGACAATATAAATCGCAGTATTGGACAATTTCACGAACACTTTGTTTTGGCATGATTATTGCGGGTATATAACTACACGTCCATGCATATGGGCAAATATTATGGTGACTATACCAAAAGGAGATTATCATGAGTAAAACAAAAGTATCTGTTGTAAAGGTTGCACAACCTGAAGGCAATGCCTCCTTCATGAACGGAAAATATGTCCGGATTGAAGAGGATGTCAGAAAAATTGAAGCCGCGGTTGCCGAAGCAGTTGAACTCGCTATTGGTTCCCTTGATACCATCATCAAGGAAGGCGATACGGTCTTAATTAAACCCAATCTGGCTTTCCAGGCGCCTCCCGAAAGCCACGCCGTTGTTGATCCCCGAACCATTGAAGCGGTTGTTTCTTATGTTAAGAAAAACTCCAAAGCCGGAAAAGTCGTCGTCGGTGACAACCCCTCCCTGGGGATGCATGTTGGTCGCGCCAAACCAGCTTTCAAAGATTCCAAAATGGAAGAAGCTGCAAAACTGGGTGGCGCAGATGAAGTCATCTATTTTGATGAGCATGATGTGGTTCCCGTCGAAATTGAAGGAGCTAAATTATTTAAGCATGCCACCGTGTTTAAACCATTTATGGATGCCGACGTGGTTATCAACCTGCCCAAAATGAAGGTTCATTTAGCTGGCACCGTAACATTGGGCCTTAAAAACTGGAACGGGATCATTCCCAATTGCCATCCCAACGATCAACAACAGGGCGCGCACCGGATCGAGCTGGGTCAGAAAATGGCTGACATGTACCGCATCCGTCATGCCGATCTGACGATTGTTGACTCGGTTATCGGGATGGAAGGTCAGGGACCGCACGCCGGAACCCCGATTGAAATGAACCTGATTGTCGCCGGCACCGACACCGTCGCTGTCGACTCGGTCGCCTGTTCGATTATGGGCTTTGAACCGATGGAAATTCCCGCCATTCGCTGTGCCGGAACCGAAGGCCAGGGCGAAATCGATTTGGAAAAAATCGAAGTTCTGGGCAACTCGATCGAATCGGTCATGAAACACTTTAAACGTCCCGGTGGTGACCCGATTGGAATGTATGCCGGTCTGACCTGTATCATGCAGCAAACCTGCCCCGGCTGTTTTGTCAATGTTCGTGGCGCTCTCGACTCCTTTAAAAACTCCGGTATTGACATGAAAACATTTTTAGCTAAATCTGGCGAAGTGGTCGTTATCGCCGGTGGTGTGCCGGACATTGATCCGCAATTCTGCGCCGGTAAAAACGTCTTTATCTGTGGTGATTGCTGGGAACTGTTCCCCTCCGCCGACAAGGTTCGGGAAGCCGCGGCCCTGGCTAAATCAGTAACCTATTATCCCGGTTGTGCACCGGTTTATATTTTTGCACAACTCAATGGCGATCTTCAAAAATTGGCGGCTGGCAAATAGATTTTGCTTCGGTATCAGGGGCCCGCTCCCCTGATACCCTTTATTAATCTTTAGCCAAAGCAATCGCCTTCCTGAAAAACAAGTGAACTTAAAAAAGGAGCGTGAACGCTTTGAAAATTTCAGCTGATTTTGATATGATCAAACAAACCTGGGAAGACTTTGTCTTTTCCGGAAACATCGGACCTCACGTTCGTAAACCGATTATTGATTCCTGGCTGCGCTGCCAACGAGCCGGACTTGATCCCCGGGCCTTGAATCGAACCCCAACCGTCAGTGAAGAAAATTTCAGGAAACGGCTGGCCCAGAATCAGCTGCTTTTAGATGTCAGCATTCCCTTTATGGTTGAATTGCAGGAGTTTGTCAATAGCTCCGGTTTTTCGACCACCCTGACCGATCCCAACGGCGTCATTCTCGAACTGATTTGTGATCAGGCCATTTTAAAGGAAGCTTTCACCAAAAATCTGGTTCGGGGCAGCATCTGGAACGAACACATGGCCGGCACCAATGCCACCGGTTTAGCCATCGATCTGCTCCAACCAATTCAGGTGATTGGCGCCGAACACTACTATGCCTGTTATCATGAACTGACCTGTTCAGCCGCCCCGATCCTCGATCAAAACGGTAAATTGCTGGGCGTCATGGATATGGCCGGACCCAAAGAAATGGCCTATCCCCACACCCTGGGGATGGTTGTCGCGGCGACCAAAGCGATCTCCCGCCAGCTCTGTATTGCCGAATCCCATCGCCAGCTTGATTTGACCAATCACTACCTGAGCACCCTGATTGACTCGATGACCGATGGGGTGGTGGCGGTCGATGTCAAGGGCAAAATCATCGGCATTAACTCGCAGGGCGCCAAGATTTTAAAAACCACTACCTTTGAATCCTACGGCAAAAATATTTTAGACATTATGGACGGCGAGACGATTCTCGATCAAAACGGTAATGTTCCACCCTCGCTTGAAAAAAACGATAAGCACATCCTCACCAAAAGCAAAAAAATCAACTGCCTGATCAACAGCAAACTGATCCTCCATGACAATGGCACCATTGCCGGCGCCGTTGCCACGCTGAAAGATTTGAATAAAACCATCCCGGTTTCAGAAAAAACCAAACGCAAAGGCACCCGTTTTACCTTTGATGACATCATCGGCGAAAGCTCCGAACTGCTGCGCTCGGTCCATCTTTCGCAGATCGCCGCCAAGGGCAGTGCCACAGTGCTGTTAGAAGGTGAGAGTGGCACCGGCAAAGAAATGTTTGCCCAGGCGATCCACAACGCCTATCAATCCGACCAACCCTTTGTTGCCATTAATTGTGCCGGCATTCCCGAAAGCCTGATTGAGAGTGTGCTGTTTGGCTATGAAGAAGGCTCGTTTACCGGCGCCAGCAAACACGGCAAAATCGGCAAATTCGAACTGGCCCGGGGTGGGACGATTTTTCTCGACGAAATCGGCGAAATGTCCCTGAACACCCAGACCATCCTGCTGCGGGTTTTACAGGAACGCTATATCCAACGGATTGGCGGCAATCAGGATATCCCCATTGATGTCCGGGTGATCGCCGCGACCAATAAGAATCTTGCCGAAGAAGTAAAAAAGGGCCGGTTTCGCCAAGATCTTTACTACCGTCTCAATGTTTTGCAGATTAATATCCCGCCGCTGCGGAAACGAAAAAAAGACATCCCGATTCTGGCGGAGTTTTTTCTTGACGAGATTACCCGGGACTGCGGCAAATACATCGAGCCGCTGCACCCCTCGACCCTCGCCACGATGCAGGAATATGAGTGGCCGGGCAATGTCCGTCAGTTTAAAAACGCCATCGAGCAGGCCGTCAATTTCACCGAAACCAACCGCATTGATAACTATTTTATTGCCAGCTATCTGGCCCATCTCCATGCCGAGCTGACTCCGAAGACGGCCGTTACCCCGCTAGCCGAGCCGATTCCGGCGGAATTTGAACAACCCGACGTGGACTTGAAACACATCGAACTCAACACCATCAAAAAAGCCCTGGCACTGTTTTCGGAACGGAAAAAAGCGGCCGAATACCTTGGCATTTCGCGAAGCACCCTGTACCGCAAAATGAAACAGTATCACCTGGAGGATTAATATGAAAAAAGCACTCCGCTGGATTGACCTGGGACTGACTGCCTATGATGAAGCCTTTGTCATCCAGGAACAGCTGCATCAGGATTGTGTCGCTACTACCTGGCCGGATACCCTGCTCTTTCAGGAAAACTACCCGGTGATCACCCTGGGGCGGGGCACCCAGGAAAAAAACCTGCTACGGACGGCAACCGAGCTGGCGACGATGGGGATTTCTCTGACCGCGGTTAGCCGGGGCGGGGACATTTCCTATCATGGCCCGGGTCAGCTGATTGTCTCGCCGATTCTACACCTTGATCAGTATGTCAGAGACGCCCATCAGTATGTTCGCTGCCTTGAGCAGGTGGTGATTAACCTACTGGCCGATTATGATCTCAAAGGCATACGGATTAAAGGACGCAGTGGTGTCTGGGTCACCGAACCCGGCAGCGCTGAGGAAAAAAAAATAGCCGCTCTAGGCATTGCCGTCTCCCATGGCGTGACCCTTCATGGCTTGTCTCTGAATGTCAACCCGAATCTTGACCATTTCAAGGCCATCATCCCCTGCGGGATTGATGACAAGGGCGTCACCTCGCTGGTCGCCTGTGGCGGCCCAACGCTCCCTCTGCCTAAGCTCAGGGATCAGTTTATTGCGGCCTTTGATGCCATGTTTGGTACCGCTACGACCGCCCCTCACGAAGAACGCGATGGCATTCCCCAACCCCCGGCCGGATCCGCCACGGCATTGTGATCGGGCCCAGCCGGATCAATTTTAAACACAAAGGAGAAATCTTATGAAATACGAAATCGTTATCCCTGAATTCGCCGAAGGCGCTGAAGAAATTAATTTACGACAATGGCTGGTGGCTATTGGCGAAACTGTTAAAAAAGGCGATAATATCGCCGAAGCCGCCACCGATAAAATTTCCATTTATATCGAAGCCCCCGCTGATGGGGTTCTGGCGACACTGTTGGCCGCTGAAGCGGATCGAGTCCTGGTCGGCCAGATCATCGGCGAAATCGAAGGTTAAGACGATGGCCGGTATACATCAGGATAAGGTGATCATCATCACCGGTTCATCGCGGGGGATTGGTTATTCATTTGCCGAACATCTCAGTAATGAAGGCGCCAATATTGTCATTATCGGCCGGAATATCGAAACGGCACAAGCCGCGGCCGATAAACTACCGACCAAATGCATAGCCGTGCAATGCGACATCTCTTCAGAAGAAGATGCCATCAAGATGGTCGAGATTGTCATGGAAACCTATGGCAAAATCGATGTGCTGATCAATAATGCCGGGATTTTTCCGGTTAAGACCTTTAGTGCCATGACCCTGGCCGACTGGAAGGCGGTGATCGATATTGATTTAACCGGCACCTTTATCGCCACCCATGCGGTTTACAAGGTTCTGGAAAAACAGAAACGGGGCAAGATTATTAATGTCGCCTCGATCGCCGGCCGGGTTGGAGGGCTGGGTTTCACCCATTACTCCGCCGCTAAAGGTGGCGTCATTGCTTTTACCAAGGCGCTAGCCCGGGAGGCGGCGCGACTCAATATTCAGGTTAATGCCATTGCACCCGGGGTGATTGAAACGGACATGGCCAATTCCAATTTTCCCAAATACGCCCTGACCGAGCACACCAAAAATACCCCAGCCGGGCGACTGGGTACAGAAGAAGACCTGTTGGGAATTATTTCCTTCCTCTGCTCTTCCGGCAGTGATTACATCATCGGGCAGACCATTGCCATCGATGGTGGCTATACCATGATCTGATCCCATCTGACCAACTATTGAGGAGACTTCGATGAATATACAAGACGCATTTATCAAGCTGAAAAACAGTGAGGTGACGATCACCTTTCTCGAGGCCAATGGCCAGGAAATTACCCGAACCTATGCCGAACTTTTCGCCAAAGCCCTGAATGTCCTCGGCGGTTATCAGTCGGTTGGTCTTAAAAAGGGGGCGCTGCTAGTGTTACAGTTAAAAAGCATCGAGGCCCAGATCACCGCTTTCTGGGCCGGCATCCTCGGGGGGATGGTTCCCGCTATCCTGCCGCTGGCTCAGGACGACAAATCCCGGGCTTATCTTTACAGTGTCTTAACAACCCTCGATCAGCCCGTCATCGTCACCGATCTGGAAGGTGTGACCAGTCTTTTTAACAATGACCTGCTGATGTATCGAGCCTTGATCGCAGCCTCGCCAGGCACGATCGTCCCCGTTGCCGACACCGACCCCGGAATGATTCAGTTTACCTCGGGGACCTCCTCGGCACCCAAAGGCGCTGTCCTGACCACTAAGAACCTCTACGAAGGGGGACTGGCCAGCAGCATCATCGTTAGGGATCATGTCCAGGAACGCTATTTAAGCTGGCTGCCGCTCTCCCATTGTTTTGGTTTTGTTGGTTATCATCTGGTTCCGGTGGTCAACAACTTCCCCCAGTATTTAATGAGCCCGATCCAGTTTGTTCAGAACCCCAACCGCTGGCTGGAAAAACTCTCACAATTTTCCGCCACCGTTACCGGCGCCGCCCTGTTTGGCATCGAGCACCTGCTAAAGGTCGGGATTAACCAAAACCCGGCTGTCGATCTCACCTCCGTCTACATCTGTTTTTGCGGCGGCGAGGATGTCAATCCGCTTTCGTTGACCGCCTTTGAAGCGGCCACCGCCCCGCTGGGTTGGACTCGGGATACCTTAAAGCCGGCCTACGGCCTCAGCGAAACCACCATGGGCGTGGCCTACACCCCCTATGGCGCACCCTTTCGGATGGATTATTTTCTGGGCAGCGGCATCGCCATTGGTGACAAGCTGTTTTTCTGCGACCCCGATGAGGATACCATCGGCCGGATGTCGGTGGGGGTACTCGATGAATGCAACGAAGTAGTCATTAAAGATCTGGCCAGAAATATTCTGGAACCGGAATACCTCGGGCTGATCCATATCCGCGGCACCAATGTCATGCAACGGTATTATTCAAAAGACAAAATTGCCGCCACCGGCATCGATCCGGATGGCTGGTTTAACACCGGCGATCTGGGCTTTTTTAGAAAGGGCTGGCTGAATATTTTCGGCCGTTATAAAGATATCATCATCGTCAACGGCGAGAATTATCTGGTCTCGGATCTGGAGAAAACTGGCAAACAAGCCTTACCGGCCAACACCAACCTGATTGTGGTGCAGGGCAAAGACCGCACCTCCCAGGAAAACGGCCTGATTCTCTTTAGTGATGCCAAGGATCCAGAAGTCTTAACCCGGGCCGGTCAGGCGATTTCGGCCACCTGGCAACTGCCCATTTCCTGGGGGGTGATCATCGCTGAGATTCCCAAAACTACCTCGGGCAAAATCAACCGGCTGGCCCTGGCGGTATCCTGGGAAAATGGCGACTACACCACTTACGAACAGGCCGTCCCCTTAGGCTGTCTCGGGGAATCCAGCCTGGAAGGGCCCTATAAAGAAATGGCCGACTACTGGGCCGTCATTCTGAAGATCGCGCCGGCGATGATTGCCCCGGATAGCCATTTTGTCTTTGATCTCGGTGGCGATTCGCTGGGGCTGATTGACCTGATCCACCAGCTCGAAATGGCCCACGGCATTCACATCAACAGCGCCCAAATCCGCAACCATCTGACCCTGAAGGAAATGACCGATTATCTTCAGTCACTTTAAGAGAATTTTTATTTTGCTGATGCGTCAGCAGTAATGGAGACAATTATGAATATAGATCAATTAACCAAATTATTGGAAGATGTCAAGAACCACGAGTGTGAGGTTCAGACCGCACTCGAGCTACTTAAAACCCTACCCTATGAAGACCTTTCCTATGCCAAGGTGGACCATCATCGGGAACTGCGCAACGGTTATCCGGAAGTGATTTACAGTCCCGGCAAGTCACTCAACCAGATTAAAGGAATTGTCGAAAATATGCTGGCCCGATCCACCGGCAATATTCTGGCTTCCCGGGCGGAGCGGGACGTCTTTGACACCATTAAATCCATTACCCCTGATGCCATTTATTATGAAGAAGCCCGTTCTGTCGTTGTTAAACGGCAAGAATACAAAACCACCGAAGATTACATTCTGGTAGTCACGGCCGGCACCTCAGATATTCCAGTGGCCGAAGAAGCGGCAGTGACGGCGATGGTGATGGGCAATCAGGTGAAACGGCTCTATGATGTCGGGGTCGCCGGGATCCATCGGCTGCTTGGCAACGTCCCGATCATCAATCATGCAAAGGTGATTATCGTGGTCGCCGGGATGGAAGGGGCGCTGGCTTCGGTGGTCGGTGGGCTGACTGATAAACCGATTGTCGCGGTGCCCACCAGTATCGGCTACGGCGCCAGCTTTGGCGGCATTTCCGCTTTACTGGGGATGCTGACCTCCTGCGCCAGTGGCATCGGAGTGGTCAACATTGACAATGGTTTTGGCGCTGCCTGTATGGCGTCAAAAATTAACAAGTTGTAAGTAAATTTCATCAGGGCCTGGCCCAAAAGGAGAGTTGTCCATGAAGGTTTTATTTTTCGATTGTTTTTCCGGAATTAGTGGCGATATGGTGTTGGGAGCCTTTATTGATTTGGGGATTGATCCGGCGTTCCTGCAAACCGAACTGAACAAACTGAAACTCAGCGGGTTTCGCATCAAAGCCGAGGCGACCATGAAAAAAGGCATCGCCGGCACCCGCTGCCATGTTATCCTCGAAGCTGACCGCCACCATCATCGGCATTTTAGTGATATTAAGGAAATCATCGAAAACTCGACCCTCGCAGATGAGGTCAAAACCACCGCCCTGGCGATTTTTATGCGGGTTGCCGTGGCCGAAGGCAAGGTTCACAACGTGCCGGTTGAACGGGTCCATTTTCATGAGGTCGGCGCACTCGATTCGATCGTTGATATTGTCGGTGCCGCCATCTGTTATCATGCCTTAAAACCGGATCTGGTTTATGGTTCCAAAATCAATGTTGGCAGCGGCTGGGTTCGCTGTGCGCATGGCCTGTTGCCAGTGCCGGCGCCGGCCACCGCCGAAATCCTCTGTGACGCCAATTTTGAAATGTATTCCAAGGCAATCGACGGCGAATCGGCCACGCCAACCGGCGTAGCGATTCTGGCTGAACTGGCTCGCTACTCCCCCACCACCCCCAGTTTTATTCCGGAAAAGACCGGTTACGGCTTTGGTGGCAAAGATTTCGGGGTTTTAAATGCGCTGCGGATCATTCAGGGCCGAAAATCAGAACCCCACACCATTATGGTGGTGGAAACCAATGTTGATGATATGACCGGTGAAATGGCCGGCTATGTGCTGGAAGTGCTGCTGCAAAACGGCGCCCTTGATGCTTTCTATACACCAGTCTATATGAAGAAAAACCGCCCCGGCATCCACCTGACAGTGTTATGCAGTGAAGCTAAACTAACGCTGATAGAAGAAATTATCTTAAAAGAAACCTCAACCATCGGCATCCGCAAATATCCGGTTGAGCGCACCTGTATGCCGCGGCATTTTAAAAAAATTGCGACACCCTTAGGTGAGGTTACCATCAAAATATCCCAACATGGCGATATTACCCGGGCCACCCCGGAGTATGAAGATGTCAAAAAAATTGCCCAGGAATCGGGCAAATCGCTTTGGGAAGTGCTGGAAATGGTCGCGAAACTGAAATAACTTAAGGCTTATCACTTTCCCCGGAATTGCGCAAAAAGACTCAGGAATCAAAGCTCCTGAGTCTTTTTATGCCGGCAATTTTTAATTTCAAAGCAATACAATTTAACTGGTCTACTCCAGCATAAATTGACTGGTCTGTTTTTTTAGTATCTCAGCCTGATTAAAGAGTTCTTCACTGGCGGCGGCCGTTTCTTCTGAGGTCGCCGAATTGGTGTGCACCACATTGGCAATGATGGTGATCCCTGAATTAATTTCGTGAATACTGCGGGTTTGCTGCTCGGAAGCGCTCCCCACCGCTTCAATCCGGGTTTCGACTGCTTTGATGCTGGCTTTGATTGCTTCTAGCGCCTCCGACATCCGGTTTGCCACGTCGATGCCGATTTTAACATTCTTGCCCGAGGCTTCAATCAAACTGCTGGTTTGTTTGACCGCATCAGTGGTGCGGATCGAGAGATTGCGGACCTCACCAGCCACCACGGCAAAGCCCTTGCCGTGTTCCCCAGCCCGGGCCGCTTCGACACTGGCATTTAAAGCCAACACATTGGTTTGAAATGCGATATCATCAATGACCTTGATGATCTTGCCAATATTCTGAGCTGAATCGTTAATATCATCCATGCAGACCAGCATTTTCCGCATTTCCTGGTCGCCGCTGTTGACTTTGTTCTGAGCATCACCAACCAGATCAATGGCATTTTCCACACTCTCGCCATTGATTCTTGTCTGTTCATAAATCTCATTGATCGAAGCTGTCAACTCTTCGATTGAGCTGGCCTGTTCGGTTCCACCGATTGACAACGAAGTGCTGGCCGTCGAAATATTTTGAGCGCCCATCGCTACTTCTTCTGAAGAGATGGCAATTTTCTTTAAAGCTGACCGCATATTTCCAATCATCTGCCCAAAGGCTGCCGCCAAAGCCCCAATTTCATCTTTACTTTTAACTGCTTCAACTTGCTGCGTTAAATCACCCCGCGAAACTTTATTTGTTACTGTTTCCAGCATCACCAGCGGTCTGGTCATCCGGTCCGTCACAATCCAGATCACCATGCTGGCGAATACAATTGCCACCACAGAAAATAGAATCAGCATATTTCTAAATTCTGCTGACAATTGATCATAAATGGTATTGGGAATCCCGACATACCAGATTCCAATCACATCACCTTTTGCATTGCGAATTGGATGATAAACCGTCTGGTTCCAAACCCCTACTACGTTGGCCTTGCCAATATAGGTTTCTCCGTTGTCCAATACAGTTTTTTTAACGATATCCGTGGCCTGGGTATTGATCGCCCGGTTGCCATCAGTATCTTTCACATTGGTTGAAACACGGGTATTCCCCTGGAATATCGTCACTGTATCCCCGGTTAACTCCCCAATTTTATCGACGATTTCAAAATTATTATTCATCTTGACGGTGCCCTTATACAGATTCCCCTCACTCACCGTCCAATCCCCGGGAAACTCCTGTTCCAGAAGGGCGTTGCCCAACGCGGCATCACTTAACAGCTTTTCCTGAGCAGCTCCTAAAACTTTCTGTTTAACACTGTTAACCGCGTAAATACCGATTCCCAAGTTGATAAAAACAATCGCCGTCACAAACAGGGCTACGATCTTATACTT
Organism: uncultured Lachnospiraceae bacterium; assembly: GCA_964510565.1. Lineage (GTDB taxonomy): Bacteria > Bacillota > Clostridia > Eubacteriales > Eubacteriaceae > Acetobacterium. The sequence goes on along the minus strand of CAZEBY010000001.1, from coordinate 11,688 downwards.
GAATTTCATCAATCATTCTCCTTATCGGTAAGTCTATTGGATTATCTAATGTTTTTATCCAATTAACTCTCTGATAAACAAAAATTACAAGTAACTTATCGCTCTTTTCTAGTATTATCTCCACGATTTTCTGCTTTACCATGTCTTATCAGTATCAGTTCCTTCATATCGACACACTCCCTCTTTATAGACCATTTTAACAAGTTACCCGGTACTTTCAATATAAAAAACCAGATGCTAATTCTTTCAACACCTGGTTTTTACCTCAATAACTGATTATCCCGCATCTATATTAACTTCTTCTAATTTATTCTGGGTCGTAAAGACCTTGCCTTCCCGGTATCCCTGGGCATAAAAAGAATAATGATCTTCATGGTTCTTTTCTTTAATCTGAGCCCGCTCCATCGGTTCCAGAATAGCTTTCACTTCCGGTGGCACCACCATCACCAGACCCCACTCCTGATGGACATACTCCTGGGTCGTATAGGCATCATCCAGACCTTCATAAAAACCTTTACCATAGGTTTCGCAGGCTTCATTAATGATATGAACCGGCTGCTCATCGAGTTTCATCGCTTTTTTGATCGCTTTGATCTGGGTTCGAACACAATCAACGGCATAGGCAAAAATACTGTTGCAAATCAGGGCATCTTCCTCGTAGCCATGAAAAATAATATAGTGTCGCTGGGATCCCGACGGCGTGACCATATAAAAGACACAGCAGTTGTTCTCGGAAATCACATCCGCCAAACCGGTCATCCAGTGTTCACTTCGGGTTGTATAATAAAGATTACTATCCACCTTTATCGGTTTTTCATCATGGCGCAACAATTCCCGTTCGGTCAGCTTATATTCAACCATCAGCTTTTTTGCTTTTAAAATTGCATAATTCGCTTCATTGGGATTAGGACTTCTGCCAAGAGCTAACAGTTTTTTTATTCGATCTTTGATATTGGCTTCCATTTATTCTTCCTCGTTTTGAACTTTCTGCTTTTTTGCAAAAAACTGCTTCTGTTATACAAAACCGTCGTTTTGTAATCAATCATAATTTAATGTCATTCCATTCTATATCTCCTATTTTATTTAGAATGACTTAAACTGTCAATAACGAAGACAACTTTTTGGGGATTCTTAATTATTTTAGGATAGAATTTTCGAATCGTCGCCACTTTAGAGTTTTCTTGCCATACTGAATCGCCTCCTGAGGACAGCGGTTAATACAAGCTGAGCAGTGCGTACATTGTTTCGCCGTCCAAACCGGCTTGTTATTGGTCATTTGAATGGCAGAAACCTGACAAATTTTTTCGCATTTCCCGCAGCCGTTACACTTGTCATCAGCATAAAAAAGCCTGGTTTTTCGGCCATGCACGTATAGCGGATAGACCACTCTGGTTAAAAATGTTTTTTTTCGCTGGCTGCCATCATCCTTCTTTTTCTTTGATATAGCTGCGATAATGTCAGTCAGTTTTTTATCTGTTGTAATCTGTATTTTCTTTTGCAAAGCTGGCCCCGTTGGTTGGTACATCATAATGTAATTGCTGGCCATCTTAAGTTCAAACGCAGCATCGAGCGACACGTTTTGCTTTTTCAGCAGATCTTCCAGCATTTTAGTCGTTCCACCCATTCCGCCTCCGCATGTCATCACGCTAAATACATAAGGTTTTATACTAGCTTCCAGATTTTGTTCAATTATGAGCTCAGCAATAAAATCCGCTACAATTGAAGGTACGCCATAAAAGTAAACCGGGAAAATGAAACCAACTTTTTCATCGACTGAAAGCTTATATACAAAAGATTTCTCTTTCATGGCAGCCGTTATGTCAATGAGGTCTTCTCCCAGCTCATCACCAATCTTCTTTGCTGCATACAATGAGTTACCGGTTCCAGTAAAATAAAATATCATCTTTTTCTCCTTTATTTTTATTCTTGATATGTAATTTGGTGCTCTACTTGCATTGCTCCATTAACAGTTCAATATGCTCCACCAATATTTTTAAATAAAGCAACCTGCTTTTTCCCGGATCCAGATAATAGAAATTCATGGTTCCCTGCTTATTTACATTAACAATTTTTGCATCCATGAGAATTTTTATATGATGGGATACTGCCGGTCGGGACAAATTGACTTTTTTTGTAATTTCCCCTACCCGAATTCCAGGATAGCACCCACTTTCCATAATTGCTACAATTATGAGCTGTCGGGTTTCATCACCAATGGCGGTAAGTAATGGTTGACAGTCTTTAAAACTTTTGATGAGTGCTTTTTGCTCATGACTCATGTCTTCCAAGTCCGTTCCTCCGTTCAACGGTTTAATTTATTAAACCATTGATTATAGTATACATGTTTAAATGTTTTTATCAACATCGGGAAAGAAATTCAAGACCATCAAAATTGCCCACTCAAAATGAACCATCCTTAAATAAGCTAAATGAATTAAAGTTGTTTTCATTTGCAGTTTATTCGTTGATTCTTTAACTGTTAGCTGCAAAGCGTAGCAATTCGCAGATTTATGTCATTTATCCCCCATAATCAAGCTTAAAAGACTACCGAACCGGCTGCATGAACGAAACGTTATAAAAAACAGGATTTCTAGACTGTCTGATCTAGTAATCCTGTTTTTGTCGCTACTGTTATCATATTCTAATCAAACTGGCTATTGTGCCAACGCATTGTTTTTTTCATCATTTTGTGCTGTCAAAGCTGATTCGTAAAAGCGCCTTAAAAAGGCTTTACCATATGTTTTATGTTCCATAGTACTACAAAATACGTCGCCAACGCACTCCGAATGGAATTGAATGTCCCAGATATTTTCCTTATTTATTTGGCTCTGCAAGTCATTTTTTGATGGCCTTTTCCAGCTGATTCAGGGCCTGTTCCAGAATTAACCGGGGTGCTGCCATATTGATACGCTGAAAGCCATCGCCACCGGCACCAAACATCGTACCGGCATCCAGCCAAAGCCCCGCCTGATTGATGATTAAATCGTCAAGTTGCTGATTACTAAGCCCCAATTCACTAAAATCAAGCCAGATCAGATAGGTGCCTTCTGGTTCAATCAGTTTTACCTGGGGTAGCCGCTCTGCCAGGTACGTTCTGACAAAACTCAAGTTATCAAATAAATAAGCCTTTAATTCCTCCAGCCACTGCTGGCCTTTCGAATAGGCGGCCGCGCAGGCCACAATGCCCATAATGCTGATCTCATTATAACCGCCTTTTTGCATTTCCCTTTCAAACTTTCTGCGAATCTCACGGTTCTCAATGAAAATATTGGAAACCTGAAGTCCCGCCAGATTGAAGGTCTTGCTGGGGGCGGTGCAGGTAATCGTGTTACATAAATATTCCGGCTTCAAATTGGTAAAAACCTGATGCTTAAAGCCCGGGTAGACAAAATCCTGATGAATTTCATCAGCAATAACAATAACCCCATGTTTTAAACAAATATCGCCCAAGCGGGTCAGCTCTGCTGGCGTCCACACTCGTCCCACCGGGTTATGGGGATTGCAGAGAATAAACAGCTTGACCTTATTTTCTAAGATCTTTTTTTCAAAGTCGTCAAAATCAATACGATAGCGACCAGCCTCATAAACCAGCTGATTAACGACCAGGTTCCGTTCATTGATCGTGATCATATCGGCAAAGGGATAATAAACCGGTTGCTGAATAATGATACTGTCACCTTCTTTTGTCAGTGCCCGGATGGCAGTGGCAATGGCGTAAACCACCCCAGGGGTGGTCACCAGCCAGTCCGATTGAATATTCCAGTCAAACCGGCTTTTAAACCATTCTTTTAAGATAAAGAAATAATCCTGACCACTTTCCGAGTAGCCAAAAATGCCATGCCTGCTCTTCTCAACCAAAGCCTCAACAACCGGGGCCGGGGTTTTAAAATCCATATCAGCCACCCAAAGTGGCAAAAGACCTGCTGGCATCCCCCACCGATGGGCAAAGTCATACTTAATGGAATTGGTGTTCTCCCGGGTAACAATTTCATCAAAATTATATTTCACTCGTTAACCTCCTTAAAACCTTACCTGCTCACCAATCTGGTTAATTTCACTTTTCATTCCGACGGATAAGCACAACATGCGGTCGTTTACCCCTTAGCTTCCCGCTATTCTGCAGGGATCTCCCGATAGGTCTATCTATTCTATCAAAAAAGACGGTATCAAACATCATTTTTCGAAAAAATTTGATGTTTATCACCGTCAAAAATAATTTATAATGCCGTTAATTATCTACTACAACTACGGATACACCTCAATTAAAACATCCATAATACCACCGCAGGCCATCCCCTCGTCTTCGGCCACTTCCCCGGTCATATCAACATGCATCGTCAGAAATCCGCCCTCTTCACGCAGCAGATCCCGGGCGGCGACAATCACTTCGCCTTCGCTGCAGCCGCCGCCAATGCTACCGAGGCTACGGCCATCGGGCCAGATAATCATTTTGGCCCCAGCCCCCCGGGGAACGGAACCTTTTTTAGAAATGACCGTCACAATCGCCCGTCTGTCGGAGTCATTTGCAGCCAGATTCTTAATCACTTCAAAATCAAAATCGGAATGATTGGTCTGATTCTTCTGATCGACTTTTTCCGGTTGATGAGCCATCCGCTTCACCTGAATGATCTCAGCAATAATTGAAATGGCAATTTCTTCCGGGGTCACCGCTCCAATTCGCAGCCCGATCGGTGAATAAACCCGGGCGAGTTGTTCCTCAGTAAAACCGTCATCACGAAACTGAGCCATCAAGCCCTTAACCCGGCGCTTGGACCCGATCATCCCCAGATACTCGGGATTTTTGGCAATCGCCTGGCGCAAGCACACTGCATCATGGCGATGCCCCCGGGTGACTACAACGACGTAGTCGGTGTTTTTGACCTGCAGGCGGTCAAAACAGCTGTCAAAACTTTCACACATTACCCGACTGGCTTCGGGAAAGCGCTGCGCATTGGCAAAAGACGGTCGATCATCGACAACGGTGACCTTAAAGCCGATATCCGCCCCATAACGAGCCAGCGGCTTGGCGATATGACCGCCCCCCAAAATAATCAGCCGGCCTTCAGAATAAAAGGGTTCATATAAGACGAAAGCCCCCTCTTCAGTGGTATCATATTTCGGCAGTCCCTGATCAATGACGGCTGCGATCGTTTTTCTGGTTCTTTCATCAAATTGTTCCGTTTGTAAATCGCCATTTCTCAAAACTGATTTTTCGATTGTTCGCTTCGTTGTTTCCGGATTTGTTACTCCCCGGGTGCACATAATCACCTGTTTTTCATTTTCCAATTCATTAAGTAGTTTTTGATACGGATTAACCACGTTCTTGTCCCTTTCTGAAACGTTCATCCACCCAGATCTCCCGGGGACGATGACCGATTTCAAGCTGAATTTCATATTTGCTGATTTTGCTGTACAGGGTATTCCTCTGGATGCCCAGGGCGGCAGCCGTCTGGCTGATATTGCCCTTATAGAGTTTTAAGACCCGTTTAATATGCTCTTTTTCCATATAAGATAAATCGAGCTGCGCCGGATCAAGATCTTCGAGTCGCTCTTCCCGCAATTCAATCGGCAGATTTCCGGCAATTGCCGCAAATTGCACCATCGGGCTGGGTTGCTCACTATTTTCTGAAAAATACTTGTACGGAAAAGCTTCGGTGTTAATGATCAGTTCCACCACATTTTCCAGCTCCCGTACATTCCCCGGCCAACCATAGCTTTCCAGTAAGCGCATATTATCATCAGTTATTTCAAATACCTGCTTTTCATATTTTGCCGACAGATTTTTCATGAAATACTGAAACAAAATAGCGATATCGTGCGTGCGCTCACGCAGGGGCGGCAGATACAGGGGTAGGACATTGAGACGATAAAACAGATCCTTCCTGAAACGACCCATCTCAACTTCTTTTTTAAGATCCTTATTGGTTGCAGCGATAATGCGCACGTCAATGGGAATCGAGCGCTGGCTGCCAATCCGGGTAATGACGTTTTCCTGTAATACCCGCAGCAATCGGGTTTGCATATCAAGCGGCATCTCACCGATTTCGTCAAGCATGATTGTGCCATTATTGGCCTGTTCGAACTTGCCGATGTTGCCGCCTTTCTTGGCCCCGGTATAGGCCCCTTCCTCATAACCAAACAGCTCCGATTCAATCAACTGATTGGGAATTGCCCCACAATTTATGGCCACAAAGGGCTCATCAACCCGTTTACTGAAATTATGAATGGCCTGGGCAAAGACTTCTTTTCCACAGCCGCTCTCCCCCAAAATCAGAATGGTCGAACGATTGTTGGCGATTTTTTTGGCGTACTCAATGGTGCTGACAAAATGGCTGTCAGCACCCATAATTTTGTCAAAAGTGTAATAGGGCTGTTCGGATTTGACGATTTTTTTCGTTTGATCTTCTTTTAAAACAAAGACAATCTCAATGCTGTCATCCTGAGGGTTATAAATCGGGCTGGCTGTCATCTGGCAATGAAAATGATTCCGCAGGGCTTTAATATTGATAATCCGGTTGACGTGTTTTTCCAGATGAATCGCTTCCTTGATGTTCTCCCACTCTTCAATGATTTCAACGACATTGGTCGCCGACAATTGTTTATATTTATTGCCGAATAAATCCATCGCCCGCTGATTATATATTTTTATTCGACCATCCAGATCAGAGGTAAGGATTGCTACCGGCATCGAATTGAAAATCGTTTTGATATGTTTATTGGTCATATTCTGGAGGCGGTTATATTCTTTGACCCGGAGCATTTCTTCGATGGCGTTGGAAGCAGCAATGACCATTCCCAGGGTATGGGGATGAACCGAATCGGAGTAACCGGTCAGATCGAGGGCTCCAATCAGATTACCATTGGCGTCTTTAATCGGTGCGCCTGAACAGGTCCAACGGTGATAGGCCTTAATAAAATGGTCTTTGCCGGACAATTGCACCGGTTCACCCGATTTTAAAACCAGCGACATGGCGTTGGTGCCAATGCACTCCTCATTCATATAGGCACCAGCTACCATTTTTAGTTCAAAGGCTTCGGTCAGAATTTTTTCGTCACCGATGGCATTCAAAATACAACCTTCTTTATCAGTCAGCAAAACAAAAAAATTATTTCCCCGGACAATACTCATCAGATGCTCCATATAGGGTGAAGCGGTCAGAATCAAATCTCTGTTTTCTGAAAATTTTGTTTGTAGCTCCGAATGATCAATCATTTTTTTACTGAAAACCTGATCCTCGGTGATTCCATAATCAGCACAGCGTTCCTTCGATTGCTTGATAAGGTTTTGATAAATATTCTTATTCATGGTTAATTGTCTCTTTTCATTGATTTTGGCAAATCCATTTTCCACTTTTCTGATTATAGCATAGTTTAAAGATATCAGCGTAGGGGATCTTCCATTTGAATACTTCTTTAATTGTTAACCCGAACAGGTTTGCCAGAATAACCCGGATAACTCCAGCGTGGGCAAGGATCACGATCGACTTCGCATCGTTTTCTTTTACCATTTCGGCAAACGCCGGTAATACCCGTTGCTGTAAGGATACAAAACTTTCGCCAGCCGGCGGTGCAAAAACATCCAGCTCCCGACCCCGCTGTTCAAAGCTCTCCGGGTAACGCTCTTTAATCTCTGTGAAGGTCTTTCCGTCCCACTCACCCATATTGATCTCTTGTAAAGCATCGATTGTAAACCGGGGGATCATCGGGCGTTCGTCCAAGAGAATGTCCAAGGTTTCGACACAGCGATTAAGCGGGCTGGTATAGGCGCAATCCAGGGAAATTGGCTTAAGCTGTTCCTGCAGTTTTTGCGCCTGCTTTATACCTTCCGGTGATAAAGGCAGATCCAATTGGCCGATATAGGTCTTTTCACTTTTTAATTCAATCTGGCCATGCCGAACTAAATATATCCGGGTTTCCATTTAACAACCCTTTCTGAATGTTTTCATCCGATTCGCGTGTTACCACGGTTAATTTTCTTAGTATTTTATTTTATCCGATCATCCTTTGGATTTTCTGCAAAATAATCTCGGCATTGCGATAACGCCGGGTTATTTTTTCAAGCGCCTGCGGATTATCGTGATAAGCCTGAAAGACCATGTTTTTTCGTGTCGCCAAATCGATCAACTGATCATTTTTAACCAGTTTATCGGCCAGATAAAGGATTTCGCTTTCCGTAATGGCGGTGTCTGCTTCAACGATAATATCCATATGAACAGCAATGATTGCCCCCACCTGGGGGTAACCCATCGCCTTTAAGATTTCGCCGCCTTTTACCGCATGGTTTTTTTCGGTTTTGACAAGATCATGAAGCAGAGCGGCAGCCTGAAGTACCGGTCGATTAAGCGTTTCCCCCTTGTCAATTAATTGATCCACCAAACCGTTGGCCGTCTGTTTGACTTTTTGACAATGCCGACGAATATTCTCAGGCAATTTATACTTCTCCCATATGGCATAGCATTCGCATAAATTAGGGGCTTTCAGGGCGTCGTAGGTTAATAACGCCTCATAATCCTCACGGGTATCCATATCCATTAAAATCGCTTCATCGATCAGCGGCAGTTCCGCCGCATCGGCTTCATATAAGGCCAGCAGTCGCTTCAACCCACCGCCTTGTTTATTATCCAGAATCGCGCTTTGGTACTTTTTATCAATCAGCGGCGGATGTCCCCGTTTGCCTAAAAAGCTGGGATAGATAATGCCTTTGCCGAGTTGCGGTGGTGCTGCCATCAGTTCTTTTACGGTTTCCCGCTTAACCAGCGGGATGTCTACCGGATGAATAAAAAAGGCCTCAATTTCGTTGTTTAGTTTTGTTATGCCGGTAACAATGGAGGTATACATCCCCTCGGCAAAGTTCTCATTAACCACTATATCCAGTGGCTGATTGTTAAAATAGGGGCGGATTTGATCCGCCCGGTGGCCCAGAACCAGAATGATCTGATCAACACCGGCTTGCTGATAAAGGTTCACCACCCGTTCCACTGCCGTTTGCCCGCCGAATTTCAGCAGCGGCTTGAATCCGTCCATCCGTGAGGAATAGCCGGCCGCAATAATAATAACGCCATACTTCTGCTTTTTCAATTTGGGTGCCGCCTGACTTGAATCATTTCCGCCACAATACTGACGGCAATCTCCTCCGGAGTATCGGCATAAATGTTTAGACCAATGGGATTGTGCACCCGCTCCAGATCGCTGTATGAAAAACCCATCTCCAGTAGCCCCTGATAGATATGATTGCGTTTGTTTTTGCTGCCGAGCATCCCGATGTATTTGGCCTCGGTTTGCAATATCTGGGCTAACACATCTTTGTCATCCGAATGGCCTCTGGTCACAATCACCACATAAGAATATTGATTGATGCTGATCTGATTTTCGATATTTTCATAGCCCGGGATCACCAGCACCTCATCAACCGTATTAAACCGCTTGCGATTGGCAAATTCTTCCCGGTCATCGAGCACCGTGACATAAAAACCAACAACCTTACATAATTCAGCCAGCACCTTGCCAATGTGACCGCCGCCAATAATGCAGACATTCTCGTGGTTAAAATAGGGTTCGACATAAAAACCTGCGGCTTGTAAAAAAGCCTGCTGATATTTCAATTGATAAAAATTCAGGCGGATCTCTTTAACCAGGTTGTGGACTTCGTCACTTTCCGATCCCCAAAAACCGGTTTCAGTGCAGAGCCATTTTTCCAGTCGGCCATAAACAAGGCTTGTCTGTGGTATCTTGATTATCGTCACAAAATCTGTCTTGGTATCGATCAATTTGATCATTTCATCGTAGAATACCTGCGTTTGCGGATCCCACCAATCAATGTACTCCAGGAGAATTTTTAAATCACCACCGCAAACGAGGCCCGGAGAGGCTTCATCCTTGCTGTTTAGCCGAAACGTTTCAATCTGATAATATTTGTCCTTGAGAACCCTGGCCGCTGATCGAATCACCATTGCTTCCACCAGACCACCGCCGATTGAGCCTTCGATTGACAGATCCTCTCTGATCATCATTTTTGCGCCTT
>CAZEBY010000001.1:0-1567 GCA_964510565.1 uncultured Lachnospiraceae bacterium | reverse complement strand
CCGCCGATTGAGCCTTCGATTGACAGATCCTCTCTGATCATCATTTTTGCGCCTTCGTTACGGGGGGCTGATCCCGATTTTTCAAGAATGGTTGCCAGCACAAAATTCTCTTTCTGGTGTTTCGCTTCTTTTATTTGCCTGATCAGATTATTCACTGCTGCTCTCCTTTCGCCAGTCCCTGATTTTTCGCTTGACCATGCTGTTCACCAGTTGATCCGGTTTCTGTAACGGACTTCTTTCGACTTCAATACGTATCGCTGAATCGTAGTTTTTTAGAAGATGTGCTTGCACGCACTTTTGCAGTTGCGCTTCTTTTACTTTGGCGGTTTCGTTTTGATAAAACGAAACCTCAATCAGGAGGGTCTGATCGTCTTTAATGGTGACCTGATAATCAATCAGGTCTTCATCGGCCAACAGTATTTCCTCGAGCTCTTTGAGATCAAAAGTGACATCGCCAGCCAATTGTATCCGATTCTTCAGCCGTCCGGTAACCTTTTTCATGGTTCTTAAAAAGCTGCCGCATTGACAGGCGTCCTGGGAAAACGCCCCAATATCGCCGGTGCGATAACGAATCAACGGCATCGCCTGGCGATTAAAGGTCGTAAAAACAATCTCCCCTGTAACGCCATCGGCCACCGCTTTTCCGGAAAACGGATCGACAATTTCAAAATATAAATCGCCCTCCCGGAGATGATAGCCATTTAGCGCCTGACACTCGACCCCACCGCCGTAGCCCATTTCAGTCATCCCATAATGGTTAAAAACATGGCAGCCAAACTTCCGGTTAAGCTCAAAAACCAGCGCCTGCGGGACGTAGTCAGTACTGAGCAGAACTTTTTCGATGTGCTTAAAGCTTGCCGCTTTGCTGCGACTGAGATATAAAACCTGAATCGGAATGCCGACGATGCAATTAATCTCATTTTCGATTATCGTTTTTTCGACCGCCTCCAGATCGTTGAGCAGTCCATAAACAACACAGACTGTCCCAGTGCGATCAAGGGCTTTTTTTAACAGGTCGCCGATGGTGCCGTAGGCTTGTCCCGGCAGTAAAACCATTACCCGATCGGTGTTGTCGATTAACGAACGCATCCCAAAATCGAAAAAATCCACCGTTTTTTGGAGATCGGCCTCTGTAAAAAAAATCCGTTTCTTCGGGCCACTGGTTCCCGAGGTATTCAAGGTAACAATCCGGGCAATTTGCGATTGGGGTACACATAAAAAATCAAAAGGATTATTTTTTAAGTCCTCGGCCGTTGTTAACGGGAGTCGCTCAAACTGATCCCATGATTTGATTTGCCGGGGATCGATGCCGTCCAGCTGATTCTGATAAAAACGGCTGTTATCCTTGGCATAGCAAAGCGTTTCAACCAGTTTTTCCAGCTGATAGCTCTTGAGCGCTTCAGTATTTTCCGGTGAGATCCCGGTTCGTTTGATGATCCAGTTTTCCAATGGTGTCTTTTTCATAAAATCCTCACTGTTGGCGATAGATGGCATGCCCGTTTTTATCGGTCAGGTTATACATGCAAAAAGGGATCAGCTGGCCCTGCGGGTTAACAACATGAATGCA